>NZ_JBMPZA010000005.1:1575000-1945000 GCF_049368575.1 Priestia sp. 40
TCCCCCGAAGGGGAACGCTCTATCTCTAGAGTTGTCAGAGGATGTCAAGACCTGGTAAGGTTCTTCGCGTTGCTTCGAATTAAACCACATGCTCCACCGCTTGTGCGGGCCCCCGTCAATTCCTTTGAGTTTCAGTCTTGCGACCGTACTCCCCAGGCGGAGTGCTTAATGCGTTAGCTGCAGCACTAAAGGGCGGAAACCCTCTAACACTTAGCACTCATCGTTTACGGCGTGGACTACCAGGGTATCTAATCCTGTTTGCTCCCCACGCTTTCGCGCCTCAGCGTCAGTTACAGACCAAAAAGCCGCCTTCGCCACTGGTGTTCCTCCACATCTCTACGCATTTCACCGCTACACGTGGAATTCCGCTTTTCTCTTCTGCACTCAAGTTCCCCAGTTTCCAATGACCCTCCACGGTTGAGCCGTGGGCTTTCACATCAGACTTAAGAAACCGCCTGCGCGCGCTTTACGCCCAATAATTCCGGATAACGCTTGCCACCTACGTATTACCGCGGCTGCTGGCACGTAGTTAGCCGTGGCTTTCTGGTTAGGTACCGTCAAGGTACGAGCAGTTACTCTCGTACTTGTTCTTCCCTAACAACAGAGTTTTACGACCCGAAAGCCTTCATCACTCACGCGGCGTTGCTCCGTCAGACTTTCGTCCATTGCGGAAGATTCCCTACTGCTGCCTCCCGTAGGAGTCTGGGCCGTGTCTCAGTCCCAGTGTGGCCGATCACCCTCTCAGGTCGGCTATGCATCGTTGCCTTGGTGAGCCGTTACCTCACCAACTAGCTAATGCACCGCGGGCCCATCTGTAAGTGATAGCCGAAACCATCTTTCAATCATCTCCCATGAAGGAGAAGATCCTATCCGGTATTAGCTTCGGTTTCCCGAAGTTATCCCAGTCTTACAGGCAGGTTGCCCACGTGTTACTCACCCGTCCGCCGCTAACGTCATAGAAGCAAGCTTCTAATCAGTTCGCTCGACTTGCATGTATTAGGCACGCCGCCAGCGTTCATCCTGAGCCAGGATCAAACTCTCCGAAGAAATGTTTGACTTGCTCAATTTAAAAAATAAAAATTAACGTTGACGTTTGTCGCTTTGTTCAGTTTTCAAAGTTCAACCGCCGCTCTTAAGCGACTTTACTATCATAACAAGTTGCAACCTAGTTGTCAACAAGTTTTTTTATTTATCACTTCGATGTTTGCTTCAGCAGTTCATCTTAGCGACATTTAATAATATACCATGCCTTCTTTTATTGTGCAATAGTTTTTCGATATATTTTTAAAAACTATTTTCTCATACACGAAACGTTAGCCAATTAATAGATACTAGCATATCTAGACCCAAACTAGCATAATGTCTATTAAATCATTATCCGCCAAGGAGGCGTTCACTTGGATACCTTAATTGCAGCTGCACTCTATTTGTCCTTTTGTATGTCTATTCTCTTAATTTCACTTGCTTATTGGGAATCAATTCAAATGTCTAATAAAGAAGGCAAAGTCAACGGCCTTTCATTTATTTCACTTTCAACATTCAGCATGATTTTTTGTTTGTTTACTTCATATTTTTATACCATTCTTTATTAACATGATGTTACGTTGTCTTCTTATAAAAAGGAGACATTTCTTTATTTTATTACAATATTCGCATTCGGTATACTTACTTATTGAAATCAATACGATAAATTTAGTCCCCCCCCCTTCTTCATACCTGCGATGGACAGTGAAGGAATTTGTCGAATGATTTTTTGGAACACTTTCTTTAAATTTGATAAACTACTTTTAGAAAACGCTTTCATGTATACTTTAACATTATTCAAGGAGGAAACCAAATGAAACCATTGCTTGAATTAACGGTTGGAGAACTTTTAAAAGAAAGTACAAAAAAGTTTGGGCATCAAGAAGCGGTTATCTACTCTGAACAAAATATTCGCTATACGTACGCAGAGTTTTATCAAGAAACCTCTCGAGTTGCAAAGGCACTTCTAGCCACCGGTCTCAAAAAAGGCGATCATATCGCTATCTGGGCTACCAATGTGCCGGAATGGTTGCTTCTGCAATTCGCAGCAGCTAGAATAGGCGCTGTTTTGGTTACCCTTAATACAAGCTACCAATCCTCTGAATTAGAGTATGTATTGAGTCATTCTGATACAGCAGCGCTATTTTTCATTGATGAATTTAAAAGCACTTCTTATACGTCTATTATCACCGGTATTGAACATAATCTTCCCAAACTAAAACATCTTATAAACTTAAGTGGATCAAGCAAACATACTTCTTGGGACGAGTTCTTAATGAGTAGCTCAATGGTATCGGATGAGGTTCTCGATAAGCATGAGCAATCCCTACATATCCATGAAGTTATCAATATGCAATACACTTCCGGAACAACAGGTTTTCCAAAAGGAGTTATGCTAAGTCACCATAATATAGTAAACAACGGCTTTTTAGTTGCTCAGTCTATGAAACTGACTAACGAAGACCGCTTATGTATCCCAGTTCCTTTCTTTCATTGTTTTGGATGTGTGCTGGGCGTTCTAGCATGCGTATCCGTAGGTGCTACTATGCTACCGATTATTGAATTTCAGCCTTCCTCTGTTTTACGCACCGTAGAGAAAGAAAAATGTACAGCGCTTCACGGTGTACCAACTATGTTTATTGCGGAATTAAATGCACTTGAATTTAATCAATATGATTTATCTACTCTTCGCACAGGAATCATGGCTGGTTCTAATTGTCCAGCAGAAGTAATGAAGCGAGTCATAAATGACATGGGTATCAACGAAATTACTATCGCCTATGGTCAAACCGAAACATCTCCTGTAATTACCCAAACAACCCCAACTGATTCTATCGAGCGGCGAGTACAAACGGTTGGCAAAGTGCATGATCATGTACAGATTCAAATTATTAATCCAGTTACAGGTAAACAAGCTTCTTTCGGAGAACAAGGAGAACTTTGTGCAAAAGGATATTTAACAATGAAAGGGTATTATAAAATGCCGGAGGAAACAGAAAACACAATTGTAGAAGGTTGGCTACATACAGGAGATTTAGCTACCATCGATAAAGATGGCTATGTAAGAATTACGGGACGTTTAAAAGATATGATTATTAGAGGAGGCGAAAATATTTACCCAAGAGAAATTGAAGAGTTTTTATATAGAATACCCGAGGTAGAAGATGTGCAAATTGTCGGCATTCCTGATCCAAAGTATGGAGAAAGAGTTGCTGCATGCATTAAACTCAAGCAACATTCTTTTCTTACCGCTCAAGAAATCAAAGACTTTTGCAAAGGTAAGCTTGCTCATTTCAAAATTCCGGAACATATTTATTTTATAGACGACTTTCCCATGACGGCATCCGGCAAGATTCAAAAATATAAATTAAAAGAAAAGATCATAGCGCTTTATAAATAATCAGATTTTTTCGAATTTCACCTGTCATTATGAAGAAAAGTTTACTATACTGATACATATCTGTTTTTCTTCTTTCATACAGATATAAACAACAATGTCTATTGAAATAGGTGAAAATAATGGAAAATGAAATGTTGCTCAAATTAGGTGTTTCTGCTGTACTTGGTCTTATTATTGGAATTGAAAGGGAACTAAAACGAAAGCCTGTTGGTTTAAAAACATCTCTCGTAATTTCCATTATTAGCTGTTTACTCACGATTGTTTCGATTGAGTCTTCTCAAATTTTTAATAAAGGTGATCATATCACAATGGACCCGCTTCGTCTGGCTGCTCAAATTGTTTCTGGAATTGGTTTTTTAGGAGCCGGTGTCATTTTACGAAAAGAAAATGACAGCATCTCCGGGCTTACAACAGCGGCTATTATCTGGGGGGCAGCAGGTATAGGCATTGCTGTAGGTGCAGGGTTTTATCCTGAAGCTATTACCGGAGTTGTACTGCTCATCATCAGCGTTGAACTTCTCCCTTTCCTTATTACGATTCTAGGGCCTAGGCAACTGCGCGAGAAAGAGCTTATTCTTCAACTCAAGCTGGCTGATAAGCACAATATTTTTGATACAACTAACAGCATTAGAGAAAAGAATATTACGATAAAAAATATTCGAATCAAAGATTTAGACACCAATGAATTATATATACGTATGAAAGTGTCAGTTAATAATCAGCGTCCTACTACAGAAGTGTATTACGAGATTCAAAAAATTAGCGGTATTCGTAGCATTGAAGTTGAAAATGTATAAATGAAAAACGGCCAATTGGCCGTTTTTTTATTTATATTTTTCAATCTGTTGTAAAAATTCCCTCTGTTTTACTAGAGACAGCCGGTATTGATCATCGATAATTTCTGTTAATAACTCATGTTTACGGCTCTTTGACACATTCAATCTGTGGATAAGAACTCTGCATTCATATAAAAACTGTGTATACTGTGTGTAACTCTCATCATAATTTGAAGATAATTCTTCTTTAATTCGTTTTGTCAACAAAGGACTAGCGCCATCTGTGGATATTGCTAGCGATAATCTCCCTCTAGAAAACTGTGCAGGAATTTGAATATTTCCATCGGAAAAACTGCTGGCCATATTAACCAACTGATCATTTTTAATATGCTGCTTAACAAACTCGTTCACAGCTTTATCATTTGTAGCTACAACAATAAAAAAAACATTAAGTAAGTCTTCTACTTCTACTTTTTTTATTTTTACACACAGCTGACCTTTAGCTTCCCACTCATTTATTTGAGATGAAACAGTTGGAGCAACCACTGTAATGGCTGCTCCTTCTTGTAAAAAACCTTTAATTCTACGAGTTGCGATTGTTCCGCCTCCAACTACTAAGACCGAACGATCCTTTAAATCAAGCATAACGGTATACATCGTATTGATTTCCTTTGCTCGATAATAACGTTTTTACTTGATGACTTAAAATGCGTGCAAGTCCATCATGATAACCTAGGTAGTTGGCTAAGATAAACTGCTGGTCATCTGTTGATAACTGCTCCAATTCTTCCTTAATTTCGTTCATTAAAATACCGGTAAACAAAAGGTAAGGAAGAACGAATACTTGCTTATACGAAGTTTGTTTCGCAAGGTGCAGGCCTTCTTTTAAATTAGGGGAAGCCGCAGCTAAATAGCATGTGCTCACTTCTTTAAAAGCTCCTTTACCTTTTAGCAGTTGAGCTATTTCATTAAAATCTTTTTTTACAGCAGGATCACTGCTTCCTCTGCCGACCAACAATACCATCGAATCTTCATGCTTATCCACATTGGTTTCATTGATTCTCTCTACCAAGATATCAACAATTCGTTCGTCCACGCCGAACGGTTCTCCGTACAACACTTCTACCTGGGGATAACGTTCATATACTTTGTGTATTTCTTCAGGTATATCATGTTTTGCATGCGCAGCTGTTAATAACAGAAGAGGCACAATTGCAATACGAGTAGCACCTTGTTCAATACACGCTTCAAATCCTTGTTCAATAGTGGGGGAAGCTAGTTCTAGGAAACAAACTTCTTGAATCGGTACATCTAGATTTTTTTTACATCTTTCAATAAAAGCAACTGCCTGATCAGCGCCTTCTTTTACGCGGCTGCCATGGCAAACATATAAAACTGCATCCATATAATCAACCTCTTTAGTAAGCTTCTTGTGCAAACGAATAGTAATGCTGTCCAGTCTTCTCAAACCAATTTAATCGGTCATGAAAATTCACAACTTCACCAACGATAATCATACTTGGATTTTCAATTTGTTCTTCTTTAACAATATCAACAATTGTACCAAGAGTTCCAGTTACAGTGCGCTGGTCCGTACATGTTCCCCAGTGAATCAATGCAATTGGCGTAGCTGAAGTTTTTCCGTGTTTCATTAATTGTTGGCAAATGTACGGTAAGTTCCGCACCCCCATATAAATTGCAAGAGTATCTACACCTTTGGCTAGGCTATCCCATTTGATTGCATCATGCTCGCTATCTTTACGATGGCCTGCTACAAAAGCAAAGCTTGCGCTGTATTCCCGGTGAGTGACAGGGATTCCTGCATAAGCAGCAGCTGCGATGCCTGATGTAATTCCTGGAACAATTTCAAATGAAATGCCCTGCTGCACGAGAGCTTCTGCTTCTTCCCCTCCGCGTCCGAAAACAAATGGATCTCCGCCTTTTAAGCGCGTTACAATTTTTCCTTTTTTAGCGAATTTCACTAAAAAGTTGTTAATTGTTTCTTGCTTGAGGGTATGATAGTTTGGAAGCTTTCCGCAGTAAATGATATCTGCATCACTTTTAGCATACTCCAGCAGGTCCTTATTCACTAAACGATCATATAAGATAACATCTGCTTGCTGAATTGCTTTCAACCCTTTTAATGTAATTAAATCTGGATCTCCCGGCCCTGCACCGACTAGATATACTTTCCCCATGAATGCCTTTCACCCTTCCATCATTTCCACGTCTCCGCAATGCTCCCAAATTTCAAGTTGAATTAGAACAGCGGACAAAGTCCGCTGTCATTTAGATAAATTTTCGGTTAGCTAAATATTCAATAACAGTTTGTACACATTCTTCTACAGACTGTGTGCTTGTATTAATTGTTAATTCAGGGTTAGCCGGTGACTCATACGGAGAATCAATTCCTGTAAAATCACGAATTTCTCCGCTTCTTGCTTTTTTGTAAAGGCCTTTTGGATCTCTTTTTTCACATTCTTCTAACGGACACTCCACGTATACTTCCAAAAATTCATTCCCCTCTAAGATCTCACGCACTTGAGCGCGGTCCTCTTGGAATGGAGAGATAAATGCTGTTAGTACCACTTGACCGCTGTCTACAAATAGCTTAGAAACCTCACCGATACGGCGAATATTTTCTGTACGATCTTCAGCAGAAAACCCTAGATTCTTATTTAAGCCGAACCGAACATTGTCACCATCTAATACATAGTTGCGAATATTTTTATCAAAAAGCGCTTTTGCCACTGCGTTTGCTACGGTAGATTTACCTGAACCCGAAAGACCTGTAAACCATAATACAAAACTGTGATGATTATTTTGCTCGCGTCTTTCCTCTTTTGTAATTCCAGCATCATGCCACGTAATGTTTGTTGATTTGCTCACTTCAACCGCTCCTTATTTTGAAGATACTTTTTGTTTTGCTAATCCTTTAATTAACACTTCAATTACTTCTTTACGGCTGAATGTGCTTGGTGGCACTTCTCCGTTTCGAAGCATTTCACGTACCTTTGTTCCAGATAGAATCATATGATCTTCCTTGCTGTGAGGGCACGTTTTCGTTGATGCCATCGCTTCACACTTCTTGCAGTAGAAGCTGTGTTCAAAGAATAAAGGTGTAATTCCTAATTCATCTGCTGTAAAGTTACTGAAGATTTTTTGTGCATCATATGTTCCGTAGTAGTCACCAACACCAGCGTGATCACGACCTACAATGAAATGCGTGCATCCAAAGTTTTTTCGAACCATTGCATGAAAAATCGCTTCTCTAGGTCCAGCATAACGCATCGCAGCAGGGAAAACTGCTAAAGCTACACGATCGCTAGGATAATAGTTCTCTAAAAGTACTTCATAACTTTCCATACGGATATCTGCTGGGATATCATCTGACTTTGTTTCTCCTACAAGAGGATTTAAGAACAGGCCGTCTACAATTTCTAATGCCGTTTTTTGAATATATTCGTGCGCACGGTGAACAGGGTTACGAGTTTGGAATCCAACAACCGTTTTCCAACCGCGTTCTTCAAATGCTGCTCTTGTTTCAGTTGGATCTAGGTAATATTTTTCAAAACGCGTTTTAGGTGTACGTTCTACAAGTACGATTGGACCTGCTACATATACATTTGGGCGTTCCATCATTTTCTTCACACCAGGGTGGGCAAGTTCTGCTGTGCGGTACACATTTTCCGCTTCTTTTTCTTTATTTGGCGTATATACCTCAGAAACTTCTAGAACACCATATGTCACACCGCTTTGAACTAGTTTTACTTTGTCGCCAATGTTTAATTCTTTAGCTTGCTCTTCTGTTACGGGAAGAGTAATAGGAATACTCCATACAGTTCCATCTGCTAGACGCATATTTTCAACAACTGATTGATAATCTTTTTCTCCTAAAAACCCTGTAATTGGGCTGTAAGCACCAATTCCAATTAGTTCTAAATCACTTAGAGCCATGTTGTCTACTTCAATTTCTTTTGTTAGTGAAGTGTAGTCATATGTTGGTTGATATAAATTAATTAATTCTCCACCGTGTGCTTGAATTGTTGTCATTTTGTAAAATCCTCCTTAAGTAATTAACACAATATAATAAAAAGCAATTGAATCACGCAGTCATTTTTTCTTTTTCCGACTGCAAGCTTGCTCTTTTTCTTCTAGTCGTTCTAGCTAAGCTTAGAACACCTGCTGTGGCAATGCAGCCACTAGCTAGCACCACAAATGAATATAAGTCGCTTTCAAGTACTAATTTCACAAGAACATATGAGATTACGAGTGAAAATACAGGGGATACCACCCAAACCTTTAACATTTGAATGACCACTTCGCGCTGTTCTTTCGTAAATCCCGTTTTCGCTGCGCCTATCCCAATAATAGAAGACGTAGTGACCTGTGTAAGCGGTACTGGCAAACCAAACAGTGAAGCTGCTGTAACAAGAGAAGCACCAGTACCTGAAATAATGCAGCCTTCCCCTACAGAATAGCGAGTAATTTTTTTTCCGTTTGTTTCAATAACTCGGCCTCCTAGTAAAAGAGCTCCGAGTGCCACCGCCAATCCTCCTGCTATGACACCCGTTGTAGCATCCATTAACCCAGCTCCTACTAGAGGACCGACAGCATTTGCCACATTATTCATTCCAGCTGAGAAGGCTTCAAAGAATCCCGTCGCTATAACTAAAATCGTTAAAACTCTTTTCCACTTTCCCTCTGCTTCTTTTTTATGCGCTCTGCGTTTTATCACTTTCCCAATCAAAAAAGCAATGACAAATGAAACTAGCGGAACAATAATCCAAAAAGACATGACAATTAAAAGTTTTTCTACATACAGAGATTGATAAGCTACTCCTACTCCAACAACTGAGCCAACTGTTACTTCACTTGTTGATAGAGGGATACCAATCAAATTCGCGAAAAAGAGTGACAGCGTTGCAGCAGCCAGAATGATAATAACTAATTCTACTGACAGCAGTTTTTCAGGTATGATACCTGAACTGATGGTTTTTACCACCTCACCGCCTCCGGTAACAGCTCCGAGCACAATTCCTACAGCACAGATGAACAGGGCCACTCTTCGCTTTTTAATTGCACCGGAGCCGTATGAAACGCCCATAGCAGCTGCTGCACCGCTTGCCCCAATATTCATTGCAAAAAAAAGCGCAATGATAAAGGCAACATATAAAAGCATCATTTATTCAGCTCTTTCGTATTTAAGATTCGTGTAATCCGCACTCAACTTTTTGTGTACCCGCCCATCTTCCTGAACGTAAATCGTCTACATTATAGGCAGGTGCGGTACAGGGCTCACAGCCGATACTTGGGTAGCCTTGATCATGAAGTTTGTTGTACGGCAAATCATGCTTATACACATAGCGCCAAATTTCTTTCCATGACCAATGAATTAACGGACAAACTTTCACCTTCTTGAATTTCTCATCTTTATTAAAATAATTCGTGTTGGCACGAGACTCAGACTGCTCGCGTCTCAAACCGGAAATCCACGCATCATAAGGAGCAAGGGATTCTCTTAGCGGAATGATTTTTCGAATTTGACAGCATAAGTTAGGCTGACTCTTCCAAAGCTCATCTCCATGTTTTTCAGCTTGTTCTGCAAGAGTTAAATCCGGCTTTTTCATATGAATACGTAAATCAGGGAAGCGTTCTTTAATTGCATCAATCACTTCATATGTTTCTTTAAAATGAACGCCTGTATCTAAAAAGACAATTTCAGCGTCTTTTTTCACTTTTGAAATTAAATCAATTAACACGATTCCTTCGATCCCAAAGCTTGACGCATAAATAATTGAATCTCCGTAGGTATCATACGCCCACCGCAATGCTGAAAGGGCTCCTTTTGTTTCATCTTTACTGTCGAACTCTGGAAATGTATCGCTCCAGTTTTCGTACGTATATAAGTCTGCCATTTTCTCCACTCCAATTCTTAGTTATCCGCGTTATCCAATAAAAAAAGACGGTTTTACCCACTAGAATTGGATAAAACCGCCTCTAGTGTGTCTAGTCAGCGAAACTATTTAATTCTTACTTTGCTTCGGCGTGTTCAAAAATTTGTTTTAAGTCGGGGTTTACAGTCATTGGTTTCCCTTCTCAAATTATCGCTTGCGCTATATCAAAATAAAAAGTCTTCCGTATTGAAAGACTGGGTAGGCAATAAATTTTCACCTTATCTTTCAAAATGATACACACTTTGCTGGAATTAGCACCTTGCTAAGCAGGTTGCCGGGGTTCAGCGGGCCAGATCCCTCCACCACTCTTGATAAGCATTTTTTAAAAATTTTAGCATATTTAGAATATTTGTCAACATTAAAAATCATATATCCGATAAGAAAACTATACTTTAAATTCACAGAAATATCTATACTTTTATTTAAAACAACATATGTAAATTTAACCCAAATGTGAACATATCAGTTTATAAAACGCTTTCTTTTTTCTCCAACTTTTGATGTTCTCTTGCTAAATAAAACGCAAAATCTCTCTATAAAATTAATAGCGGATTTATAAGCTTTACGGATAATTCACCCACATTAGCACACATTACAGATAACACTGACTGACAGATAGGAGCTATATAAGATGGAGAGACAACCCTTTCAATTAGACGATACAATTAAAAATAATGTACGAACATATTTACAGCAGATTTCAACTGAAGCCTCTAATTTAATTAAACATTTAGACACGAGTGATCATTGTATCCTATGTGATTTTGAGGAGATGAGAAGGTTATTTCAAGATGTTCAAGCTACGGCCGCCTCTTATTACTTGCGTCATTACTTATCGCCTTATACATTTGAATATGCTGCTCTGTCCTTAGCTATTCATAACCTCTCTGAGAAACGTCACGGCGCTTTAATTGTCATTGAACGGGAACAAAATGTAGATCCTCTTATTCAAAAAGGAATGCCTATTCAAGCTCCTGTCAGCGCTACGCTAGTTGAGACGCTGTTCTATCCAGGAACACCCTTACATGACGGAGCTGTCCTAATTAGAAATAATCAGCTTATTTCGGCTGCTAATGTTTTACCTCTCTCGTCTATTATTTCAACGAACAAAAAATTGGGAACACGTCACCGTGCAGCCATTGGAATGTCAGAAAAATCGGATGCATTAATTTTAGTTGTATCTGAAGAAACAGGCAAAATTTCGTTTGCGCTTGATGGAAGCCTCTACCCTATTCACTCCAGCAAAAATATGATTTAAGAGCCCTTTCCTGATAAGCAGCCCTATCTTGACTTCTATATCCTTTCTCTTTAATATATTTCATAGTTTTTACATACTATAGATACGGGTGATGCATATGGCAATTTTAAAATTTGAACATGTAGGCGTTCAAGTAAAGGATATAGAAAAATCTATTGAGTTCTATACACAAAAGGTGGGATTAGAGCTCATCGAAACACTACCACATACCGATCCGTCTTTGAAGCTAGCTTTTCTAGGTTTAGAAGGCAATGTAATCGTAGAGTTAATTCAAGGGTATAACTCAAGCTTACCTAATGAAGGTAAAGTTCATCATTTTGCGCTGGCAGTAGATGGAATTGAAGAGGAGTTTGAGCGTTTAAAATCAGCAGGCGTTTCATTTGTGGAAGAAAACATTGTAACTTTGCCAAATGGAGCAAGATACTTATTTTTCTATGGTCCAGACAAAGAATGGATTGAATATTACGAAGTAAAAAGATAAAGATATCTTATACCTTCAGTGAAAAATGGTCATACTGTGGCTATGACTAATCACTGGAGGTATTTTTATGATGGAATGGCTATTATTTCGACTTTTTCGTCGTTCTATTTTAGTGCGGCTTCTTTTTATTATCGGCTGCCTTGTTTTACTTTTCGGCATGCTTATACATTTCCTAGAGCCGCAAACGTTTGGGAATGTGTTTGAAGGAATTTGGTGGGTTATTATTACAATCTCTACTATAGGGTACGGTGATTTTGCTCCCACCACTACGATTGGAAGGTTAGCTGCAATTATTTTAGTCCTCATTGGAACGGGATTTATTACTACTTATTTTGTCACGCTTTCTAAAATTGCTGTTTCCGCCGAGAGCGCTTATCTGGAAGGAAATTTAAAGTTTTATGGAAAAGATCACTTCATCGTTGTGGGGTGGAATGAGCGCGCCAAACTCGTGTTAGAGTCTTATCGCGACGCATTTCATAAAGAAGACATTGTTCTTATCGACGACTCTTTGACTAAAAACCCCATGATCTGTGATCGCGTTCATTTTATTAAAGGAAGTCCCTCTCACTATGAGGTATTAGAACTTGCTAATGCTCGGTACGCAAAAAAAGTGCTGATTACTGCGGATCAGCATAAGACAGAAGAATATGCAGACATGAATACTATTGTTACGCTAGTCGCTCTGCAAGGACTGAACCCTTCTATTTACAGCATCGTTGAACTGTTAACAAAAAAGCATATTCAAAATGCGCAAAATTTGGGGGTAAATGAAATGATTAAAACAAACGAGTTGATTAGTCAGGTCATGTACGAACATATTTTTGTAAAAAAATTAGAGAGTTTAAGAAAAGAATAGTCCCTTCAATTACCGAAGCAGCGCCTCTTCTGCCTCTCTAATTAGCTCTTCTCCTAAGCTGATATACTTTTCTGGAAATGAAGCGTCTGCGTCTTGGGGTTCTGCAAACTGATTAAATGAAGCACCCACGTTTCCATTGTGAACATTGTCATCTAGGCCAATTTGATACTTATGTGAAAGTAAAAATGGCGTACCAATCTGTACGGTTGTTCCTTTAGAATCCAGTTCTCCATTCGTAGCTGTAAACGGGATACGTAAAAACTGATAGCCGACTTCATCGTTCATCTTATAGTCGAATGAACCATGATCATAATCCCAATTTCCTCCAATGTTATACCCAAGCGGCTTAAGCGTTTTTTCTAATTCATAAAGCTTGAATAATGTGCCGTCTAATCTTGAAGATAATTCAATCATCTTATCCCTCCTCTGTTTTAACATGTCCTTTTTCCAGCTTTTTATCCTTTATCTCAAAAGCAAAAAAGTTCACCTTCTAACAAGAAGGTGAACTTTTTATTTATTTCAAACGCTTTTCTAATTCTGCTTTTTTCTCTTCAAAACCAGGTTTTCCAAGAAGAGCAAACATATTTACTTTATATGCTTCTACTCCAGGCTGATCGAACGGATTTACTCCTAGTAAATAGCCGCTGATTGCGCATGCTTTTTCGAAGAAGTATACAACATATCCAAACGTATACTCATCTAACGCCGGAATGTTTACAACTAAGTTTGGAACGCCTCCGTCTGTGTGAGCAAGCATTGTACCTTGGAACGCTTTTTTATTTACAAAGTCAACTGTTTCCCCAGCTAAGTAATTTAGTCCATCTAAGTCCGCTGCATCTTCTTCAATTGTTAGCTCATGACGAGAATCTTGAACTTGTACAATTGTTTCAAAAATATCACGACGACCTTCTTGTACATATTGACCTAAAGAATGAAGATCCGTTGAGAAGTTAGCAGATGAAGGGTAAATACCTTTTTGGTCTTTTCCTTCACTTTCACCAAATAACTGTTTCCACCACTCAGCAAAGTATTGAAGAGCTGGCTCATAGTTAATCAGCATTTCAATTGTTTTTCCTTTATTATAAAGAACATTACGAGCTACAGCATATTGATAAGCTGCGTTTTCTTCTAGCTCTGATGATGAAAATGCTTCTTGAGCATCAGCTGCCCCTTTCATCATTTGTTCGATATCAAGACCTGCAGCGGCAATTGGCAATAAGCCAACTGCTGTTAATACTGAATAACGGCCGCCTACATCATCTGGAATAACAAATGTTTCATAGCCTTCTTCGTCCGCTAATGTTTTTAATGCGCCGCGCGCTTTATCTGTTGTTGCATAAATACGCTTGCGTGCTTCTTCTTTGCCGTATTTCTCTTCTAATAATTTACGGAAGATACGGAAAGCAATCGCCGGTTCTGTTGTTGTACCAGATTTTGAAATAACATTAATAGAGAAATCTTTATCCTGTAAAACATCCATTAAGTCTTTCATGTATGTTGAGCTGATGTTGTTACCAGCAAAAATAACTTGCGGAGTTTTACGCTGTTCTTTTGATAATGTGTTATAGAATGAATGCTGAAGCATTTCAATAGCAGCACGAGCACCTAAGTAAGATCCTCCAATACCAATAACAATTAATACATCTGAATCAGATTTAATTTTTTCTGCACTTTTTTGAATGCGTGCAAATTCTTCTTTGTCATACTCCGTAGGAAGGTCTACCCATCCTAAAAAGTCGTTCCCAGCACCTGTTTTTTCATGAATTGAATGGTGAGCTACTTTCACGGCATCACGTAAGTATGTAAGTTCATGTTCACCAAAAAATGATAACGCGTTTGAATAATCAAAACGAACATGTGTCATAGTCTGTTCCTCCATTAAAATATCTTTATTTTCCACTTTATCGAAACTGTTAGCTGAATTCAAGTGAATCCACTTACAATTTGACACAATCATTATAGTTTGTTGAAACTGCAATCATTGTATGTACCCTTTTATTTAACGATAAATTCCGTTATGAAGTCAACTAATGTTCTTTGATTACAGAACGTAATTCATGCACGATGACGCAAATAATAAGCAAATAAAAAACGACTAAAGAGTGGTCTTCAATCGTTTTTTATTTGCTTACCGGATGGTGCAATATAGTTCATTTCACCTATCTTTACATATTGTCTCGGTTTATAAGAGGCTTTTAACAGGGAAGAGTCTATTGATATGGAATTTTCAGCTTCACTTTTAGAAGTGATTAGCATCCTGTTTTCTTCTTTCATTTCCAAGTGATTATTTAGCACAAATCCACTCATACATAGTGCGGTAAAAATGAGAAAACTGATGGCTATTTGTTTCCTATACATTTCCATCACCTCACTCTTAGAGTGACAATTTCGCATGATTTTTATACGTCGAAAAAAATTTTTTTATGTTTTTTTTATGGATTTTGTGACGAGTTTCTATTTATTTAATAAGCCTTGAAAATTCTGCTGATACTAAGAATTAGCATGGATGCATGCATAATTAAATTATTATATAATCGGTTACAGAATTGAATATCACAAGGAGGTTTGTCTTTTGTCGTGGTTGCACTTGGTGATTTTATCGCCTTTTTTATTAGCCTTTTTTGTCCCGCTTCTGTATAGGAAATTCCAGCGTATTCATACAGGGTGGTTCGTTTTACCTCTTCCACTTGTGTTGTTCATTTATTTCACACAATATATCAGTGGTGTTTCTAAGGGGGAAACATATCTACATTCAATGAAATGGATACCTAGTCTGGGCATTAACTTTGATGCTTATGTGGATGGACTCGGTCTTCTATTTTCTCTGTTAATCACCGGAATTGGGACACTTGTTATTCTTTACTCCATTTATTATCTTTCTAAAGACAAAAGAAGCGCTGCATTCGTTTTATGTCTATTTGCTTCTTTTTATGGGATCTATGCTAGGAGTTGTATTATCAGACAATTTAATGAGTCTTTACAGCTTTTGGGAATTAACAAGCCTTTCATCTTTTTTATTGATTGGTTATTGGTACAAACGAGAGAAATCTCAATACGGAGCCTTAAAATCTATGCTCATTACCGTATTCGGAGGACTTTCCCTATTAGCAGGAATTGTGCTTTTATACGTCATGACAGGTACTTTCAGCATACGCGAAATTATCTCAAACGTAGATGTGGTCACATCAAGTCATCTATTTATTCCAGCTCTAGTCCTCATTTTATTAGGGGCCTTTACAAAATCTGCTCAGTTTCCTTTTCATATTTGGCTGCCAGATGCAATGGAAGCTCCAACCCCAGTGAGTGCATACCTTCATTCAGCTACAATGGTAAAAGCGGGAATTTATCTTTTAGCAAGACTCAGCCCTGTTTTTGCTATAAGCGCCACTTGGTTTTTTGTTATTTCAATCACAGGACTAATTACACTGTTTTGGGGCTCGTTTTCAGCAGTAAAGCAACAAGACTTGAAAGGGATTTTAGCTTTTTCAACAATTAGTCAGCTTGGGATGATTATGTCACTTATAGGAGTAGGTAGCGCAGCTATTCACTACGATTTTTTAGACGATAATATCTACTTAGTGGCTCTTACTGCAGCGGTTTTCCATTTGATTAACCACGCTACCTTCAAAGGCAGCTTGTTTATGGTAGTAGGCATTGTCGATCATGAAACAGGCACGCGTGACATTAGAAAGTTAGGCGGGTTAATGAGCTTCATGCCTGTGACATTTACCATTGCTATCATCGGGGGATTTTCAATGGCAGGTCTCCCTCCCTTTAACGGATTTTTAAGTAAAGAGATGTTTTTTACAGGCATGGTAAACGTGACAAAAATGGATATGTATAGCATGCAGACGTGGGGAATTTTGCTGCCTATCATCGCTTGGGTGGGAAGTATTTTCACTTTCGTCTATAGTATGATTCTTGTCTTTAAAACCTTTACAGGCAAATACCAGCCCGAAAAGTTGGAGAAGAAGCCGCATGAAGCACCAGTAGGCATGCTTATTTCACCTGTTATTTTAGCATCGCTGGTTGTTATTTTTGGCTTTGCTCCTAATTTATTAGAATCAACCCTTATTGAGCCAACAATGGCCTCTATCGCACCTAGCCTGCTAGCTGAAGGTAAAGAATATCAAGTGCATATTAAATTTTGGCACGGCTTTACGCCAGAATTATTTATGACGCTAGGTGTCATCACATTTGGTGTTTTGTTATTTATGACGCTTCAAAAGTGGTCAAAAATTTATACACGATTTCCTTCTTCTTTAACGCTTAACAACGGATATAATTATGGCATTAAAGGGATGGAAAAAGGCTCAACACGTATCATGAAAACATTAATGACAGGATTTATTAGAGACTATCTTTTAATTATTTTTACTTTCATAGGCATTTTAATTCTCGTAACGCTCTTTTCTCAGAATGCCTTTGCGATTGATCTAAAAGATACTGCTTCTATCGGCGTTTATGAAGCCATACTAGCAGTTGTAATGGTTGC
Source organism: Priestia sp. 40 (assembly GCF_049368575.1). Classification (NCBI taxonomy): domain Bacteria; kingdom Bacillati; phylum Bacillota; class Bacilli; order Caryophanales; family Bacillaceae; genus Priestia; species Priestia sp. 40. Next base: position 1,592,248 of record NZ_JBMPZA010000005.1, read on the forward strand.
GGCTACTATTACAACTTTATTGGCAAAATCACGCCTCACAGCCATTATTTCGCTGGGAGTTGTCGGGTATACGCTTTCTTTATTTTTCGTATTATTCCGTGCTCCTGACTTAGCTTTGACTCAATTAGTTATTGAAACTGTATCAGTATCACTGTTTTTACTATGTTTCTACTACTTGCCGGAGTTTCGGAAGCGAAAAGTAAGGGTGAAGTTTCAACTGCCAAACTTACTGGTTGCCCTTCTTGTAGGAACGACCGTTACATTGCTTGGCATATCAGCAAACAGTACAAAACTATTTGAATCGATTTCACATTACTTTATTGAAAACAGTTATGAAAAAGCAGGCGGCGAAAACATGGTGAACGTGATTCTTGTTGACTTCCGCGGATTTGATACATTATTTGAAATTACCGTACTTTGTATAGCAGCTCTTGCTATCTATGGCATGATTCGTCTTCGGTTAACAAAGGAGGAAGAAGAATGAAAAAAAATGATTTGATACTACAAACCACAACGAAAGTAGTCACGTTCATTATTATCATTTTTGCCATTCATCTTTTCTTTGCAGGTCATTATACACCCGGGGGAGGGTTTGTTGGGGGACTTACTACCTCAGCAGCCCTTGTATTACTACTGCTGGCTTTCGATATAAAAACGGTATCGAAAGTCATCCCATTTGACTATAAGAAGGTGGCGGCCTCTGGACTGCTGCTAGCTATTTTAACGGGGCTTGGGTCATTTATTTTCAAAGTCCCATTTCTGACTCACACATATAGCTACTTTAACCTTCCCCTTCTCGGGAAAACATCTTTAGCTACCGTTGTACTGTTTGATTTAGGCGTATATCTAGTAGTTGTTGGTGTTACGATGACCATTATTCAAACGATTGGAGAGAGTGAATAGTGGAAATATTAATGTCCATAGTGGCAGGGATTCTATTCACTGCCGCTGTATATCTCATGTTATCCCGCAGTTTACTGCGAATTATTATTGGAACAGGCTTATTAAGCCACGGTGTTCACCTGTTGATTTTAACGATGGGCGGATTAAAAGGGGGGAGTGTTCCCCTTCTGGGAGAAAAGGCTTCTTCTTATACAGATCCTTTACCTCAAGCACTAATTTTAACTGCCATTGTCATAAGCTTTGGCGTCACTTCTTTTTTCCTTGTACTAGCTTACAGGGCTTATCAAGAACTCGGAACAGACGATATGGACAAGTTAAGGGGAAATGAACATGACGAGTAATTTTGTAATCATCCCACTGCTTATCCCGTTTGTTGTAGGTGTTGTGCTCATTTTTTTCAAAGACAATATTAAACTTCAAAGGATAATCAGTGTTTTATCATTAATCACCACCACCGCTTTTGCTGCATATTTAGTACAGTTGGTTCAATCAAAAGGTGTTTTAACTCACGAGCTTGGGAACTGGAAACCTCCTTTTGGAATTATTCTAGTAGCGGACATGTTCGCTTCCCTTCTCGTACTTACTGCTAGTATCGTAACACTATGCTGCGTTCTTTTTGCTTTTCATACAATTGGCGAGAGGCGTGAACGCTTTTACTTTTATTCATTTGTGCAGTTTTTATTAGTAGGCGTATTTGGCGCCTTCTTGACAGGTGATATCTTTAACTTATTTGTCTTTTTCGAAGTCATGCTTATGTCTTCGTACGCTCTTATTGTAATTGGCGGTACAAAAGCACAGCTTCGAGAGTCTCTTAAGTATATTTTAGTCAATGTCATTTCATCCGCTTTGTTTGTCATTGCCGTTGCTTATTTATATGCCGTAACAGGAACTCTCAACATGGCGGACCTTTCACAGCGAATTGCTGAGGCGAACCAGCCGGGGATTTTAACAACCATTGGCATGCTTTTATTTATCGTCTTTGCCTTAAAAGCAGCTTTATTTCCAATGTATTTCTGGCTTCCAGGTTCATATAGTGCGCCTCCACCCGTGATCATCGGGTTGTTTGGTGCTTTGCTCACAAAAGTAGGCGTTTATTCGATTTTCAGGACTTTCACTTTACTGTTTTACCATCATCCTGAATTCACTCATCAAATTATCGGCTACGTTGCGCTTTTGACTATCGTTGTTGGTGCAGTAGGCGCCATTGCTTATTCGGATGTGAATAAAATTTTAATTTATAACATTATTATTGCTGTCGGAGTCATTGTCTACGGTGTAACTTTAACAACAAAAGCGGGTTTTGAAGGAGCCATTTATTATTTAATTCACGACATGATTATTAAAGCAGCTCTCTTCCTTCTTGCTGGAAGCATCATTCGAATAACTGGAACAACAAAATTAAAGAAAATGGGTGGGTTAATTAAAGACTATCCGCTGCTTGGCTGGATGTTTTTTATCGCTACTATTTCGTTGGCAGGAATTCCTCCCCTGAGCGGCTTTATTGGAAAATTCCTTTTAGTTCAGGGCGGCTTAGAATCAGAGAGCTACACGTTTGTAGGAGTTTTACTAGTTTCAAGCCTGCTTGTTTTATATTCTGCCATTAAGATTTTCATGAGCTGCTTCTGGGGTGAACCTAAGCTTTCTTCTGAGCATGAAAAAGTATCCCTTAAAGGTATTCTATACCCATCCGCTATCTTACTTGCTGTTTCTGTCTTTTTAGGACTAGGTGCAGAAGCTGTTATTCCTTATGTGTCAACAGCCGCTCAAACGCTTATGGATCCTTCAATTTATATCCAATCGGTGTTAAAGGAGTAGATCTGCATGTCATTTCAACTATTATTAAACGTAATCATTGCATTCACATGGATGTTTTTGAGAGGGATTTGGACACTCCCTTCCTTTATTATAGGTTTTTTCTGGGGAGCGGTACTGCTGTTTGTTTTCCGCCGTTTTTTTCACAGGCGTTTTTACTTGCATAAAGTGTGTGCGATCATTAAACTGCTGTTTATTTTCATACGAGAATTATTCAAAGCCAATATTGCAGTTACTAAAGACGTATTGCGCCCTAAATTAAATATTCAGCCAGCCATCTTTGCAATGCCAACCCGTCTGGAGAGTGAATGGGAAATTACCATTCTTTCTCTTTTAATTACGCTAACGCCAGGCACACTGGTGATGGATGTGTCAGATGATAATTCTACTATCTATATTCATGCAATCAATACAGACGATATTGATGACATTATTACAGATATTCAGCAAACATTCGAAAAAGCTATTATGGAGGTGAGTCGTTAAATGCTCGATATTTTTTTAAACGTTTCGCTCATTCTCATTTCTGCTTCAACTATTGGGTTTGTTTATCGAGTGGTAAAAGGTCCGTCAACTGCTGATCGAGCAATGGCCCTTGATGCTATCGGAATTAACATCATTGCTATCACGGCCATCATCTCGATTATTTTTCGAACCCAGGCTTTTTTCGAAGTCATTTTACTGCTAGGTATCATAGCCTTTGTAGGTACCGTTGCTTTTTCTAAGTTTTTAGAGAAAGGAGAAGTGATTGAATATGAACGTGATCAGTGAAATCATTGTAGGAGCTTTGGTACTAATAGGGTCTCTTCTGACAGTTGTGACTATGATTGGGCTTATTCGCTTGCCTGATACGTATACAAGAAGTCACGCTGCCTCCAAAAGTGCTACCTTAGGCGTCCTGTTTATATTAGTGGGCTGCTTACTCTACTTTTGGATTGACACTGGCCATATTAGTGCACGGTTAATTTTAGCGATTGTCTTTGTGTTTATCACCTCTCCTATTGCTGGGCATTTACTAGGAAGAGCGGCTTATTACAGCGGAGTTCCTCTTTCTGATAAAACCGTTCGGGATGATTTAAAAACCAAACAGCAGAAAAAGCTTACCCATCATGAATAGAAAAAACGCCGTGCGGTTTGCACGGCGTTTTTTATCGAGAATCTTATAAAGAAGCGCGTAGGATTGCTAGTACATCTTCTTTGTTTAATTTTTTAAATTTACCAAATTCACCTTTAGCCATCGCACGATCAGCCATAAGATCTAATTTGTCTTCACCAATATCATAATCAGCTAAGCGAGTTGGTGCACCTAGGCTTGACCAGAATTCGCGAAGCTTATCAACACCTTCAAGTGCTACTTCTTTATCCGTCTTGCCTTCCGTATCTACGTTAAATACGCGTACAGCTACTTGCTTGAAGCGATCTACGTTCTCATCCATTACGTGTTTCATCCAGTTCGGGAATATAATTGCGAGTCCACCCGCATGTGGAATGTCATATACAGCTGATACCGCATGCTCAATATTGTGAGTAGCCCAATCGCCTTGGTGTCCCATTTGTAACATACCGTTTAATGCGATGGTACCATTGTATAAAATCGTTTCACGTAACTCGTAGTTCTCTAAGTCGTTTAATAATTTTGGTCCCGTTTCAATAACCGTTTGCAGTACTCCTTCACACATGCGATCTTGAAGCGGCGTATTTGTTGCAGCATGGAAATATTGTTCAAATACGTGGCTCATCATGTCAACCATGCCATAAACTGTTTGATTTTTTGGTACAGTAAATGTATTAACCGGATCTAAAATAGAGAATTGAGGGAATGTTGCCGGACTACCCCAGCCGTATTTTTCTTGTGTTTCCCAATTTGTAATAACAGAACCAGCATTCATTTCTGAACCTGTTGCTGCTAATGTCAGCACTGTTCCAAATGGAAGAGCTTCAGCTGCGAATGCGTCGCGGTTAATGATGTCCCATACGTCTCCATCATATTTTGCGCCTGCTGCGATTGCTTTTGTACAATCGATTACGCTTCCTCCACCAACTGCAAGTAAAAATTCAATACCGTTTTCTTTACAAATATCGATTCCTTTGCGAACAGTTGTCAGACGAGGATTCGGCTCTACTCCCGCTAACTCATGTACTTCTGCATTCATATCATTCAGTACATCCATTACTTGATCGTATAAACCGCTGCGTTTTACGCTTCCTCCGCCGTATACTAATAATATCTTTTTACCAAAGCGACTTGCTTCTGTTTTTAATTGCTCTAATTGACCTTTACCAAAAATTAATTTTGTAGGATTATAAAATGTAAAATTGTTCACTATAAACTCCTCCTTACGAGCTTGATTACATGCATCATTATGAAGAACAACTTTTTGATTGTAAAGAAAATTGACTTCCTAAAGATTATTCCCTGTTGACTAGACGCTCACCCCATCCAAATCAACGTTTATTTGTCTGTATCTTCCAAAAGTAAATATGCATATTTACTTCGAAAAAAAGCAGGCTAATAAGTGAACTACAAAACAAGGAGGGTTCATCATGAGTGGTATTCAACGTATTGCGCTCGTATTAACGATTATTGGAGCAATTAACTGGGGACTTATTGGCTTTTTTCAATTTGATTTAGTAGCAGCAATCTTCGGCGGTCAAACATCTGCTTTCTCCCGCATTATTTATGGATTGGTTGGAATCGCAGGACTGATTAACCTAGGTCTATTATTTAAACCTTCTGCTGAAGTAGAGCGTACAGAACCTAGAACGGAACATTAAAAAAAGAAGGATAGCTAAGCTATCCTTCTTTTTTTCTTATTTCTTAATTAGATCTTCGCGGTTTGATTGCTCAATCCACTCTTCTAATTTTTCTTTTAATGTGTTGAATCCTTGAGTAGATTCAGTGTGAACTGTTGCTTGACCTTGACGCTTTTTAGCAGGTTTTTTAGGTGCAGAAGCTTCAGTTTTTTCTGGAGCTGGCTCAGTAGCACGAATAGATAAACCAATTTTACCAGTTGACTCATCAACAGATAAAACTTTAACGTTTACTTCGTCTCCTACTGATAAATGTTCGTTAATATCTTTAACGAAGCCATGTTTCACTTCTGAGATATGAACTAATCCTTGAGTTTCTTCATTTAATGCAACGAATGCACCGTATGGTTGAATTCCTGTTACTTTACCTTTTGTAACAGTACCGATTTCAAATTTTGACATATAAACACTCCTAGATACCTTATTATTTTCACCATTATAGCCAATTTAAAATTATAGCACAGTTCATAGATTGAATCAAAAAGTAGTTATACTATATTTATTATTTACCAATTTCGTCACAAATATAAACTAACACTACATTTCATCATAGCAAAAAAGATATTATATCAAACCGTCTATACGATATGACATAATATCTTATTTTTATTATAACTTATTTTCAACAAAACGGCTAATCCGTTTTATGGATTCTTCTAATGATTCCATTGAAGAAGCGTATGAACAGCGAATATGTCCCTCTCCGCCTTTTCCAAATACATTGCCTGGCACCACGGCTACTCGCTCTTCAAGCAAAAGCTGCTCAGCGAATTCTTCCGACGACAATCCAGTTTTCTTGATAGACGGGAACACATAAAACGCTCCTCCGGGAGAATGGCATTCAAGACCAATTTGATTTAATGACTTCACCATATAGTTCCGTCTTCTGCGATAGCTTTTTCTCATCTCTTCTACGTCATGCTGCCCATTTTGTAGTGCTTCAATTGCTCCATATTGTGCCATGGTAGGCGCACACATCATTGTATACTGATGAATTTTCAGCATTGCTTTAGCAATCTCAGTTGGTGCACATATGTACCCAAGACGCCATCCAGTCATGGCAAATCCTTTAGAAAAGCCAGAAATAATAATGGTTCGTTCTTTCATTCCTTCTAAAGAAGCAATAGATGTAAATTCTTCATCATATGTTAATTCTGCATATATTTCATCCGTGATAACAAGCAAGTCATGCTTGATCACAATATCCGCAATAGCCTGCAGCTCTTCTTTAGATAGTGAGCTTCCTGTTGGATTATTAGGAGAGCATAAAAGAAGAGCTTTCGTGTTGCTTGTAATGACTTCTTCAATCTGTCTAGGCTGCAGCTTAAACTCTGTTTCTGCCGTTGTTTCAATTGCCACAGGAACTCCTCCTGCTAGCGAAATTAACGGGCTATAAGACACGAAGTTTGGCTCCACGACAATAATCTCATCTTCAGGGTTAATCAAAGCCCTCATTGTAATGTCTAAAGCCTGACTTCCTCCAACGGTCACGATAATATCATCTTTATAATCATACGAGACGTTAAAATTTCTTTTCATATACTTCATAATTTCAAAGCGGAGCTCTAAAAGCCCCGCATTTGCCGTATAAGAGGTATATCCTCTTTCCAACGATAAAATACTCGCTTCTCGAACAGCCCAAGATGTGACAAAATCAGGTTCACCTACTCCAAGAGAAATGACGTTATCCATACTTGCTGCTAAATCAAAAAAGCGGCGAATACCTGAAGGTTTCAGCTGTTGCACAGTTGTTGACAAGCGCTCTTTCATTACGGAGACACCACGATTCTGCGATCTTCATCACCTTGGTCGTAGATGGTACCATCGTGCTTGTATTTTTTCATGATAAAGTGAGTCGTTGTAGATAAAACAGAGTCTAGCGTAGAAAGCTTTTCAGAAACAAAAAATGCTACTTCAGACATTGATTTTTCTTCAATAATAACAGACAAATCATATGCTCCTGACATTAGGTACACGGATTTCACTTCTTGAAAACGATAGATGCGCTCCGCAATCTCATCAAAGCCTACTCCTCGCTTTGGTGCAACTTTTACATCTATCATAGCCGTGACGCCCTCATGTCCATCTACTCGTCTCCAGTTAATATCAGCTGAATATTGCACAATTACTTTTTCTCTCTCTAGCTTTTTAACAATATTAGAGGTTTCTTCAAACGTTAAATCCACCATTTTTGAAATACTATCTATCGAAATACGGCTATTTTTTTCTAGAATTTCTAAAATTTCTAACTCTTTCTCTTCTAAGAACACCGCGTTCCCCTCCTACACCGATTAAATTTTTTCACTTTTTCCATTATATCAAATTTAAACACATCTTTAATGTGAAATCTATACCGTTAATTGAGTTTCATTTTATAGATTGCTGGAAATTAGGACAGACTAGAAAGAAAAAGATGGAGTGAACCAAATTGACTGAATCTAAAATTACTTGCCACCAGCGTACTTTTAATGGAGTCAATGTGTACTACGAATGCCATAACTATCACCCTGATAAACCAGCTATTGTATTTATTCACGGCTTTTTATCATCCAGTTTTAGCTTTCGGCGTTTAATTCCTTTATTTGAAGACACGTTTTCTATCATTACGCTGGACCTTCCGCCATTTGGGCGAAGTGAAAAATCGTTAACCTTTCAATACTCGTATAAAAACTTAGCCAGAATTGTGATCGAGTTAATTGAATATCTAAAATTAAAGGATGTTGTACTATCGGGACACTCAATGGGGGGACAAGTTTGTTTAAACGTAGCCAAGTTAAAGCCTTCTTGCGTATCAAAACTAGTTCTTCTGTGCAGCTCAGCTTATTTAGGACCCTCACACTATGGGTTGGTCATGTCTTCTTATGTTCCTTTCTTTTATCTGTGGGTAAAAACGTGGCTGTCTCGCAAAGGTGTATTAGGTAACTTGCAAAATGTCGTATTTGATCATAAGTTAATCGACGAAGAAATGATTGATGGCTATACTGAACCATTTTTGGATGACCGTACGTTTATGGCTTTAACAAGAATGATTCGTGATCGAGAAGGAGACCTATCCTCAAAGGATTTGCAGCACATAAAAAAACCCAGTTTACTCATTTGGGGAGAAGAAGACCGGGTTGTTCCTTTGCATCTCGGACGTAAGTTAAAAGATGATTTAACAGACTCTACCTTTATCTCTTTAAAGGAAATTGGACACCTTTTACCAGAAGAGTGTCCCGACATTGTGCAGTCTCATATGGTCGATTTCTTGTACGGTGAAAAAGCCCTGTCTCAATAATGACGGGGCGAGTTCGTATATTGCACACGAGGCGCTAACTTTAATAAAAAATTTATTAGTGGTGCATCAGCAATTTTTTCACTTTCTTTATTGACTTCACAAGTTAACTTCGTTGACAAACGTATTAAAAATAAGCAAACTATTATATTAAAAAAGGGGGTACTTTTATTGTCTACTTATTCTTTTGATCAATTAATTAACCGTACAGGTACGCAGTCCGTAAAGTGGGACAAAACTGATCTTGTTTTTGGAGCAAAAGATGTTCTGCCTTTTTGGGTAGCTGATATGGATTTCCAAGCGCCGCCTAATGTTCTTCAAACCATTAATGAGCGTGTCAAACACGGTATTTTCGGCTACACTTCCCCTACTGAATCTACGGCAAATGCTTTGTCATCTTGGGTAGAAAAAAAGCATCAGTGGACCATTGATCATGAATGGATTACATACAGTCCAGGAGTTGTATTTGCCCTGAGTATGGCTATTCAAGCATTTACGGAACCCGGAGATTCAATTTTAATTCAGCCTCCAGTCTATACTCCATTTTTTAACATGATAAAGGTAAATGATCGAGAAGTTGTTGAAAATCCATTAAAACTTGCAGGCGATAAATACGAAATTGATTTTGCAGATTTAGAGCAAAAATTTGCAGAAGGCGTAAAATTAATGATTCTTTGCAGCCCTCATAATCCAGTAGGACGCGTGTGGACAAAAGAAGAACTGAAGAAGCTTGCCGATCTTTGTGAAAAATACAATGTATTAATTGTTTCAGATGAAATCCATTCTGATCTAATTTACCAGCCTTATAAACACATTCCCATTAGCATGGTGAGTGAAGATGCAGCCAATCGAACCATTACGTGTATGGCCCCTAGCAAAACATTTAATATACCGGGACTTCAAGCTTCAGCTATTATTATTCCAAACGAGAAACTGCGCACACAGTATGTTCAACAACAGCAAAAACAAGGGTTTTCTAATTTAAACACATTCGGAATAATTGGGTTAGAGGCGGCTTACAGTGAAGGTGAGGAGTGGCTAGAAGCACTGCTTGTGTATCTAAAGAAAAATGTAGATCTAGTGACGCGTTTTATAAGTGAAAACTTGCCTGAACTGCGAGTGGTTCAGCCTGAAGGAACTTATTTACTATGGATTGACTGCAACAAGCTGCACTTATCAGAAGAAGAATTACATGAACGCTTATTAGAAAAAGGTAAAATTGCCGTAGAAAAAGGCGAAAAATACAGTTCCACATATGGAAAAGGTTTTATCCGCTTGAACATTGGCTGTTCACATGAACAGCTTCAAGAAGGATTAAATCGCTTAAAAGTAGCTTTAACGTAAAAAACAGCGTTCTTTCTCACGAAAGAACGCTGTTTTTAATGTTTTTTTGAAATAACTCCGCAGGCGATTCGCTTGCCAGAATTACCTGATGGCTCTGTCATTCCGTCATCACCTTGTTCGGTAATAACAAGGGATGAACCATCCATACGCTTAACGAGCGATGTCTTTCCTTCTTTTAACGTGACTTGAGGAACCATATCTGTTCCTGTATACGTTTGATCGTCTTCTACCACAATATTTTTCATATCGCCTAAATGCGGTCCTTTTGGATTTAACAGTCCGTGTTTCTTTTTATCAGGATCAAGGTGATTGCCCGCACTTTTAAAGTTAGGAGCTTTGCAAATTCCCATTTCATGAATATGTACGCCGTGTTCGCCAGGTGGAAGTCCGCTTAAATTGTACGTAAACTCAATTCCATCGGCCTGTTCTTTCAACTTGACTGTACCGATGCTATCTCCATCTGCGTTATAGACTTTGACTTCTTTATTGGATATTTCTTTTTCCATACACCCCGTTAACAAGAAAAAAGGCACGGTTCCAATGAGTAGTAGTTTTTTCATGTTGCCCTCCAATCGCATATGCACTAGCGAAAGTTTTAGATGTCTTTCCATAGATTGTCCAGCAACATATTATTTTAAACGCTTACATTTTATTTGCATTTCATTACAGTGATTTCTTATTATCCTGTTCTTTTAGCTTTGCTTCTAACTCCTTCGTTTTTTCTTCTTCTTTTTTCGAAATCTTAATGATTAAACGCCATACTGCAACTGCTGCTAGTACAAAAATCGCCATAGTAGCAAAAGCAGGAATATATTCTGTTTTATCTTCCGGAAAATAGAGCAAAAACATTAAATACATCATGTACAACATCCTTTCATAGAAACGGTAGTGGGTTTTGATTTATACTGTTTATAACAAACACTTTACTTAAAGGAGATCTGGCAATATGACATTTACAATTGGCCAAACCGTTACGGCACTTTATAAAACCGGGAAATACATCGGTGAAATTACACAAGTTCGAGATCTGCATTATGTTGTACGAATTCAAGCTGTGTTGAAGCATCCAGAACAAGGTGACTTACATAATCCTGGACAAGTGGACGTACCTTTTTTTCACGAGCGAAAAGCACTTGCGTTTCGAGAGCAGGCCAACATTCCTCAAAAAATGGTTCATCTCTATGAAGACAGCGTTCCTGATTATAAAGATTCACTAGAAAAAGCCCTTGAATTAAAGATAGCTGAACAACAAGGCAAAGATGGCGCTTTTGCTCAAGCAAGTATTGCCTGTTTAGAAGAGTTAAAAAAAGAGTACGGTATTCATTAAGCAAAAAGCCAAATTCACATAGAAGTGATTTGGCTTTTATAATGCAAATTTATTTAATACTTTTGAGAAATCGATTCGATCTCCTATGGTCGTTGGCTCCGGCTTTTGAAGGTACCTCTTATCTTTTTCTACAAGCTTAAAGATGTTGAGTGTCGTCATCGCATCATCAAGCGCGCAGTGGTGCTTTCCGGTTCCTTCTTTACCATACTCTTGCACAGCTTTCCAAAGGCCGGTTTGATTTTGATCTCCAAAAAAGCGCTTATACTCCATCGAAAGATCAATTTCTTTACCTGTAAAAGGAAACGGCACCTTATTTTTTTGACAGCACTGCCTTAATACTTTCATATCCATGTTCCCCCACGTAATAATCGTGCTGTTTTTATACATGCCCAGTCGCTGTACAAGCTGCTCTAGCGTGATTCCTTCATTTACTTGATTTTGTTCGATATGGAGAAATGATTTACAGCGCTCAGTCAATTTTGTAAAGTGTGTAGGCTGTACGTAAGAGGAGAAACGATCAATGATTTCTTGATTTTTAACAAACACCAAACCAACTTCAATGATTTCCGGAAAAAAGCCTTTTGGAAAACCTTTATACTCTGGCATTGTAAATTCAAAATCAATGAATAAATACTGAGAGTTCTTATCCAATATTATCACCCCTTTGTAAAATAAACCGCCCTACTATATTAATGCTATTATAGCACGATTGAACAATCGGAAGGTCTATTTTCTGTTCTTATTTTTAATATTATGAATATTCTAGTTGCTGAATAAAAAGAATACTTTACTACTACTATATTCTAGAGCATGTCTCTATGCGCAGGGTAACTGTCACGAATAGACATAATTTCGCTTCTTTTTTTTACCTATTTTTTCACTTTTTTATGTATCCGCTCTTCCAAATTCTCTTTAAGCTCTCACATCAGTGTGTGAGGTGGCTCTTTCTGACTCCAAAAGCATACCTCACACCTTTTAGACTAAGCCTTTCTTATATTTAAGCTTTAGGCAGAATAGCAAGCGTGCAACGGGATATACAGATTAAATTCTCTTCTTCATCTTGAATTTTCACTTCCCAAACCGCTGTTTTTTTTCCTTTATGTAAAGGAACGCCTATAGCTGTAACGATTCCGTCTTTTTTCCCTTTGATATGATTGGCATTGATTTCTAAACCTACACAGATTTCTTTTTCAATATCTACACTTTTAATAGCACCTAGACTAGCCACAGTTTCGGCTAACGCCACCGATGCTCCTCCGTGTAAAAGCCCGAATGGCTGACGCGTTCGCTCATCAACAGGCATCGTCGCTTCCACTCTTTGTTCACTTGCGCTAATAATCTCAATTCCTAATGCTTCTAACAGCGTATCTTTCGTTTTCATATCCATACCTCCCTTTGTATCTAGTATACAATAACGGTTTTGCTACAACATATACGAACCCTCTACATATACATAATAAAAATCCGTTTTTTAGGAGGATTCTTATATGAAACCATTTGCTCCCTTGTCTTACTATTGGCCATCGTACTACATGCCTCACCCTTATACATACAGGGTACCTAACTTACCTGAGGCGGACATCGCGACATTTCAGCAATCTCTTAAAGTTATTCCCTCTACCATGCAAAGCGCTACTATCTTTATTCAAAGAGCTAATGCTTCGCCAAATTTAATAAAAAAAATAAAAGCTGCTGCTCAAGAATCCAAAATGAATGAAGTAAAAAAACTCATTCTTTCCACTGGTGTTAAGACCAAAATCGATGTTTTTTATACACCAGACTATATTAAAATTACGTTTATTCATCCCGATAACCAATTTGACTGCTGTCACGTATCGTTAAATATTAGATGGTAAAATACAAGGAAAAAAGTCTTATTTTCTTCAAAAAAAGATGTACATGTTGTTTTGTTTTGAATATTATAATACATGCCATTTTTGGATGTAAAAACAAATTACACGATAATTGTATTTAGGATATAAATATGATATTGTATTTGGAAATATATTTTTTCTTTAGGAGGGATGACATGATGAGACATGTTACGCTAGTAGAAATTTTCACGCATCCTATCGCTCAAAAATATTTAACTCGCTCTGGCGTTGCGCATGCTGTATCCGTCGCCTATCATGCGTTTCGTCTATCTGTACAGCATAATGTAAATCCTGATTTAGCTACAAAAGCAGCGTTGCTTCATGATATTGGCCACTACGAATGGTACACAAATGGTCAGTGGGATTATGAGAAGTATCGTCAAAATGATATTCACGCTATTAAAGGTGCTGAACGTGCACATAAATTACTCATTCGTTTAGGTGAGGAACCTCAGGCGGCAAAAGAAATTGCCTTAGCTATTTTACTACACACAGACTCATATTTACCTGAAGGAACCATTCAACAACGCCCTCTTCAAAAAGTAGTCAAACTTGCTGATGAAGCTGATGAAGAGCCAGGAGGCAAACATCATTACCGTGAAATGGAATATAATCTGGCTGTAAAGAAAATTAAGGAGCTTGATAAGAAAGTGCTTGAACTTCTACATTCCAACCAATTTAAACAGTTAGGCTGACAGGATTAACTCCTTTCATAAGAGTTAATCCTTTTTATTATTTCTCCTCATAATTCCCTGCAAATTACTCATACTACTTATTGATTCTCATTTTTGGTTAGTTAGGAGGAAGAAGAATGTCTAAAAACGCTAGAGGTTACGTGCAAGATTCTTGTACATCATTAAATCAGGCAAAAGCAAGCCTTGAACAAGCTCTTCAAACAGTAGAGAAAGATTCAAATCGTGAACGTATTGAACAATCTCTTCAGGCTGTAGAGCAAGCATTAGGAGCTTGTGACAGCACTGCTTCTACTCTTTCTCAAGCATGAAAAAAGCAGCCGGTTTTGATCGGCTGCTTTTTTTCATTATAGGCCCTCTATTTACAAGATAACTGAGGCAATCCACCCAAAAATAATGAGTGGGATGTTATAGTGAAGAAAAGTTGGTACACACGTATCCCAAATATGATCATGTTGACGATCGACTGCTAATCCAGATGTTGGTCCAAGCGTACTGTCTGAAGCTGGTGAACCAGCGTCTCCAAGCGCTCCTGCTGTACCAACAATACAAATCGTTGCCATTGGACTCATACCAAGTTCTAAGCAAAGAGGAACAAAAATCGTCGCGATAATTGGAATAGTAGAGAAAGAAGAACCAATGCCCATTGTGACTAAAAGCCCGATGACAAGCATAAGAAATGCACCGAGCATTTGGTTTCCGCCAATAAGAGCAACAGAGCCTTTTACAAGCGCTTCTACATCTCCAGTTTCTTGAAGAACTTTTGCAAAACCAGAGGCTGACAGCATAACAAATCCGATGAAAGCCATCATTCTCATTCCGTTCGTTAATACTGGATCTGCTTCGTTCCACTTCAAAGCTCCGCTGAAGTAAACGACAACAATCCCTGCAAGCGCTCCGAAAATCATAGAATCTACTAAGAGCTGCACAGTTAAAGCCGCTACAATCGCAAGTAAAGCTACTATAATTCCTCTTGTTGTGTAACCTGTACGCTCCTCTGCGCCTTGATCAATGTCAATGTCTTCATAACTGCGCGGCTTGCGGTACGAAATAAACACAGCAAACAATAAGCCCGCTACCATTCCTAAAGCTGGAAGAGCCATCGCCGCGGTAATATCTCCTTTATTAATTGTTAATCCACTTTCTTTGATGTTAGTAAATAAAATGTCGTGATAAATCTTACCGAATCCTGCCGGCAAATACATATAAGGTGTAACCAGTCCAAATGTAATCACTGTTGCGACTAATCGACGATCGATTTTCAACTGATTAAATACTTTTAATAGAGGTGGAATTAAAAGCGGAATAAATGCAATGTGAACCGGAATAACGTTTTGAGAAAAACATGAAATAATAAGGATGATCAACAAAATTAGTACTTTTGACAGTGACTTCTTTTTCGTTTCTCCTTCTTTCCCTACTATTTTTAACGCTAGCTGAACAACGGCATCAGGCAGCCCTGTCCGCGAAACAGCCATTGCAAATCCTCCAAGCAAAGCATAGCTTAATGCAACAGAAGCACTGTTTCCAAGACCATCTGTGTATATACTTACTGTATCTGTGAGGCTGATACCGCCAACAAGTCCTCCAACTAGCGCTCCGACTGCTAAAGAAAAGACAACGTTGATACGCAATAAGCTCAAAATCAGCATCACGAGCACAGCTATTAATACTGCATTCATTTTGAAACCTCCATTTTCTTTTTTACTTTATCTCATTAAAACATTAGAGAGATAAACAACATGTTCATTATATTAGGTATAGAAAAAAAGTCAATCATCTTACTAAATAAACGTTTGTTTAACTTCTATCCAACCTTAACAATATAAGGATTTTTCTAAATAATTTTTTCTTCCTAAAAAGAAAAAAACATTATGTAAACATATTAAAAAAGAAGCATCATCGATGCTTCTTTTTACGTTTCTTTCTATCCCTATTATATTTTTTCATTAATTGGGTTCAAATGAACAAACCATTGCAGCTAGTGTTCGGACCATCACGCCTGTTGCACCTGAAGGTCCTAACTCATGAGAAGCAGCAGATGTGGCAGTTCCAGCAATATCCAAGTGCACCCATGGTGTTTGTTCTGCAAACTCACCAATAAAGGTTCCTGCCATAATGGCGTGCCCCTCCCGTCCAGGAGAATTATTTAAATCTGCTACCTTACTTCCCCGAACACGCTTTTTGTCTCGTTCTGTAATAGGCAGCTCCCAAATCGGTTCGCCTGTCTCAATGCTCGCTTTCGCTACTTGCTGCAATAAAGCAGAATCATTTGTCATTGCCCCAGTTGTATGTGTACCAAGAGCTACGATTACGCCACCAGTTAACGTCGCCACGTCTACTAAATAGTTTGCTCCGTGGTGTTTGGCATAGGAGATACCGTCAGCTAACGCTAAACGCCCTTCAGCATCTGTATTCAGTACTTCTATTGTCTTTCCATTCATGGCTGTAATTACGTCATCTGGCTTAAAAGCACGCGCGCTAATAACGTTGTCAGTTGATGGAATGACAGCTACTACGTTTTGATGAGGTTTTAATTCTCCAATCGCTTCCATTGCACCAAGAACAGATGCAGCTCCGCCCATATCTGTTTTCATACCTACAATCCCGTCTTTAGATTTAATAGAGTAACCACCTGTGTCAAAGGTAATCCCTTTTCCTACCAACCCAATAACGTCTTCCCATTTTTCTTTTCCTTGATATTTGAGGACAATCATTTTAGGAGGCTCTGCGGAACCTTGATTGACTGCGAGCAACGCGCCCATTCCCAATGTTTCCATCTCTTCTTTTTCTAAAATTTCATATTCAAAACCATATGTATGTGCCATTTCTACTGCATAATTAGCTAAATCTGTAGCCGTTAGCATATTGCTTGGTAAGTTAACAAGGGTGCGCGCTGAGTTTGTTGCTTTTCCATACGTATATCCAACCAAAGCAGATTGTACAACGTCTTTATAAAAAGAAAACAGTTCAATTTTTTCAAGCTGCTTGTCAGGTTCGTTTGATTTCTTTTTGTAGTTTTCAAACTCGTACATAGCAAGCTGTTGAGCTTCTCCTAATAAAGCTGCAGTTTCTTGCTCTGACCACGCTCCTGTATCAAATGTAGAAAAGGCGACCGATGCGTTTGAAATCTTCGCTTCTTTTAACTTTTTAAATAACAGCCCAAAGCTCTCTTTGAGCCCATTTTTCGTTAGCGCTTGCTTTCGTCCGAGTCCCACAAAATAAAGACGTTTTGCTCCTAATTTACCTAGTGTATGAATCGTTGATATACGTTTTTCTTGTACACGTATATCCCCTTCTTTAATCAAATGAATGAGCTGTCCACCTAAAGCTTCATCAATTTCTTTTAGAAGGCCTTCAAACTGTTGGTTTTGATTAAATAAACCGATTACGAGCGCTTCTGTTTGGTGATCAACACCAAATGT
The DNA here is from genome assembly GCF_049368575.1 of Priestia sp. 40. Classification (NCBI taxonomy): domain Bacteria; kingdom Bacillati; phylum Bacillota; class Bacilli; order Caryophanales; family Bacillaceae; genus Priestia; species Priestia sp. 40. The sequence goes on from NZ_JBMPZA010000005.1 coordinate 1,609,710, forward strand.
TTCTACATGCGAAAACATAAAATTCCTCCCTTTTACGTATAGAGATTTTATTTTTATTTATCATCTGCTTTGTTTAATCTATTCAGCAAGTGGAATATATATCATATTCACTACTGTTTTCATCTATATACATATGATAGCAGAAATACAATTTTTAATCACAGTTCAAAAACCTTAGTTTCACACATATACTTTCATCTACCGCTTTTTTCATCATACAGGTTTAGCTTTTCAGACATTTTAAGTTGAGGGAGGACGTCTCAATGGAGTTATTCTCAAATTTTCCACTTTGGAGTTCATTAATCGCTATTTTCTTTGCTCAATTTATTAAGATTCCCCTTTCTTTTGTAGCTACTAAGAAAATAGACGGCAGCTTATTTTTTAGTACGGGAGGCATGCCAAGCTCTCACTCCGCAGCAGTAACTTCCTTAGCAACTGCCATTGGGCTAGCAGAAGGCCTTAAATCCCCTATTTTTGCTCTCTCCGCTATTTTTGCCATTATTGTCATGTTCGATGCTAAAGGAGTAAGAAGACACGCAGGAGAGCAAGCAACGGTTTTAAATCGTTTGGTTGAAGATTTTCAGCGCGCGGTAAAAGAGGCAAAGCTATGGACGACCAATGAAGAAGACGAAAAACAAGTGAAGCTAAAAGAGCTGCTTGGACATAAGCCTATTGAAGTTTTCTTTGGAGCCTTAACAGGGATAGCAGTTGCTTTTGTAACGTATTATGTATGGCCATAAAACATAAGAAAACACATGAAGAATTCTTCATGTGTTTCTCGTTTATTTTACCTGCTGACGAAAAACCTGCATCGATTTCTTTTCATTCAGCATTGTTAACTCTTCTTCAGTTAAGCGGCCGTCCCCTGATTTCACTACATAGACGTTTAATTCTTTTTTACCCCATATGTTGTACACATCGGAAACAGTCTCAAAATATAAATCAAGATGATTGCCTTTAATAGCCCCACCTTTATCTGCTACCACTCCATAGCCATAGCCCGGAATAAACAAGATCGTGCCGATTGGAAATATGGTCAAATCAGCAGCGATGGTTGAATACAAGTCACGTTTTACTTTAACGCCCGAATATGTAATACCATACCCTGGATGATTGGGATTTTTCCCAGTTGATTCATAACCAGCTGTGTAACCCGTAGCCAATACATTCTTAGTTGGATAACGCGACCAATCAAATGCTTCTTCAATCGTCAGACGCTCTTTGTCATTGCTAGCTGCTTCAGCTCTTAGTGGTTTTAGAAATGATGGCAAGAACCTTTCATTCATTAGAGGATGCCCTGTACTGTTTATAAAAGGCATATATTTGATGACTGTGGTTATTGAGACGCCAGTAATTGCTTCATATGTTGTAAACAGCGCTCCGACCAGTAGTAGGCACATAATGAATCGCTTTGCTATTTTTCCAATCATTGTGATTTCCACAACTCCTCTCACGAATCTATTTGTTTCCAACATAAAAACAAATTATTCGTTTGCGAGAAGAATTTACATTTAAAACATTTGGTACCCTCTTGTTCGTAAAGATTTAATGGTAATGCCTGAAGCTAATGCACCTATAAAACCAGCCATTAAAATCGCAATGTCAGCTGTGGCTAAAGATAGCACTTTTGTCCCTAGCTGTTGAAAGGAGTGAGCGGGATGTTGAATGTAATCAACCGCTCTTACATCATCGATAATAAAAATAAAAATCACGGGATAAATAATGGCCATAATCCAAGACATGCGAAGCAGCATATTCAATAAGAAACCGATTCCAAAAAACAAAACAAAAAACAACAAGATGGAGATAATTAGTACAGGCACACTCATTTCCATTGCTTTTCGCCTCCGTTACTCTTTATACTCTCAGTTTACTTAAGAGTAATGAAGGCGTCAATCACAGAAAAGTAAGTTAATACCAAAAAAGCAAAAGGTTTAAAGACCTTTTGCTTTTTGTTTTAAAAGAAATTAAATTTTCCTTTTTTCAGTACAAGACCTGCTCCGCCTTGAAGGAAAAGCGAACGATTATCAACAACTTTTTTCATAAAAGATGCGCTTGAACCAAATAGTTTTCGACCATATACAACGCCAATTGCGTCATCATGCCCTAACGAACATACCGTTCCTTTAATATCTGGTTTGAACTCGCTTAATTCTTTTTGCCCTTTCATCAAACGGCTAATATTTTCAGCGCAGGTACCGCCTTGTTGCATAGCGATTTGAGCTGTTGGCGGATAAGGACGTTCTGTTTCAGGGTTAATCATTAGTGAACAATCTCCAATAACAAACACATCTTCATGTCCTGGTGCCAGCAAGCTATTACTTACTTTTACACGTCCGCGCATGTTCTCAAATCCAGCTTTTTCAATCACATGACTGCCTCGAACCCCTGCAGCCCATACAACTGTTGCTGATTTGATTTCTTCTACTTGGTCATCTTTTGATACAATAATTCCTTCTTCTGTACACTCTTTAATCGCTGTTCCGATCTTGAACTCGATTCCTTTTCGTTCTAGTTGTGTTACCGCATATTCTACAAGTTCTGGATCAAAACCTGGTAAAGCCGTAGGCGCTGCTTCTACACAAATAACGCGTACTTTTTCACGCGGAATATCAAACTCTTTGCAAAGCTGAGGGACTCGATTTGCTAATTCTCCCACAAATTCAATGCCGGTAAAGCCAGCACCCCCAACAATAATTGTCAGAAGTTCGTCTCTTTTTTCCACTTCATTGTTGTACGTCGCAAACACATAATCAATATGCTCACGAATTTGACGTGCTGCATTAATGCTCGTAATGGTAAATGCATGTTCTTTTAAACCCTTAATTCCGAAAGTTTCTGCTTCATACCCTAAAGCAACAACTAAATAATCGTACGTTAGCTCACTGTTTTCAAGAAGAACACGCTTTTCATCTAACTTAATATCTACGACCGTGTCTTTGATAAATGTAACCTTATTTGTGTTAATTAAATTTTTAACAGGAACACGAGAGCGATCTTGATGAATTGTACCTGCTGATACTTCATGAAGCCATGTCGTTTCGTAATGGTAATCGTTTTTATTTACCAAAACAATTTCCGCATCGCTAGCACCCAGTTTCTTTTGTAAATTAACAATTGTCATAATGCCGCCATACCCGGCACCCAAAATGACGATTTTAGGCTTTTTCATAGGAATGTCATCCACCTTTTTTAGTTATAGTCACAAGTATGTCTTACAAATATAATGATAAGAGCAATTTTATTTGGTTTGCTTTTTTGTGTTAGTTTGAGCAAGAACGATCATCGCTATCCATTTATTATTCATATAAGAAAAATAATGTGAATCACTTCACGTTCTTTTTTAAAAAAATACATTTTTTCTTTTTCAAAAAAATGTAAGCATAAGTCCTAGCTTGATTTACACAAACATCTTATGCTTTTTTCATCGGTTTTTCAACCCTTCACTTTGTATTTACAAGCTTTTAAATTTTCAATTACTTTCCTGTATACCCAGTTTTATATTTGACCAAAACGTGTGGTTATGTTAATGATTGCAAATACTGATCTTTAAGTTGAGAAAGTTTCTCAAACATTCCAGCGTGTTTTAATGATATTTTATAATTTACTATGCTATCATAAAGTAGAATATGCATTGGCACAGAACAATCTAGAGGTGATTATAAATGAAAGAAGATAAACAAGTATATGATATTACCATCATCGGAGGCGGCCCTACAGGCTTATTTACAGCATTTTATGGCGGTATGCGTCAGGCGAGCGTGAAAATTATTGAAAGCTTACCACAGCTTGGTGGACAGCTTTCTGCTTTATATCCTGAAAAATATATTTATGACGTAGCTGGTTTTCCAAAAGTACGCGCTCAAGAATTAGTCAATAACCTAAAAGAGCAAATGGATCAATTTAAACCTGCAGTTGCGCTAGAGCAAGCAGTAGAAAAGGTAGAAAAACAAGCGGACGGCGTGTTTCGATTAACTACTAATTCTGAAGTCCACTATTCAAAAACAATTATTATTACGGCTGGAAACGGTGCATTTAAGCCCCGTAAAATCGAGCTAGAAAACGCAGAACAGTTCGAGCAAACGAACCTTCATTATTTTGTGGATGATATGAATAAATTCAAAGGCCGCAAAGTATTAGTATGCGGGGGCGGGGATTCTGCTGTCGACTGGTCTCTTATGTTAGAGCCGATCGCAGAAAAAGTAACGTTAACGCATCGCCGAGACAAGTTCCGCGCTCATGAACATAGCGTAGAAAACTTGCATAATTCATCAGTTGATATTAAAACACCATATGTACCGGTTGAATTTATTGGAGATGACCGTATTACACAAGTTGTGTTAGAAAATACAAAAGGTGAAGAAAAGACAGTAGTAGACGTAGATGATGTTATTGTAAACTTTGGATTTGTTTCTTCTCTAGGTCCGATTAAAGAATGGGACTTAGATTTAGAGAAAAATGCAATTGTTGTTAACTCAAAGCAAGAAACAAATATTCCTGGCATCTATGCAGCAGGTGATGTCTGCACATATGATGGAAAAGTAAAACTCATCGTGGCAGGATTTGGCGAAGGTCCGACTGCCGTTAATAACGCTAAAGCATACATTGATCCAAAGGCTCGCTTACAGCCTATGCACAGTACGTCAATGTTCTCATAAAAAAGCAGGCTCTCGCCTGCTTTTTTTCATTGCTGGATTGGTGTAACCATTCGATGAATGATTTCACTCATCATTTCTGCATCACTGCTTATTAAACAGATTTCATAAAAGGAATGGTTTCCTTCTTGACTAGTTACGCTCATTCTGTAGGCCTTCAAACCTTCGAGCTTGCTTAAATATTTCACTACCTCTGGTTGACCGACAATACATTCAATCAGCAGAATATGCTCTCCTTCAACTGCTCCGTAGCTTTCAGCCAGAGATGCGTTAGCATTTTCATAATAGCGGATGTAAGGTTCAGAATGATTAAGAGGCGCAGAGGACGAGTTTTGATGACAGGGTTCACCTGAGGAAAAAGGCAAATGCTGAACAAATAAATGCGATTCACTGAAGTGAATCTTTTTTGCATCCTTAGACTCCACTTTCCCATTTTCAAGTTTTAACCAGTTTATAAACCCCTTCCATAGAATAGGCAGGATGTTTTTTTTACGAAAACTTCCGTAACCTCCTACTTGTTCCGCGTCGTAACGAGTCGCATCTATCAAATACGTTCATCTCCTCTTTTTTATTGAGTATAAAAAAGACTGATTATTCAGTCAACACTTTTGATAGATGATGTAACATACAAAAACTTCTCACTAAAAAAGCTTTCTTCACCTCATCTGGTGAAGAAAGCTTTTTTATAAAAATATACTTAGCACTCTTCCGGAGCACCTGCGTTGCTTGCTGTACGGAAAGAAGAACCGCAGCCGCATGCTGCAATGGCGTTCGGATTATCGATTGTAAATCCTCCGCCTAGCATAGATTGCTTGTAATCAATTTTTACATCTTTTAAAATTGGAGCACTTTCGCTATCTACAAGAATCTTAATGCCATGTTGTTCAAACAGCGTATCGTTTTCATTTACTTCGTGAGCAAAACCCATGCCGTAAGAAAGACCTGAACAGCCCCCTCCATTTACATTCACACGTAAATAAGCATTTTCTTCTTCATGTTCTTTCATCATATCTTTTATTTGAAAGCTTGCAGCTTCTGTAATTGTTAGGATATCTTGACTCATTTTTAAACAGACCTCCTTTTTTGTTTAGTATACGACGAAATGTCTGTGACGACAAATCGTCTGCTTCTTCATTTTTTAATAATAATACGTGCCGTCACAAATCACATTGGCTGGACCCGTCATTAATACATTGCCTTTATTTTTCCAAACAATCGTTAAATCTCCTCCAGCAAGGTGTACGACAGTAGGAACATCTTTTTTCGTCTTCTTATTTAACACGGACGAAACAACAGCAGCGCATGCTCCTGTCCCACATGCTTGAGTGATACCCGAACCTCTTTCCCATACGCGAAAGTTAAGCTCGCTTTCATTCACTACCTCGACAAATTCAACATTCACTCCTTCTGGAAAACGCGAATCTTTTTCCACCACGGGGCCTAGTGTAGTAAGAGGCGCTTGTTCAATATCATTTACGTAAAAGACGACGTGAGGATTTCCCATTGATACAGCCGTCCCTTTTAACCGTTCTTTTCCAAATTCCATCTCTTCATCAACGACTTGGTGTTGGCTTGCTCCTGTCATCGGAATTTGTTCTCTAGCTAAAATCGGCTCTCCCATATCGATTGTTACTTCTGGAACTTCATTGCCCTGCGGATGAACCGTTGCTTCTACAATTCCAGAGAGCGTTTCGATAAAAAATCTTTCGCTTGCTACTAAATTATGTTCATATGCATATTTAGCTACACATCTTAAACCATTTCCACAGTTTTTTGCTTCGGAGCCGTCATTATTAAATACGCGCATTTTCACATCTGCACGTTCAGATGGACAAATAAGAATCATTCCATCTGATCCTATGCCCGTATAAACATTTGAAACTTTTACCGCAAGCGGCGCTAACTCTTGCTCTTCTATATGTTCTTCAAACATATTTACGTAGATATAGTTGTTACCAAGCGCATGCATTTTTGTAAACTGAAATTTTTTCATATTATCACCCATTATTTTTTTATGTAGCTCTAGTATAAAGTGATTCTCTTTTGTACACAATAATATCATCCCCCGTTTTTTTAGCTCCTTAATCATAACGATTAAGGGGTTTTTTATTTTCTTCTCCTTTGGAATACTAAAGAAAAAATCAACATGAGGATTGAAAAAAAGATGGTTAAAGCGCAGATATTTGCTCCAAAACGCATAAAAAAGCACGGCAAAACTAGCCGTGCTTACATCATCTATTCTATTAGCCTCATGTCCCTCTCCTGATAAAAAAGGATACGACAGCGGGGATAGTTTAAAACATTGGGTTTTCTTCTAAATGAATGTAAATATTATCTACTAACTGTTCAGGTGTTTCCCCTGTAACAATCTCTCCATTTACCAAGGCAAATAAAGATTGTGAACATTTTCCGCAATAACCTAAACATCCGTATTCAATAATATCTAGATTTGGATCTTTTTCAAGCTTTTCTAAAGCTGTTTGAGAACCGCTGGCTAAATTGCTAACGCAAAATTCAATAATTGGCTGTATCACGTTTTTCACCTCTCTACTATTAGTTTATCCTATCTCCTTTCATTTTCAACGTCAACTTTGGAAATTTACGTTCATTTTGCGCACGCTTTTTGACTTCACAGACTTTTTTCACAAAAAGTATAAAGAAAGCTTTATTACAAGGGTAGCTTGAAATTATGTTGAAACATATTGTGGTTTTTTATTAATTTAGTTATACTTTTATGTATAGAAAACCAAACGAGGTTATATTAAATTATTATTTAAGTAAAATATGTTATCTTATATAGCCTTTCATATCTTTTTGGCAACCATCCTTATTAACGGTAATTTGTACTCTTCTATTCTTAAAAGCAAGAATAATAGAGAGAAAACAAAAATGCATGAAGCTAAAGGGGAAATTCACATGAAGAACCTTGTCATACTGGGCGGCGGATACGGTGGTATGCGCGTTTTGCAGCGCCTTTTTCCGAATCAATTGCCTAACGATGTAGAAGTAACGCTTATTGACAAAGCACCTTATCACTCACTAAAAACTGAATTCTATGCACTTGCAGCTGGAACAATCTCTGATCAGCATGTTCGTGTTGCTTTTCCTGAACACCCTCGCTTAAAAATTCGCTATGGCTGTGTAAAACGCATAGACCTGAAAGAAAAATGCGTCTATGTAGATGATCAAATGATCGCTTACGATGACCTGATTGTAGGACTTGGATGCGAAGACAAATATCATGGAGTTCCTGGAGCTCTTGAGCATACATACAGCATTCAATCCATTGATGCTTCACGAGCAACTTATCAGACATTAAACAACTTGCCAGCCCACGCTACTGTTTCAATTGTAGGAGCGGGATTAAGCGGAGTAGAACTAGCGAGCGAGCTAAGAGAAAGCCGCCCGGATTTAAAAATCATCTTATTTGACCGCGGTAAATTAATTTTGTCTGCTTTCCCAGAACGTTTAAGTAATTACGTTCAAACTTGGTTTACTTCAAACGGTGTCGAAATCGTAAATAGTGCTAATATTACAAAAGTAGAACCAAACATTCTTTATAATCATGATGAGCCCATTCAAAGCGATGCAATCGTGTGGACAGCAGGTATCCAGCCAAATAAAGTAGTACGCGATTTAGACGTAGAAAAAGACCCTCAAGGACGCGTCGTATTAACGAAATACCATAACTTGCCTGACGACGAAAATGTCTACATTTTAGGTGACTGCGCAAGTCTACCGCATGCACCAAGCGCTCAGCTGGCAGAAGGTCAGGCTGAACAAATCGTGCAAGTACTTCTTCACCGCTGGAAAGGCGAAGCGCTTCCGGATGAATTACCAACTATTAAATTAAAAGGCATACTTGGTTCATTAGGCAAAAAGCATGGATTTGGCTTAGTTGCCGAACGTCCAATTACAGGACGCGTAGCTCGATTATTAAAATCAGGTATTCTTTGGATGTATAAACACCACAGTGGATAAAATAAAAGCCGTTAGATGACTGACAATCTAACGGCTTTTATCGTTATGAAGCGCAGAAACCATGCTTCTCCATTTCCTCAAATACGCGCTTTAATTTCGGGTTGCCTTCCCCAACAATTTCTCCGTTAATGACCACTACAGGATAGAATAAATCTTCCTCAATCACATGCTTGGCAAAAGCTGCTTTCTTCGGATCAGCAGGCGGCTCGTTTATATCTACATATGTGATAGCAAACGGCTGATTCGGATATTTACGAGAAATAGCTGCCTCTAGCCAATCATAGGTGTCTTTTGAAGACGGCAGGTTAACGCAGCTTGCACAAACAATTTCAGCTCCATAAATACACACTTCTACCTCAGTTGATTGCATAGCACATCCCCCTTGAATCTTTACATATAAACTGTACGATTATTCACACTTTTACTTCATTATGAATACTATTTTACACAAAACTGATTCATTGCACATCTTTTTCTTTTAAGGTAACATTACGATGTATACTCCGATAGATTTTTCATGAAAGACCGTTTATAATAAGAGTAGAAGAAAGGAGTCGATAGTTATGTCAGAAATGCACGAGCAAGTTCAAGAAGTATTAGAAAAACTTCGTCCGTTTTTACTTCGTGACGGTGGAGACTGTGAGCTAGTAGACGTAGAGGATGGTATTGTAAAATTACGTCTTTTAGGCGCTTGCGGAAGCTGCCCAAGTTCAACAATTACGCTAAAAGCTGGTATCGAACGTGCCCTTTTAGAAGAAGTACCTGGTGTAGTTGAAGTAGAACAAGTATTCTAATCTCTTTGATTTTATTATAAAAGCAACCTCCCATTGTACTGGGGCTTGCGAATGAAAAATCCTCATTCAAATGAATGAGGATTTTTTTATTAACTCGTTGTGACTTCAGCTTCTACAAATACACCTTTGCGATCAATTTGTAAAACATCTATTTCGCAGTTCGGCAGTAAAGCATACATATGTTCAGCAATCGCTTTTCCTTTTCCTTTTGGCGCTAAACATAATACACTCGGACCGGCTCCGCTTAGTGACACACCGTATGCGCCGAGAGCTTTTGCTTCTTTTCGCACAAGAGAAAGCTCTGGCACGAGTCTCATACGATAAGGTTCGTGATATAAATCTTTCTCCATAAATTCGCCTACCAGAGGTAAATCTTTATTTAACAGAGCTGCTACTAGCATATTGCCGATCGCTCCTGCTTCTACTGCATGACGATAATTAATATCGGAAGGCAGCACATCACGAGCATCCGTTGTTTTTAACTCATATTCTGGAATAGCCATCACGATATCGACATCAAATTCAGGTATTTGAGCAATGTACGTTTCATCTTCATGATGGTAACCAACAACGATGCCACCGTAAATAGACGGGCTGACGTTATCGGGATGTCCTTCCATTAAGCTGCTGATGCGAAGCTTTTCTCTTTTAGATAAACGCAAGTCACACAGTACATTTGCCAGTTCGATTCCAGCTACGATAGCCAATGCACTGCTTCCAAGTCCCCTCGCTAATGGAATGTTGCTCCAAACAGAGACCTTCGCACTTGGAAGATCAATGTTAAATTGACGAGCCACGTCTTGTGCCACTTCATACATTAAGTTATCTGTACCTGTAGGAATACTTTGCACTTCTTTCGTTTCAGGGATAAAAATCCATTCGTCATGACGCTCTACTGTTAATCTTAAGTAGCGAGATAAAGCCACTCCAATGGAATCAAATCCTGGTCCTAAATTAGCAGAGCTAGCTGGGACCGTAATGACAAAGCGCTCATTTTCTAGCATGAAGCAACGACACCTTGGATATACTCAAATACTTTTTCTTCATCATTTGGTAAAACTACTGGCTTTACATTATGAGCATCGATTGCTACGTTTGGATCTTTTAATCCGTTACCTGTTAGTACAGCTACTACCGTTGAACCTTTTGCAATTTTACCAGAAGCTACATCTTTGAATACACCAGCAATTGAAGCGCAAGAACCTGGCTCTGCAAATACGCCTTCTTTGCGTGCAATTGTACGATATGCTTCTAAGATTTGTTCATCTGTTACTTCATCAATTTTTCCGTTTGATTCTTTTGCTGCGTTTACAGCATAATCCCAGCTTGCTGGATTTCCGATTCGAATAGCCGTTGCAATTGTTTCTGGGTTTTCGATAACTTGGTTACGTACGATCGCCGCTGCACCTTCTGCTTCAAAACCATGCATGTGAGGAAGAGACGTTTGATGACGCTCACTGTACTCTTTGAATCCTTTCCAGTAAGCTGTAATGTTCCCTGCGTTCCCTACCGGAATAGCTAAAACATCAGGCGCTTTTCCAAGCTGTTCACAAATTTCGAAAGAAGCTGTTTTTTGCCCTTCAATACGGTATGGGTTTACAGAGTTTACAAGTGCAACAGGTGATGTTTCACTTAGCTTACGAACCATAGAAAGCGCTTGGTCAAAGTTTCCTTCAATTGCTACAATTTCTGCACCATACATAACAGCTTGAGCTAATTTCCCCATCGCAATTTTTCCATTTGGAATAACAACGATACAGCGCATGCCAGCGCGTGATGCATAAGCTGCTGCAGCTGCGGATGTGTTACCTGTGGATGCACAAATAACCGTATTGCTTCCTTCTTCTTTTGCTTTGGCTACAGCCATTACCATTCCGCGGTCTTTAAATGACCCCGTTGGATTTAGCCCTTCTACTTTTACATGTAAGTCAATGCCTAGCTCTTTTGATAAATGAGCAAGATGAATTAAAGGCGTATTTCCTTCATGTAGTGTAAGCATAGGTGTTTTCTCTGTTACAGGTAAAAATTCTTTATATTCAGCTAATAGACCTTTCCACATCATACTGTGCCAACTCCCTCTACGCGGTAACTGCTTTTTACATTTTCTACAATTGGTAAATCCCTAAGCTGCTGAAGGATTTCCTCATAATCTTTTTGAGATGTTTTGTGTGTAACAACAACAATCTCAGCTAATTCGCTTCCTTTCACAGGAAGTTGGATAATTTTTTCGAAGCTCACGCCACGCTCTGAAAATAGTGTTGTTAATTTTGCAAATGCGCCAACTTGATCTTTAACATGAATACGTAAGAAATGCTTTGAGAACATTTCATCTTCTGCTTTTAACTGTTTTGGATATTGAGGTGTTACCGCACTTTTACCATTCACACCTAAACGCATGTTTTTCATAACGCCTACTAAATCTGATACGACAGCAGTGGCAGTTGGCAGGCTTCCTGCCCCTGGTCCGTAGAACATCGTTTCTCCAACAGCTTCTCCGTATACATACACAGCATTGTACTCATCGCTTACGGAAGCAAGGGGATGTGTATCTGCTAAAAGAGTTGGCTGAACACTAACTTCTACATTGTCGCCGTCACGATGTGCATATCCAATCAGTTTCATCGTATAGCCTAATTGTTTACTATATTGCAAGTCTTCTTCCGTTACTTCTGTAATACCTTGAACACGAACATCGTCCAAGTCAATTTTCATTGAAAACCCTAGTGTAGCCAAGATTGCCATTTTGCGAGCAGCATCTAAACCACCTACGTCAGAAGTTGGATCAGCTTCAGCATATCCTAAATCCTGCGCTTCTTTTAACACTTCATCATAAGCGCTTCCTTCTTTTGTCATTTTCGTTAAAATGAAGTTTGTTGTACCATTTACAATTCCCATCATTTTGGTAATACGATCAGATGCTAACCCATCTGCTAATCCACGAAGAATTGGAATACCGCCTGCTACACTTGCTTCATAAAATAAATCACAGTTGTTTTCAGAAGCTACCGTTAACAATTCTGAGCCGTAAACTGCCATTAAATCTTTGTTTGCCGTTACAACATGCTTTTTATTACGAAGGGCTGTTAAGATATAATCCCTTGTTTCTTCAACTCCACCCATTACTTCAATGACAACGTCAATCTCCGCGTTATGTAAAACGTCTTCAACATTCGTTGTTAATCTATCTTCACTAATTTCTACGTCACGTTTCTTATCAATATCTTTAACTACTACTTTTTTAACTTCTACTGGGCACCCGACTTGATGACTTAATTTGTCCTGATGATTTTCAATAATTTTGACTACTCCGCTTCCTACCGTTCCTAATCCTAATAATCCTACTGAAATACTTTTTGTCATATTCCTCACCTCTGTGTTCTTTCTACGTATACATTTGTTCTCTTATAGAGGACATTATAGACCTTATTTTTCTTTTTTACAAGGTTTACTGGCCATCTTTTCTCGTAAACTCGTAAAAAAATCGGTATATAAAGATAAATGTAAATTTTTAAAATATTTCATTTTATTATCATAACATGGCTCCCACTGTTTTTTAATAAAAAAAAGACAATTTCACCGAAATGAAATTGCCTTTTTCTGTTATGATTTTTTCGCAAACGCTTCTTTGTTTACAATTGTAATAGGAGACTCGTTTGTAAGTACTGCTTTAATATTTTTAACACATAAAGAAATCATTTCCGTACGTGTTTCGATACTCGCACTGCCGATATGAGGAAGCCCTATAACATTAGGCAACTGAAGAAGAGGGTGAGAAGCAGAAATAGGCTCTTGATCGAATACATCCAAGCCAGCTCCAGCAATTTCACCGGATTGAATCGCTTGTAACAATGCTTGCTCATCAACCACCGCTCCTCTTGAAGCATTAATAAAAATCGCAGTTTTTTTCATCTGTTCAAATGCTGAAACATTAAATAAATGTTTGGTTTTCTCCGTTAAAGGTGTCAAACACACAACAAAATCAGATCGTTCGAGCAGCTCATTTAACTCACAATAAACTGCATCGAGCTTTTTCTCTGCTTGAAGGTTGCGGCTTCGATTGTGGTACAAGATTTCCATATCAAAACCTGTAGCACGTTTCGCAAGCGTCTCTCCAATTTTACCCATTCCAACAATACCTAATGTTTTATGATGAACATCTCTACCCGCTAACAAAAATGGACTCCAGCTTTTCCACTGATTTTCTTTCACATATTCAGCAGCTTCTACTAAACGTCTAGCTACACTCATTAATAAACCAAACGTTAAATCTGCTGTTGTATCAGATAAAACATCAGGCGTATTAGAAACGATAACTCCTCGTTCAGTTGCCGCTTCTACGTCAATATTATCGAATCCGACCGCCAAGTTAGCTACAAGCTCTAAATGAGGAGCTTGCGTAAGTAATTCACGATCAATACGATCTGAAAGCATTGTTAATAGCGCATGTGCGTGTTTAGCTTTTTCACGAAGCAGCTCATGAGGGACTGCCTCATCTTCTTTATCCCACATTTCCACATTCGCTACTGCCTTTAAAGGTTCGATTAATTCATTCGGTATTTTTCTCGTAATAAATACAAACGGCTTGTCCATATGTACGCCACCTCTTTATCCTTTTTAAACTGCATGCACAAAAACAAAATAGAAAAACGGGGTTGGATTATCCAACACCTATTTTTCTATTTTATCATATTCTATAGTAATCGCTTTTTAATGAATCCATGTTAATTCAGGAATGTGATAACGAGACGTTGAAATACCCACCGACTGGTAAAAGCGCTTCAGAAAAGCTTCGTAGTGAGAAGAATGAGCTAATACTCCTTCCAGCTTCTCATAATACTTTTGTTTTTGCCGCTCATCTTGTACACTGTAGTACCCTTCAATAACCTCAAAATAATGAACAGGAAAAAGAAGTCTAGCATATAACAGTCTCCATGAAAAAGAAGAAAGTGGATTTACCTTTTCGTATTCACTTAAAAACTGATGCATGTGCCTTTCATCGACAGCGTATGTTAATAAATATTGTTCCCTTATATATTCAGCTATATCTCTGCTAGGATGATCGAAGACCCAGTCTGCTGGGAGCTTGTAAACGTAGTCTTCCCCCCATGTTTTTTGCCCGAACCGATGGTGACAAATCGTTGCAGCGTCAACTGAACGAGGCAAATCGTCAATTTCCGTGTCTACTAGGTATTGAATAGCATTTTCCGTTAATCCTAGGTAATAAGGAAAAGTTTCTAAAAAACGTTTTTCCATCTCTTGATTAGGTAAAGCACGTAATCTTCCATACCAAAATTGCTCCATCTGGTCGAGACGCTTCTCCCACATGGACTTCCATTGCCCTAGCCGGTTTGCTTTTTCCACTTCATAAGGAAACAGCCTCCCTTTTTGATGAAAAACAGCTAGCTCGTGCCCAGGTGAAAAATTGGGGTTTTTCTCTTCCGCAAGACAGCGGCAAATGATAAATTTTTCAGTTTCAGTTTCTGTAATCATTTCACCATTCAAATTAGGCATAAAGGTTGCCACATGGCGATCACCTTGCCCCATCAGAAATTGGCTCATTTGATATAGTTCATTTAACTCGTCTTGCTCCATTTGCTTTACATTAATGATTGTATATAAAATATCTCGATACTGAAAACCTTCAAATTTACCAACGGGCATAAATTCATTTGGACGTAATCCGTAATGCTCATAAATGGTTTGTATCATTTTAATCCCTCTCTTCATTCATTCAAGAAATTATATGATGGAAAACAACATTACTTGTCATAATATTTACGGAGGAATGAATAGATTAGAAATACACCATTTATAGTTATTTACTCCGGGTTAGTAGTATGAAACAACTTTAGACTTAAAAATATATAGAAAACAGGTGATGATACTTGGAGAAAAAACATACACAAAGTGAGTTAGAAAAAAAAGCAAGAGAATGGTTAATAGAACGCGGCGTGGCTCTTACAGACATTGCTGAACTGGTCTATTACTTGCAAAAAAAATATCACCCAAACCTAACAATCGAAGAATGTTTATATAACGTTGAACGCGTCATTTCTAAACGAGAAGTTCAAAATGCTATTTTAACGGGTATTCAACTAGATGTCCTCACGGAAAAAAAAGTGATTGAGCCACCTCTGTTAGATATTCTTGAGAAAGACGAAGGTTTATACGGTATCGACGAGATTTTAGCATTATCGATTGTAAATGTGTACGGATCAATCGGCTTTACCAATTACGGGTATATTGATAAACAAAAGCCAGGTATTCTAGAACGATTAAACGATAAATCGACTGGAGAGTGCCACACTTTCTTAGATGATTTAGTAGGCGCAATTGCCGCCGCTGCTTCTAGCCGGTTAGCGCATCGGGCTGCCAGTCAAGAATAGGTTTTAAAAACAAAAAAAGCTGTCAATTGACAGCTTTTTAAATTCGCTCCATCCACTCTTTTAGTGAATCTACCGTATAAGTTGGTTTTTTCTCATATCCTTCTAGTAACTCTCTTGTTGTTACCCCTGTATGGACTAATAATGTATCTAAGCCTGCATTCATCCCTGCTAAAATATCTGTATCATAGTAATCACCAATCATGATTGTTTCTTCTTTTGGCGTACCGATGACTTCAAGGGCTTGCTCCATAATAATACTTTCTGGTTTGCCAATAAATACTGGATTTGTTTGAGTAGAAACCGTAATAACGGACGTGATAGATCCATTACCAGGCAGTAAGCCTCTTTCAGTAGGAATTGCAATATCTCCGTTCGTTGAAACAAAAAAGGCGCCGTTTCGAACGTTTAAACATGCTTTTGCTAATTTTTCATATGTAATTTCCTGATCCAAACCAACAACTACGAAATCCGTATCTTCCTCTTCAATGGTAAATCCTTTTTCAAGCAACGCATGTCGGATTCCTTCTCCACCAATTACATAAGCTGAAGCGTTTGCTTTGCGTTCATGTAAATAATTAGCTGTTGCCTGGCTCGTTGTAAACACTTGCTCTTCTGTTGCAGGAATGCCAAATGCCTCTAGCTTTTCAGCTACTTTATCGGGCGTTTTTGTTGAGTTATTTGTTACAAATAAATAAGGAATTCCTTTTTCCTTTAATTTAATAACAAAATCACGCGCCTCAGCAATTAGCTCTGTTCCTTTGTACATTGTTCCGTCTAAATCAATCAAATATCCTTTATATTCCTTCATGTTGTGTGATCTCCTTTCAAGTCTCATACTTGAAATCATAGCTTATTTTTTATACAACTACAAATTGCTTGCCTTTAGTTACGAAAAGCAGACACAGGCCCTAACTCTGTCTCTAGATATGTCCTTACGCGCTCTGAAAATGCTGCCAGTACGTCTTTATGCTGCATCACTTTTTGATAAATGTCCTGATGATTAACATCCACATATTCTTGAACAAGGCTTTTACGCAATTGAACGATCTCTTTTAATGGCGTTTCTTCTTCTTTTTTAACCACTTTCTCATCAACTAAAATGTCAATGATATCGTCGTAACTGCCTGGATCTCTCATAATAAACCCATCAATCATGGCATTTCCTACATCTAAAACGTTTTCAATTAAAAGGTGTACAATTCTCTCTAATGCCTTTTTCTCTATTTCTGTGTTCCAGCTCCCATGCTCAGCAAACAAACGAACGTGCTCATCAAAAAAAACAAGCGTAGCTTCTATTTTTTCACGATCTACAAAGTACATATTATTTCCTCCCTAGTTGTCAGCTCTCTATAAATCTTTTTTCATAAACAAACGGGGCTCCTGTTCTATTTTATCATGACCCATTATCCATTTGATAAATTCATTTTTGTTTTTGACCTTATTTGATATGATACAAATACAACCTATGAAAGGAGTATACCTATGAGCGAACGCTTTTATCTATATGACGATGTTGTATCTACAAAGACCCGGTTTGTCAGCTTTATGGGCGAGAATCAACGATTTGATTTAGCTATCATCCAAACCGACCGTTATTATGGCAAACAAGTTGTTCTTGATATTCAAGGAGGACGCTTTGCCATCATTGGACAAGATGACCTTGAAGAACCAAACTATCTTGAAGAAGTATTTAAATTAAACAGTGAAGACGGTCAGGAACTTCGCGAATTTTTATATGAAATCATCTAAAAAAAAAGGCAGCGTGAAGGACAATTAGTGTCTTCGGCTTGCCTTTTTTTACTTATGGACTTTTTTTAAGACAAAATACGCACAGCCAAAGTTACAATATTCATGTAAATAGTCTTGAAGCGTACTAATCTTCGTATCATACGTTGCCTTTTGATTTCGGTCATCAAAAAAGCCTCGCAGTCGAAGCTGATTGTATCCCCAATCTCCCACAATATAGTCATAGCGGCTCAGCACGTCGATAAAGCGACCTCTAAACGCCTCTTCATTAAATGCCTCGCGCTCATCTTTTAATACTTCATAACAAATATTATTGATACAGACCATTGCTCACACCTCTTCTCTTAAAATTTACCATACCATAATTATGATGATGAAACCATCAATTAACATGAAATTTTTCACGTATAAGCAGCACTCTAATCCTGTAGGAGTTTTATCGGTACACCTACTGATCTTTTATGCTCCACATGAAGGTTCGCCGGTTTACCTGGCGTACGATATTTAACTACAGGAGGTGGAAATGGTGAAGAAATCTATTCTTGGAATCGCTTTGATAACAAGCATTTTAACCATTGGCTGTCAAAATAAAAACACAGCTGAAAATGAAAATTTATCACCAAACAACCCAGATGCCATTAATGTAAACGAGCCTAATCACTATTATAATCCAAATAATAATAGCGGTACAAATTATGGATATGTTCGATACACTAAAAACACAAATGAACAAAATTCCAATATGAACCAAGTAGGAACATTTAATCGAGAAGAAGCAGCCGACAATATTAGTAAACTGAGCACCGCTATACCAGATATTAAGCAAGCCGCTACGCTAGTAACTGATAAAGATGTGCTTGTTGCTTATAAAACAGATGCTAAAAACAGGAATAACGCAGCCGATCAGGTAAAACGTACAGCTATGTCTGTAGTTCCTCGTTATTATCATGTATACGTCTCAGATAATCCGAAACAGATGGATCAAATTGAAAATATCAGTGAAATGAATACGCAAACGAATGATGCTAGAAAACGAATCGATGCCGTTATTCAACAAATGCTAAAATCTCCCCAAGGGCGTAAAGTGAACGGCGGAGAAGATGCAAATGGAAGAGAGAAAAACGAATTGAATGAACCAATGACGGACAAAGATATGGTGGAATAAACAAAAAAGTTGAGACGTAACTAAAAGAATGTGATCGAAAGACGAAGAAATGAGACACATGAGCTGAACCGCTTGTGACACCGCAGTTGATTTCCGTGCAAGGCTTCGCTTTCCGCGGGCGGGCGCTGAGCCTCCTCGTCGCGTACGCTCCTGTGGGGTCTCACCTGTTCCGCTGTTCCCGCAGGAGTCTTCGCCTTGCCCTCCAATCAACTGCTAGAAGGAACAAAACAGATAAATTTTACGTTAACCGTAACAAAAAAAAAACGAACCACTAATCAAACAGTTTGATTAGTGGTTCGTTTTTCACTTCGGCTAAACGACTTTTGTTCCAGCCTCTTTTTACCTTATTTACTTTCTTGTGCTTTGTTTTTTGCAGCAGCGTTAACTTGCTCATCTGCATGGTAAGAAGAACGTACAAGAGGACCTGCTTCAACATGGCTGAATCCTTTTGATAATGCAATTTCTTTTAGCTCTTCAAACTCATTTGGATGGTAATATTTTTGAACTTTTATGTGCTTTTTAGTTGGCTGTAGATATTGGCCTAGCGTCATAATATCTACATTATTTGCACGCAAATCATCCATCGTTTCAATAATTTCTTCTTTTGTTTCTCCTAGACCAAGCATAATACTTGATTTCGTAGGAATATCCGGCTGCATTTCTTTTGCACGGCGAAGGAACTCAAGAGAACGCTCATATTTAGCACGAGCACGAACACGAGGCGTAAGGCTGCGTACTGTTTCAATATTATGATTTAAAATATCAGGACGTGCGTCCATTACAATACGTAAGTTCTCTTCCACACCGCCCATATCAGAAGGCAATACTTCAATTGTTGTGAATGGATTTTTACGACGAATCGCACGAATTGTTTCAGCTAATACGCTTGCTCCTCCGTCTTTTAAATCATCGCGAGCTACTACTGTAATAACCGCATGTTTTAAGTTCATTAGCTGAACAGAATCTGCTACGCGTTCTGGCTCTTCTAAATCTAATTCTGTTGGTAAACCTGTCTTAACCGCGCAAAAACGACAGGCACGTGTACATACTTCTCCTAAAATCATAAAAGTTGCCGTACGACGAACAGCCCAACACTCATGAATATTCGGACATCTTGCTTCTTCACAAACTGTATGAAGGTTTTTCTCACGCATCATTTTCTTTAAGCCTGTGTAATTTTCGTTTGTGTTTAGCTTAATCTTCAGCCACTCGGGTTTGCGGACATGCTCTTCTTTTGTTGCCATATTATCAACTCCACCAATCTAGAAAATGTCTATAACCTATATGCTTAATTTTAACTACATATTAAAAACATAACTATATGTCACTTTATCATAAAAAAGTGAGATTCGACAAGTTGTCTGCTCTTTATTTTCCTCGGTTTTCTTCTATTTTCCATTCAAATGTGTGCGTTTTCATCCTCCGTATAATTTCCATTTATCTTCTGAATAAAATTCTTTAAAAAAGTTTTGACGCGATTTCCATTAATTAATATTTATGAAATCTTTTTTCTCGCTGCAAACTAGTGTTACACACTATTTTTAGAAAGGGGGAAACACGATGCGCAAAACGATTATCTTACTTTTTATGTTCATGTCTATATTCACAGGATGGCACCACGTAACAGCTGAATCTTCAGCAGATCAAGAAAAAATACTTATTCAAAAAAGATTAGAGCTGTATAAACAAATGGAAGCCGCTACTACGATTCCCTGGTACTACTTTGCTGGGATTGACCAGTATGAACGAAATATTCGACGCTCTCATAAAGATATTCCAAGAGAAAAAGGTGCAATCGCCATTTATTATCCTCCAGAAAAATGGTCAGGTTCTTTAAATCCAAATTTGGAAGATACAAACCCACTTACTATTTCTCTCCTCGGGGGAATGGGTAAAGATGGGAACGGAGACAAAAAAGCAGACCAATTTAATGATGAAGATATGCTTTTTACCATGGCAGATTATATTCGGACGTTCGGGGTGTCCGAAGACTATATTAAAATTGCGCTTTGGAACTATTATCACCGGGCTAAAGCGGTTGATATTATTTTGGGGAATGCTAAAATTTTTCGCCATTACGGTCGCATTGATTTAAAAGGTTCTTCATTTCCTGTGCCTCTCCGTGCGAACTACAGTTACCGCAGTACATGGGGAGATGCGCGCGGCTGGGGTGGAAAACGAATCCATGAAGGAACAGACATTTTTGCAGATTACGGAGTTCCAGTAAAATCCCCTTGCTATGGCATTATTGAGCTTAAAGGATGGAATAAATACGGAGGCTGGCGAATCGGTATTCGTGACCTTCATAATAACTATCACTATTTAGCTCATTTAAGCGGATTTGCAAAAAATTTAAAAGTAGGACAAATTGTAGAACCAGGAACACTCATTGGCGGAGTAGGAAGTTCCGGTTATGGACCTCCTGGAACTTCTGGGAAATTCCCTCCTCACTTGCATTATGGAATGTATAAAGATAACGGCAAAAATGAGTGGTCGTTTGACCCATATCCTCAGTTAAGAACGTGGGAACGAAATGATCGTTTAGAACTAAAGAAAAAATAAAAAAACAGGAAGCTGATGCTTCCTGTTTTTTTATCCTGATGCTTTACTTTCTTTTGCTTTTTTCACAGCATGAGCAATACTTGCGGCCAAGCCGCCCCATATGATGACCATCCCTACAACCATCATTGTCATTGAACTTCCATCCATTATTTAGAAACCCCCTTCTCTTTAACTGACAAACGAATCGTCCCATCTTTCCATCGTGCAAAAGAAAAAGCAATGCCTAAAATAACAGCCAGAGCTGCCACGCCCCAACCAAAAGGACCTACAAAAGCCGTTGCATACTGCTCGTAATTTTCCGAAATATTTTTTCGGAAGTTATCAAACATCATATACCCAAGTACAAGTGGTGTAACTACTCCTAAACATATCTTCCACCATGAACCGATTCGGATATCAGAAACTTCGTTTGCATGCTGCTGAAGGCTGCTCAGCTTTTTAAATACCCAAGCAACTAATACAACTTCTACTAAGCCTGCTAAAGCAACCCCGAAGTTATTAATGAAATAATCGACCACATCTAAGAAATAAAGTCCGCCTTGTGTTGCAAATAATAGCGAGCAAATTGAAGCGATTCCTCCGCCTATTAATACAGATTTTGTACGTGAGATAGTAAATTTATCTTGAATGCCTGCTACAAATGTTTCAATAATTGAAATAAGCGACGTTAATCCTGCTAATGTTAAGGAAGCAAAGAATAACATTCCAAACAGCTGTTTAAAGGCCGGAAATTCATTAATAATTTGCGGGAAAACAACAAAGGCTAGTCCTACCCCTCCCTGAACCACCTTATCGATTGGGATACCTTGCTGAGTAGCCATAAAACCAAGTGCGCTAAACACACCGATTCCTGCTAGTAATTCAAAAGCAGAATTACCGAATCCAGTAATAAACGCATTATTAGTTAAATCAGATTTTTTTGGAAGGTAACTGGAATAAGTGATCATAATAGCAAAACCAACAGATAAACTAAAGAAAATTTGACCATATGCTGCAATCCAAACCTTTCCATCTCCAATTGCGCTCCAGTTTGGTTTAAAGAAAGCGTGCAGACCTTCCATTGCTCCGTCCAATGTTACTGCTCGAATGACAATGATTAAAAATAGAACAATTAGTGTTGGTAAAAAGATTTTGTTTGCTGCTTCAATTCCTTTTTTGATTCCCTTTAATAACACACCTAATGTTACAATCCATACAAGTACAAGCGGAATTAAAACATGTAATACGATGCTTCCTGTTTGTCCTGGTGCTTCAGCTAATTTTAAGTAATCTCCATATAAGAACGCTTCCGTGTCCTTTCCCCAGCTTAACTTAAATGAAAAGATAAAATACGACATCGCCCATGCGATAATGACAGAGTAGTAAACGGAAATAAAAAATGAAATAGCTACTTGCCACCAGCCCAGCCACTCAGCCTTTGGACTTAGTCTCGCTAACGATAAAGGAGAGGAACCTTTATATTTATGACCTATAGCAAACTCCATGATTAAAATAGGAATTCCTGCCGTCAACAAAGCAAATAAATAGGGAAGAAAAAATGCTCCTCCTCCGTTTTCATATGCAGTAGCCGGAAACCTCCATATATTCCCTAGTCCAATTGCTGACCCTGCTGCTGCTAAAATAAACCCTGCTCTTGATCCCCACTGCGGCCTATTTTCCACTGTAATTCCCCCTCTTGTTCTCTCTCTACTCTCTTTTTATCGTAGATCAACGATAATTTTTATAATTTTTAGATTATTCTTTCTATAAGTTCCTATCTCAAATTATAGAAGGGAGAAGATAGTATGTCAAAATATTTTTTATAGAAAATTCAGACAAATATCCCAATGAATAAAAGCAGGTATGAAAGTCTTTTTGAACTTCCACACCTGCTTTTTCAATAACACTTTATCACGTTAATATAATATTGTTAATTTTTCTTCGGAAGTTCAATCGCTGGAGAAGACGAGTTTCCACCGTTAAAATAGTCAGGAACATTTCCAGGAATAACGGTGCCTCCGACTGGGATTGTAGCCGTAACGGTTGTTTTTTTAGTTGCAAATGGGATAATGATTTGCATGTTTACTTTTACTTTGATAGATACTTCAAGAAACGCATTATTTATTCCATACTCCTCGATTTTTCGCACTACGTCTGTTTGAACGTCACCAATAGCATGAAATTTAACCGGAATCAGCGGACCTAGATTTCCAAGCAGAGCATTATTCGTAGCCTGCCCAAGCGGGACTTGGTAGACAATTCCTTGATTCCGCAACTTTTCACTTTTTTCAATACGAATATCTGTTGGAAGTTCAAGGGCATCTAAATTCCCTTTCTCTGCTTCTTTTAAGTTAGCCTGGACAAATGACGTAGTTTGAGCTCTAACTCGGTTCACAAGCGCTGTGTCAATTTTGGCTACTTGACCGTTAGGTGTAGATTCCACTTTAATGACATCTACGTCGAGCTGATCGAGTACCTGTTTATTCACCGCTTTATTAATAACTAAAGTTGCAATCTCTTTTGTTTGTGCTTCAGCATATTTCATCAACGTTGGTTCAATCCCTCTATTAATTAGCCATAATCCTACCCCTGTGGAAAGCATAAAAAAAAGAAAGGTGAGCAACAGAACGTAACGAAAAGGAAGCGGGCCTTTTCTTGTTAATTTCCGACGAAGTTTAACCAAAAAAAATCCCTCCTTACAAGCTATATGTATGCATGTATAAGGAGGTTCACGCTTCTTTTAAAAAGTTTTATCTTAAATTCTCGACTATATTAAAGCATTTTCAATAAAGCATCTTTGCCAATTGTGCCTTTAAAAATCCCTCTTTTTTCAGATTCAAGCGTTACAGATTCAAGCGGCGCTTCAAGAAGCTGCTCAATTGTACGTACACCTACAGCTCTTCCAGCTATTATTTGACGATCAGCTAATTTATCATTTAATAGACCTACGTCTAGTGCTCCGCACATAATGTAGCCTTTATCTGATGAAATTGTTAACAAAGTTGTTTTTGGCAGCAATACGGTAACTGCATTAAACGTATGACCTTCAATTACGATAGGCGATAAGGTAATCATAGTAGCTCACTCCTTTCTTAATCAATTTATGATATTGAAAGAAAAAAGTGAGGTTTTACATATACTTTTCTACCTATTTAACGTTTAGAGTAATCCTCACACATTTTATAGAACTCGGTGCTAAAATTCGTTAAAAAAATCTAGTTGCTTAGGAGCTAAATTCTCGTATTCAATATTTAATAAACTCATGAGCTGTTTGGCATTATGTACAGCATCTCCGCCGGAGTTATTATTAAATAACAGGTAAATGTCCTTCGTTTGTTTTTGCAGCTTTTCAAGACGTTCTTTCCACTCTAGGAGCTCTTTTTCATTGTAACGATACAAAAACCTTACCGCTCGCCAATTTCCTTCTGCTGGCTTGTTCCAACCATGTACGTTTCGTCCATGAAAACGTATGAGTGTTTTCTGTTTATCTGTAGCATGAATCACAATGGGAATAGATCCTTCTCCTGCTTGCGGTTCATCACAAATACCATGAATCCACTTCTCTTGTTCCATAAACGTTAGCGTTTTATCGTAGAAAAACGGCTTAAACCAAGACTGATTTCGAAACTCAAGGGCTACTGGCAAATCTCCAAACTTTTCACGGCTATATCTCAAATATGCTACGTTTTCTTTTGTACAGTCAAACCACGGTGGCATTTGAAATAAAATCATGGCCAGCTTATTTGAACTTACGTACGGCTTCACTGATTCTAAAAATGCATGAAACATTTCTTCTTTGCTATCAAACGGATTTCCTTCTCTCATATGCCCTGTCATGCCTTGATAGGCTTTTACCACAAAACGAAAAGATTCGGGTGTATCATTCACCCACTTTTCTACATTTGATTTAGGTTGAATTGCATAAAAAGATGAATCGACTTCAACAATTGGAAAATGGCCTGCGTATACGGCAAGCTTGTCTCTTGATGAAACGCCCGCTTCATATAATGAATCATGATCTCCCCAGCCTGTGACTCCAATATAAATCATGCCATTCCTCCTCTATTTCCTTAGATTGCTTTTCTTTATTTTAATACAAACGATACAAAAAAACTCGTTTGCATAAACAGCAAACGAGTTTTTATCTATTATTAACCGATTGAACCTTCCATTTCGAATTTGATTAGACGGTTCATTTCTACTGCATATTCCATTGGAAGCTCTTTTGTAAATGGTTCAATAAAGCCCATTACAATCATTTCTGTTGCTTCTTCTTCAGAAATACCGCGGCTCATTAGATAGAATAATTGTTCTTCAGATACTTTCGATACCTTCGCTTCATGCTCAAGTGAGATGTTATCGTTTAAAATCTCATTGTACGGAATTGTATCAGAAGTTGATTGATTATCCATAATTAGCGTATCACACTCAATGTTCGCACGTGCACCTTCTGCTTTACGGCCGAAGTGTACGATACCGCGGTATGTTACTTTACCGCCTTGTTTTGAAATTGATTTTGATACGATCGTTGAAGATGTGTTCGGTGCTAAGTGAATCATTTTTGCACCAGCATCTTGGTGCTGTCCTTTACCAGCAAGGGCAATAGATAATGTCATACCACGTGCACCTTCACCTTTTAAGATAACAGCTGGATATTTCATTGTTAACTTAGAACCGATGTTTCCATCAATCCATTCCATTGTTGCGTTTGCTTCACAAACTGCACGTTTTGTTACAAGGTTGTATACGTTGTTCGCCCAGTTTTGAATTGTTGTATAGCGGCAATACGCATCTTTTTTGATGATAATTTCTACAACGGCACTGTGAAGAGAGTTTGTTGTATAAACAGGTGCTGTACAGCCCTCTACATAGTGGACGTGTGAGCCTTCATCAGCAATAATTAACGTACGCTCAAACTGTCCCATATTTTCAGAGTTAATACGGAAATAAGCTTGTAATGGTGTATCTACTTTTACGCCTTTTGGTACGTAAATGAATGATCCACCAGACCAAACCGCTGAGTTAAGAGCAGAGAATTTGTTATCCGTTGGCGGGATAACTTTTCCAAAATGCTCGCGGAAAATATCTTCGTTTTCTTTTAGCGCCGTATCTGTATCTTTAAATACGATACCTTGCGCTTCAAGATCTTCTTTCATATTGTGATAAACAACTTCAGATTCGTACTGAGCTGATACACCCGCAAGATACTTTTGCTCTGCTTCAGGAATACCTAGTTTATCAAACGTTTGTTTAATTTCTTCAGGAACTTCATCCCAAGAGCGTTCAGACTTCTCAGATGGTTTTACGTAGTACGTAATTTCATCGAAGTCTAAGCTTGCCATGTCTCCGCCCCACTGTGGCATTGGCATGTTGTAGAAGTGCTCTAGAGATTTCAAACGGAAGTCAAGCATCCATTGTGGTTCCTCTTTCATACGAGAAATTTCTTCTACGATTTCTTTTGTTAAACCGCGTTTAGAGCGGAAAATTGATACGTCTTTATCGGAAAATCCATATTTATAATCGCCGATTTCTGGCATTTTTTTAGCCATCTTTTATTACCCCCTACTTGATAGGATTGGGAATGAATGAAGGTCTTATTTTTGTTCGTTAAGACCTTTTTCCATCGCTTTCCACGCTAGTGTTGCACATTTAATACGCGCAGGAAATTTTGCTACACCTTGAAGTGCTTCAATATCTCCTAAATCTATACTATCATCATACTCTTTACCTTGCATCATGTCAGAGAAGATATGGGCCATTTTAAACGCTTTGTCTACTTCTTGACCTTTAATTGCTTGTGTCATCATTGAAGCTGATGACATTGAAATTGAACATCCTTCACCTTCGAACTTTGCATCCACCACTTTGCCGTCCTCTACTTTTAAAGAAAGCTCAATGCGGTCTCCGCACGTCGGGTTATTCATATGAATGTTCACAGTATCTTCATTCAACGTTCCACGATTACGCGGGTTTTTATAATGGTCCATAATTACTTGACGATAGAGAGTATCTAAATTATTAAAAGCCATTTGTAAAATACTCCTTCGTTTTTATTAATGATGACACCAATTTATCTACTTCTTCTTCTGTATTATACAGATAGAAGCTCGCACGTGCAGTAGAAGATACGTTTAAATATTTCATCAGCGGCTGCGCACAGTGATGACCTGCACGAATCGCAATTCCATCAGCGTCTACTACTGTTGCAACGTCGTGCGGATGCACATCTTCAATATTAAACGTCACAACACCCGCTCGCTCTTTCGGTCCGTAAATCGTAATTCCATCTACTTGCGATAAGCGATCCAGTGCATATTGCGCTAACTTGTGCTCATGTGCTTGAATGTTATCTAAACCAACTTCTTCTAAGAAATCAATCGCTGCACCTAAACCAATTGCACCTGCAATGATTGGCGTACCCCCTTCAAATTTCCAAGGAAGCTCTTTCCACGTTGATTCGTATAGGTTTACGAAGTCAATCATTTCGCCACCAAACTCGATTGGTTCCATTTTTTCAAGAAGCTCTTTCTTTCCATAAAGAGCGCCGATTCCAGTTGGTCCGCCCATTTTATGTCCAGAGAAAGCAAAGAAATCACAGTCTAAATCTTGTACATCCACCTTCATGTGAGGTGTACTTTGCGCACCATCCACAACCATTACTGCACCGTTAGCGTGTGCAATTTCTGCAATTTCTTTTACTGGGTTAATCGTGCCCAATACGTTAGATACTTGCATAATCGATACAATTTTTGTGTTAGATGTAATCGTGCTTTTTACCTCTTCTAGTGAAAGTGCATGATCTTCTGTTAATGAAATATATTTTAACGTTGCACCTGTTTCCTTGGCAACTTGCTGCCAAGGAATGATGTTACTGTGATGTTCCATATAAGTAATCACAATTTCATCACCAGGTTTAAGATTCGCACGGCCATAGCTTGCAGCTACTGTATTAAGAGCTGTCGTTGTACCGCGCGTAAAGATAATCTCTTCCGTTGATTTTGCATTAATAAACTTACGAACCTTTTCACGAGCGCCTTCGTATCCGTCTGTTGCTTTTGTACCAAGCGTGTGAACACCTCGGTGTACGTTTGAGTTATATTCTTTGTAATACTTCTCAATTGCTTCAATTACAGCAAGCGGCTTTTGTGAAGTTGCTGCACTGTCTAAATAAACGAGTGGGCTGCCATTTACCTCTTGGTCTAAAATAGGAAATTGTTTACGAATATCAGAGATATTCATTATCGAACTTTCCTTTCAATTAAATCTGTTAATTGCTTTTTAACCGTTTCGATTGGCAACTCGTTTACCACTGGTGCTAAGAACCCGTGAATAACTAGACGTTCTGCTTCTGTTTGCGGAATACCGCGGCTCATTAAGTAGTAAAGCTGAATTGGATCTACGCGTCCAACAGATGCAGCGTGTCCTGCTGTTACATCATCTTCATCAATTAGAAGAATTGGGTTTGCGTCTCCACGTGCTTTTTCACTTAACATTAACACACGAGATTCTTGCTCTGCGTTTGATTTAGATGCACCGTGTTCAATTTTACCGATACCGTTAAAGATTGAAGACGCGCTTTCTTTCATAACGCCGTGTTTTAAAATGTAGCCTTCAGAATGTTTTCCGAAGTGTACGATACTTGTTGTTAAGTTTTGAGACTGCTCTCCACGTCCAACTGTTACCGTTTTTGTATCTCCATATGAACCGTCGCCCATTAGATACGTTGTATTTTCTGAAACTGTATTTCCTTCACTCATTAAGCCTAAAGCCCACTCAATGCGACCATCTTTGCCAGCTACACCTCGGCGGTTCACATAAGTAGTTGTACCTTTAGCTAAGTAGTCAACAGCTCCAAACGTTACTTTTGCATTGCTGTTAGCGAATACTTCCGTCACGATATTGACAACACCGTTTGACTCTTCAGCAGTAGCAATGTAGTTTTCTACATATGTTACTGAGCTGTTGTCTTCAGCTACAACGATAACATGGTTGAATAAAGCTGCTTCTTCATCTTCACGGACAAATACAGCTTGAAGAGGCTCTTGTACTTCTACATTTTTAGGAACGTATACAAATACACCGCCGTTTAATAACGCTGCGTTTAATGCAGTTAAACGGTGCTCATCTACTTTAACTCCGTCTTTCATGAAGTACTTCTCAACAAGGTCGCTATGCTCTTTAGCAGCTGTTTGAATATCTGTGAAGATAACGCCTTGAGACTTTAGCTCTTCTGTTAATGTTGAATATGCAGCTGTTTGGTCACACTGAACATATAGATTTTTAACAGCTTCTGTATCAATCAGTGCTTTAACCACTTCTGGAAGCTCGTCTACAGATGAGATTGTGCTTGCCTGTGAAGTGTGCTTGTCAAATGCAGTAAAGTTCCATTTCGAAATGTTTGTTTTATCTGGCTTTGGAAGTGCAAGATCTTCTGCTTTCGCAAGAGCTTGTAAGCGAAGATCTAGCAGCCAACTTGGTTCATTAGCTTCTTTTGAAAAGCTGCTGATGTACTCTTGATCAAATGGTAATTTCGTATCAATAGTCATAGAGATCCTCCTAACTCTTAAGCTTCTTGCTCTACAGTTTCGTCTTCAATACCTAATTCTTGTTTGATCCAGTCATAACCTTCTGCCTCTAGACGCTGTGCTAATTCTGGTCCGCCTGATTTTACAACGCGACCTTGCATCATAACGTGAACTTTATCTGGTGTAATATAGTTTAGTAAACGTTGGTAGTGAGTAATCATTAAGCAACCAAACTCGCTGCCGCGCAGTTCATTAATACCTTTTGATACAACTTTTAACGCATCGATATCTAAACCAGAGTCGATTTCATCTAAAATTGCAATTCCTGGTTGAAGCATCATTAATTGAAGAATTTCATTACGCTTCTTCTCACCGCCAGAGAAACCTTCGTTTAGGTAACGCTGAGCCATGTCTTGATCCATTTCTAAGAAATCCATGTTTTTGTCTAATTGACGGATGAATTTCATTAGTGAAATTTCTTCGCCTTCTTCACGACGAGCATTAATTGCTGAACGTAAGAAGTCAGCATTTGTTACCCCGCTGATTTCACTTGGATATTGCATCGCTAGGAATAGACCTGCACGAGCGCGCTCATCTACTTCCATCTCAAGTACATCTTCGCCGTCTAGCGTGATGCTTCCTTGTGTAACCTCGTATTTAGGATGTCCCATGATTGCTGAAGATAATGTTGATTTACCAGTACCGTTTGGTCCCATGATTGCATGGATT
The DNA here is from genome assembly GCF_049368575.1 of Priestia sp. 40. Lineage (NCBI taxonomy): Bacteria > Bacillati > Bacillota > Bacilli > Caryophanales > Bacillaceae > Priestia > Priestia sp. 40. The sequence goes on from NZ_JBMPZA010000005.1 coordinate 1,640,232, forward strand.
TCGCCGCCCTTAACTTCTAAATTAACACCTTTTAAAATTTCTTTACCTTCAATTGCAACATGAAGATCTTTAATTGTTAAAGTTGACCCTGCCATATTAAAACCTCCAGTTATAGACGTATATAGTAAAAAACGATATACCTATATCTTTTTAATTATTCTCATTTTATTCTCATTACAATCTTATAACAAATGAAAACTTATAGCAACCTTTTGACCCAAAAGGTTTTAAACCATTATGTACGTTTTTTCAGACTAAATTCAATCATAAAAAAGTTGCCTTAAAAGACTCTGCGGAGCCTTCTAAGACAAGCTTTTTTTACGTGTTATATTTACTTAGTGCGTGTGGCTAGTCAGTTCTGAAATACACTCTTGGACAAGTGTAACGGACTGACTCATCGCTGCGCCTCCGCCAAATGCTGCTGACACTCCGCATGCTTCTAAAATTTCTTGCTCAGTTGCACCTTGATCAATGCAGCCTTTTGTATGATAAATCATACAGTACTCGTCTTGAGCTACTACGCTGATTCCTAGCGCGATTAACTGCTTTTCTTTTTTAGAAAGAGAACCTTCTCCAAAACATGCTTCAGTAAACGCATTAAACGTTTTTGTTACTTCCGGCAATTTTTCACTAAATTTCCCAACACCCATTTTATAATCATGAAGTGCTTGCTCAGTTGAATGACGTGCTTCTTGCTGCATAACGTCAGCTCCCATCATCAGTAAAGTTTTCACGGTTAGTATGCGTGAGAAAAATAAGAGTTATTCGTTTTGCGGCATACAAAAAAAAGCACTTGCCCAGAGGGGACAAGTGCTTTTCTTCTATTATTTATTTACCGGCAGTACTCCGCCTTTGTATTTTTCTTTAATATAGTCTTGAATTTCTTTAGAGTGAAGAACTTTCACTAAAGCTTTCACTGTATCTTTATTTTCGTCACCTTTGTGAACCGTAATGATATTTGCATAAGGGTTATTTTCTTTGCTTTCCACTGCGATCGGATCTTTTACTGGATCTAAACCAGCATCGATAGCATAGTTAGCATTGATAACAACAGCGTCACCTTCATTGTTTTTGTACATTTGAGGTAACAATCCGCCTTCAACATCGGCTTTAAATTTTAAATTCTTAGGGTTTTCCACAATATCTTTAATTTGTGCGTCTGTTTTCTTTACGCCTGGTTTTAATTTGATCACGCCAGCTTTTTCAAAAATCGATAAAATACGTCCTTGCTCTGCTACTGCATCACGCATAATAACTGTGCCGTTTTTCGGAAGATCTTTTAAGCTTTTGTATTTTTTAGAGTAGATACCAATTGGTTCAATGTGAATGGCACCGGCACTTACAAAATCATACCCTTTTTCACCTTTATGATCTTTTAGCACTGAATTCATATAAGGAACGTGCTGGAAATAGTTTGCATCAATTTCATTGTTTGCAAGAGCTGTGTTCGGTAAGATGTAATCTTGGAATTTTTTAATTTCTAAGTCAATTCCTTGTTTTTCTAAAATCGGTTTTGCTTGTTCTAAAATTTCAGCATGAGGCGTATTAGATGCACCCACGACAATTTTCTTTTCATCTTTCGATCCATTGTTAGATCCACATGCAGCTAATCCTACTACTAGCGCAGATGTTAATGCTAAAGCTGAAAGCCATTTCTTCATAATAAATAGTCCTCCCTTTATCTTTTATCAATTTTTGCAGTAATCGCATCTCCAATAAGTTGGATAATAAATACAATAATCAAAATTAAGATCGTAGCGGCTAGCGTTACGTCATTATGACTGCGCTGGAATCCTTCTAAATATGCAAGGTTTCCAAGACCTCCAGCTCCAATCACACCCGCCATTGCCGTATAACCGACTAACGCAATGGTTGTTACTGTCAAACCGGAAATCAAAGCTGGCAGCGATTCAGGTAACAGCACTTTAAAGATAATAGTGCTTGTTGTGGCTCCCATTGATTTAGCAGCTTCAATAACACCTTTATCAATTTCACGCAGACCAATTTCTACAAGACGCGCATAGAATGGTGCTGCTCCAACAATTAAAGCCGGTAACGCTGCGTTAGCGCCTAAAATACTTCCTACCAACGCTTTGGTAAATGGAATCAGTAAAACAATTAAAATAATGAATGGAATGGAACGAAAAATATTTACAACTGCTGACACAATGGCATATAAAGGTTTGTTTTGCCAAAGCTGTCCTTTGGACGTTAAAAATAAAAGCAACCCCAATAAAATACCTAGAACAAACGTGGCTATAACTGAAATAGCCGTCATATATAGTGTTTCATTTGTCGCTTGAATAAAATCATCTAAAATAACGTTTGGAAATAGTTTCTCAAGCATTCGTCATTACCTCCACTTCTACCTGCTGCTCATGAATGTATGCAATGACTTTTTCAACTTCTGTTAATTCTCCGTCTAAATGAACGAACAACGTCCCGTATGAACCTGTTTGTGTATGAGAAATCTTTCCTTGCAAAATATTAATCGTTACATCAAACTGTTTTAAAATCGTTGTAATGAGCGGTTGCTCTGCTTTTCCGCCAACAAACGTCAGCTGAATAATTTGCCCGCTTGGATACAGCTCTTTTACTTGTTCAATCGTTTCAAACGTTTCCTCTGGTTCAGAAATCTGTTGAACGAATCGTTTTGTAATCGGCTGCTTAGGTTTTCTGAATACTTCTAGCACTTGTCCTTCTTCTACTACTGCCCCATTTTCCATAACGGCTACTCGATGACAAATTTTACGAATGACGTGCATTTCATGAGTAATCAATACAATGGTTAACCCAAGCTTTTCATTAATATCTACTAACAGATCTAAAATGGAATCTGTCGTTTGGGGATCAAGCGCTGATGTTGCTTCATCACAAAGCAATACTTTTGGATTGTTCGCTAGCGCTCGAGCAATCCCAACACGCTGCTTTTGTCCGCCGCTAAGCTGTGATGGATAAGCATCTTCACGCCCTTCAAGCCCGACCAGCTTAATAAGTTCGTCTACTCGTTTCATTCTTTTTTCTTTTGAAATCCCTGCTATTTCTAACGGAAAGGCAATATTTTCTCGTACCGTACGTGACCACAAGATATTAAAGTGCTGAAATACCATACTAATTTCTTGTCTAGCTTTTCTGAGTTTTCCGCCTTTAATTTTTCCAATATCATTACCTGCTACTTCGACCGTTCCTGTCGTTGGTGTTTCTAATCCGTTTAGCAAGCGAATCAAAGAACTTTTCCCCGCTCCGCTATAACCAATAATTCCGTAAATTTCACCTTGGTTAACGGTTAGATTCACATTATCAACAGCTGTTACTCGACCGCTTTTAGCCTGATAAATTTTTGTAACGTCTGTTAATGTAATCATATTTCTTCACCTTCTTTAGTAAAAACTTGATTATGTTAGGTTGCCCTATAGAATGAAAAAGCCGTAAAACATTTTTCCCCATCAAAAAAGCCTCTCTGCGCATGACAGAAAGGCTCGATATTTAATCCTTTCTCTCATCTTTCAAAGCGCATAGCTTTGCAGGAATTGGCACCATTTCAGTTAGTCTGACGGTTGCCGGGTTTCACAGGGCTCAGTCCCTCCACCTCTCTTGATAAGAGTTCGCAACAATTATTTTGTTTTTGGGAAATATTCATTCATTTATGAACATTCATGAGTGTGATTTTAGCATGTGTCAGATAGGCTGTCAACAGATTTTACCCTTGGGATAATATCCCAAGATTTCAACAGCCCCAACGGTTCGCTCTCTTTCCATTTCTTCATTTTAAACAAACGTTTGATTATCGAAGTTCTTCAAGCACGTGCTCGATGGAATGAAACGCATAAAGTTTTTTTATCATTTCGCCATTTTTCACTTCAATCAAACAAGGTACACTTTCAATGGAAAATAACTCTGCTTTTGAAGGCATATAATTTAAATTGCTCATTCCGATGGTTACATCCGGCAGCATCGCTTCTGCCACGGTTAACATTTTTTTTGCCAGCTGACACGTTCCGCAAAAAGGCGTATGGAAAAAGATAAAGGCTCTTTCTCCTTCTTTTAACTGATCATCAAGCTGTTTTTCGCTCCATTCTTGCATGTTGCTCATTCCTTTTATGTTAAAAATTCTGCATTAACATCGATATTGGCACTCAGTAATACTGTTGCTATGTGATGTCTAGGGGCGGCAGCAACTTCTCGGTACATTTTATCAATATATAAATGCTCTGCTTCCGGAAGCTCTCGTTTAAATTGTTTTCTCAGCTTATTCCCTGAATCATCAGAGTCAACGAGTATGTATACCTCTTTGTTAAACGTACAGTCAATAATTTCATCCAGCTTTGATAAACTAATCGTACCGTTTGTACAAATAATTTCAATTGGTTCTCGAATGATATCTTGAATACGCTTTTTATCTGATTTTCCTTCGACAATAATTACTTTTTCAATTTCAATTAGCCCCATTTTCATCACCCGTAATCGTCAGTTGTATAGTAACATCATTTCTTTATGCTATACAATATTCGTTAATGTATCACAGTTCACCTGTTTTTTAAAAGAAATTTGCAAGAAAGAACTCTTTTAAAAGGCAGTTTAGGCCATATTATTTCCATAAAACAAGAAAAACAGCGGCAGTTGCCACTGTTTAGCACCATCCTGCTTCTTCGTCGCAGTCTGTATATTTTTGCGTTTCACCTTGTTTTTGTACGTCCGCATATTGATAGAACTTATTATTTTCTTGCGAATATCCTTCTTCAAAGCGGTATTCATTGCCGCTTGTCCCATAACTAACTTCACCAATTGGCTGCTTATCAACATATAATTTCATACCGCCGTCATGAAATTTAGCTGTAACGCGATCTGTAACGTCCATTTTTTGTTTTTCAAACATAAAAAGACACTCCTTTAGCTTGTTTACTAATAGAGTGTCCAGTCAAAAACTTTTCATAAAGACAATTTATGGAGGAGTATTATCCTTCGTTTGTCATTTCTTCGTATTGCTCTGCTGTCATCAGCTTGTCTACTTGAGAAGCATCAGATGGTTTGATTGTAATCATCCATGCTTCTTCGTATGGAGATTCATTAACAAGTTCAGGGCTATCGCCTAAGTTGTCGTTTACTGCTACAACTTCACCGCTAATTGGTGCATAAAGCTCAGAAACTGTTTTTACTGATTCAACGCTACCAAACGGCTCGTCAGCTTCTACTGTTGCTCCTACTTCTGGCAGTTCAACGAATACGATGTCTCCAAGCTCAGCCTGAGCGAAATGTGTAATACCTACGCGGACAACGTCTCCTTCTGTTTTTACCCATTCATGCTCTTCAGAATAACGCAAATCTTTTGGTGTACTCATCTTAATCCCTCCAAAATATGTATCGTAATTTGTTTATATAAAAAGCGCCTTCAACGTGGAGAACACTTTCTACAACCTAAAATAACTTCCTATTAACAGTGTAACGTAAAAGGTAAAAATTTTCTATTTGAAAACTTACTTCCACACGTTCTCAAACTGCTCTTCTTTGAAACCAAGCGTTACTTTTTGTCCATCTGTTAGCAGCGGACGCTTAATTAACATGCCATCTGATGCAAGAATCGATAGAAGTTCATCTTCACTCGCACTGCTTACTTTATCTTTCAGTCCTAATTCGCGATATTTTTTACCGCTTGTATTAAAGAATTTTTTTAATTCTAAACCGCTGTTCTGATAATAAGACTGCAGCTGCTCTTTTGTTGGCGGGTTTTCTACAATATGAATTTCTTCATACGCTACTCCATTATCATCCAGCCACTTCTTTGCTTTTCGGCACGTGCCACACTTTGGATATGAATAAAAAAACAATGACATTTCGTCAACCACCCTTTATTTTAAGCTTTTTTCGTATTTTAACACATCCTTTATCATTTACCTAGATAGAGGCTTCTTAAACAAAAAGGAGCTCGTAAAACGAGCTCCTTTTTTCTTAAACTGTGAACTTCTCTACTTCTAGAAGTGTTTTTGCAATCTCGCGCTTTACGCTAATTACATTAATTGGTGTATAGCGAGTTAACTTACGAAGAGACGAAAGCATAACTCTAAGCGTATCACCTTGTTCAACGCCAATTAACGTTTCTTTTGCATCTGCTTCGATTCGATTAAATGCTTCTTGGCAGAATACTTGCGTATATTTTACTTTTAAGCTGTTTTGATCTACTCCTGTTTTGGAAATGGCTTTTTCAGTACGTAAAACAGTGGATTCCATTGCATATACGTTACTAATCATATCGGAAATATTAACGAGAATTTCTTGTTCTTTCTCTAATTCTTTACCGTATTTCTGTGCAGCTAGACCTAAAAGCAAGAGCGCAATTTTCTTCCCATTTTGCACAAGCATTTTTTCTTGATCTAACGGCTCATTCCCTACTTCCTGCGGCATAAGCATCATCAATTCTTCTTGAAGCGTTTGTGCTTTTTGAAGCAGCGGAAGCTCTCCTTTTAGCGCTTTGCGTAAATATGTGCCTGGTACTAAGAGACGATTAATTTCATTTGTTCCTTCAAAAATACGGTTAATGCGGGAATCACGATACAGGCGCTCGATTTCATACTCACTCATAAAACCATAGCCTCCGTGAAGCTGCACCCCTTCATCTACGATATAGTCAAGAGATTCCGTTGCAAACACTTTATTTAATGAGCATTCAATGGCATATTCAGCAATGGAAGCGGCAATTTGCTTTCCGTCTTTTTGCTGTTCTTCGGAAAGCTGGCCCATATGGTCTTCAAAAAGTCCTACCGTACGGTAAACAGAGCTTTCAGTTGCATACAATTTAGAAGCCATTGTGGCTAACTTTTCTTGCGTTAATGAGAATCTAGCGATTGGCGTTTTAAACTGCTGACGCTGGTTAACATATTGAGACGTAATTTCTAACGCACGTTTCCCTGCTCCAACTGCTCCAACTCCAAGCTTATAGCGTCCAATATTTAAAATGTTAAAGGCAATCACATGGCCTTTTCCAATTTCACCTAACACGTTCTCTTTTGGGACAAGCGCATCTTCAAGAATCAACGTTCTGGTTGATGAGCTTTTGATTCCCATTTTCTTCTCTTCCGGTCCAACCGAAACACCTGGAAATTCGCGTTCAACGATAAAAGCAGAAAATTTATCGCCGTCAATTTTCGCGTACACGACGAACACATCAGCAAATCCGGCATTCGTAATCCACTGCTTTTCTCCATTTAACACATAGTGTGTGCCTTCTGCGTTAAGGCGAGCTGTTGTGCGAGCACCGAGGGCATCGGAACCAGAACCAGGTTCTGTTAACGCATATGCTGCTATTTTTTCCCCTACCGCTAAAGCAGGTAAATATGCTTGTTTTTGCTCTTCTGTTCCAAATAAGACGATTGGCAATGATCCAATTCCTACATGAGCACCATGAGTGATGGAAAATCCGCCTGCTCGAGACATTTTTTCAGCAATTAAAGCCGAGGTAATCTTATCTAAACCAAGCCCACCGTATTCTTCCGGTACATCTGCACCAAGCAACCCTAATTCACCAGCTTGTTTTAATAGCTTTACAGAACGGTCAAACTCATGCTTTTCTAAATATTCCACTTGTGGAAGGACTTCATTTTCTACAAATTCATCTGTCGTCTTGGCAATCATCTTTTGTTCAGATGTATAATCCTCTGGCGTGTAGACGCGGCTTGCATCGCCTTCTTCAATTAAAAAACTTCCACCTTTAATCATTTGTTTTGTTTTATTTGACATGTTCATATCCCCCTTTAAAATGATTATGCTAACAATTCAAATACACCAGCAGCTCCCATTCCTCCGCCAATACACATGGTGACAATTCCAAACTGCTCATTTCGACGCTGCATTTCGTGCATTAAGCTAAGAGTCAGCTTAGCTCCAGTACAGCCTAATGGATGACCTAAGGCAATAGCGCCTCCGTTTACATTTACTTTATCTTCATTAATATTTAATTCACGAATAACGCCAAGTGCTTGAGAAGCAAATGCTTCATTTAATTCAAACAATCCAATATCAGAAAGCTCCAGCCCTGCTAGCTTAAGAGCTTTAGGGATGGCAGCTACCGGGCCAATTCCCATTACTTCAGGCGGAACTCCTCCAACTGCAAATGAGCGAAACTTAAGCAAAGGCTTCAAGCCTTCTGCTTCAGCTTGTTCTTTATCCATTAGAAAAACGGATGCAGCTCCGTCACTTGTCTGCGAAGAGTTTCCAGCTGTTACGGATCCTTTAATCGAAAAGGCTGGACGAAGTTTTCCTAATACATCCGCAGTTGTGCCGGGACGAACTCCTTCATCTTGAGAGAACATCAGCTTTTGTTCACGGAGCTTATTGTTTTCATCGATTTTTCGAAGCGTCACTTCCACGGGAACAATTTCGTCGTTAAACTTCCCTTCTTGAAGTGCTTTTGCTGCTTTTTGATGGCTGCGTACAGCAAATGCATCCTGGTCTTCACGTGAAATGCCGTATTTCATCGCCACTTGTTCTGCTGTATGTCCCATGCCCATATAATATTCCGGCGCATTTTCAACCAGCTGAACATTCGGACGTGCTACGTTTCCAAACATCGGAACAAAACTCATTGATTCTGCTCCTCCAGCTAACACTGCTTTGGCTTGCCCTAGCATAATTCGTTCTGCACCGTAGGCAATACTTTGCAAACCTGATGAACAATAACGATTAATCGTTATTGCTGGCACCGTATAAGGCAAACCCGCAAGAGCGCCAATATTTCGAGCCATATTCAAACCTTGTTCCGCTTCAGGCATCGCACAACCAATAATTAAATCATCAATTGGCCCTTCGTATCCGCCTGCTCGTCGAAGAGTTTCTTTAACCGCGATAGCTCCCAAATCATCAGGTCTAACACTTGCCAGTGAACCTTTTTTTGCTTTTCCGACCGGTGTCCTAGCACCTGCTACAATAACTGCTTCTCTCATTTTTTCTCCCCCTTAATTACGCAGTGGTTTTCCTTTAACTAACATGTGCTGCATACGTTCTTGAGACTTTACTTCTCCAACAAGGCTTAAAAATGCTTCTCTCTCTAAGTCCAGCAAATACTCTTCATCAACTTCCGAACCAAACGCTACACGTCCTCCGGCTAACACAAATGCTAACTTACTAGCAATTTTATAATCATGTTCTGATATATATCCTGAATATTTCATGGATTGAGCTCCTAGCAGCAACGTTGCATATCCTGTTTCTCCAACCACAGGAATCTTAGTTCTTACAGGTGGTTTATAGCCCGTGTCATGTAAAGCAAGGACTGAGTTCTTCGCATCATTCAGCAAGTGATCTCCGTTTACGCTGATAGCATCATAGCGATTTAAAAAGTTTAGCTGTCTAGCTTCAGCAGCAGAAGTGGATACTTTTGCAGTAGCAATGGTTTCAAATGTTTTATTAGCAATTTGCTGAAGATCAAGCGTTACACCGTTCGGTAAACCATTTAGCTGTTTGATATAAAGCTCCTTGTTACCTCCTCCGCCAGGAATTAACCCGACTCCTACTTCTACAAGGCCCATGTAAGTTTCAGCAGAAGCTTGGATTTTAGCTGACGGTAAGCAAATTTCTGCTCCGCCTCCAAGAGTCATCGCAAATGGAGCTGCAACAACCGGCTTTTCATTGTATTTCACCTTCATCATTGCCTGTTGAAATTGTTTAATGACAAGCTCAACTTCAAAATAATTGTCATCTTGTGCTTCCATCAAAATCATAGCTAAGTTAGCGCCAACGCAGAAATTTTTGCCTTGGTTTCCTATGACCAGCCCCTTATAATTCTTGTTCACTTCTTCAAGAGACTGATTTAATAAGCTGATAATATCTAGCCCAATCGCATTGTTAGGAGATGTAAACTGCAGGCACGCCACATCATCTCCTAAATCAATTAAACTCGCTCCGCTGTTTTCTAAAATGACATTATTTTGAGAACGTAAAGATGACAGATGAATTACCTTTTTATTTTCTTTTACCGCTTTATACTCATCATCTTCGTAGTAAAGCGTTTGACCTTCCATTTCTTTATAAAAGCTTGTAAATCCATTTTCTTGCATTTGTTTTATCCACTGCGGAACTGCTAAACCAGACTGCTCCATCTTCTCCATTGACTTTTCTAAACCAATTGCATCCCACGTTTCAAAAGGACCCATTTTCCAGCCAAATCCCCACTTCATAGCTTGATCAATGGCCACGATATCGTCGGCTATTTCATTTTTTAACTGTGCTGCATATACAAGAACGGGACTGATCACATTCCAAAGAAGCTGTCCAGCACGATCATCAGAATATATAAGCGCTTTCATTTTATTTTTCAGCCCTTTTGCCTGCTTGCTTAATTCGGTAGAAGCTGTTTTTAACTTCTTTCTCTCGACGTATTGAAGTGTATTAGGATCAAGTTCTAAAATTTCCTTGCCTTTCTTTAAAAAGAAGCCTTGCCCCGACTTGCTTCCCAGCCAGCCATTTTCCTGCATTTGTTTCATAAATAAAGGCACATCAAACACTTCTTTTTCTTTGCCTTCCACTTTGTCAAATACATTGTTGGCCACATGAATAAATGTGTCTAGTCCCACTACGTCTAACGTTCGAAACGTTGCGCTTTTTGGTCTTCCAATTAAAGGGCCTGTCACAGAGTCAACTTCTCCCACACTGTAATTACCTTTTAACATTTCTTGAACGGTCACAAGTAAACCGTACGTACCGATACGGTTGGCGATGAAGTTAGGCGTATCTTTTGCAATAACTACTCCTTTACCTAATACATCTTCACCAAACGTTTTCATATATTCAACAATTTCTGGTTTTGTGTCATGAGTTGGAATGATTTCTAATAACTTTAAATAACGCGGTGGATTAAAAAAGTGCGTTCCTAAAAAATGCGCTTTAAAATCTTCTGAGCGTCCTTTAGCCATTTCGTGGATCGATATTCCCGAAGTATTTGAACTTACGATACTTCCTTTTTTTCTTACACTGTCAATTTTTTCAAACAACTGCTGTTTAATCTCAAGACGTTCGACTACTACTTCAATAATCCAATCACAGTCGCTTAACTGCTGTAAATGATCTTCAAGATTTCCTGGCGTAATTAACGATAGTGACGACTTAGACGTTAAAGGCGCTGGTTTTTGCTTCGTTAATTTAGCTAGAGCAGTTGTACTCAACCAATTTCTCACTTGCCTATCTTCAAGCGTTAGCTGTTTTTTTTCCTCGTCTGCTGTTAATGAAGTTGGAACCACGTCTAGCAAAAGCGTTGGAATTCCTACATTCGCTAAATGAGCTGCAATTCCAGATCCCATAACTCCTGAACCTAAAACGGCGGCTTTTTTTATGTTCATAATTATCCCCACATCCCCTTTAATATATTGAATGAATGGTCATTCATTTTATGCGTAAAAAAAGAGAGTCACTGTTAATCTCTGTTTTTACTATAAAACATTTTTTAAATTTTCGCAATATATTCACAATATTATCTCTAACTATTTTTAATGTGTTTGGTTATCTTAATACACAGGAGGTGATTTTGTGAGCAAATTAAAGAAGGATCCATCGTCAGCAGGCGTAAGCGCAGCAAGCGTTAAGGGAAATGCTGGACCTGTCAATGAACCGCACGGCCGTGGCAAAAAGACATCTCAAAACCAACAGTACACAAAGCATAATACACAAGGACATTAACCTCAAAATCGAACATGAGTAATCGAATCATGTTCGATTTTTGATTATTTCTTACTTTGTCATCACGACCATTTCATTATTATTTTTTTACGATTCCTTTTAAGACAAATGCGACATTTGCAGGTCTTTCTGCAAGCCGTCTCATAAAATATCCATACCAGTCCGTTCCATAAGGAACGTACACTCTCATTTTATATTGTTCTGCTACAAGCTGAACCTGCCTTTCTGATCGAATGCCGTATAGCATCTGAAATTCAAACTGATCGATTGGAATTCCATGCTTTTTAACAAACTCTTTTGTATACTGAATGATTCGTTCATCGTGAGTAGCAACTGCTGTGTAGTGACCGTTTAATAGGTGTAGTCCAATTATGTTTTTGAAGTTTTCGTCTACGTCTTCTTTATCAGGAAACGCCACGTCTGCTGCTTCTTTGTATGCACCTTTCACTAACCTTAATTTAGGAGCATAAGCATCTAATTCACGGACGTCACTTTCTGTTCGATATAAGTATGCTTGAAGCACCGTCCCTACGTGTTCATACTCATTTTTTAATTGTTTAAATAGCTTAATCGTCTTGCTGCATCTCTTATAGTCCTCCATATCAATCGTCACAAATACGCTATGTTTTTCCGCTTCTTCAAGAATACGCCGCATATGATGAAGCGCCAAACCTTCTGAAATATCCAGTCCCATAGACGTTAATTTTAAAGAAATTTCTGAATCTAATCTTTCTTTGTGTATAAGGTGAATGGCCTTTATGCATTGAGCTGCAGCATGATCAACTTCAGCCTCACTTTCTACAAACTCGCCAAGATAATCAATCGTTACTTTCAATCCCTGTTCATTTAGCTTTCTTATCACACTAACAGCTTCATCGATGGTTTCCCCTGCAACAAATCTTGCTGCTCCAAAACGTAAGCCATAGCGCTTAGCCAGCTTTGTTAACTTTTTGCTTTTTGATAACAATAAAAAAAAGTTTCTTATCGTTTGTTCCAAAGCAACCCCCCGCCTTCACTTGTCATACGCCTCACAAAATTTATTTAATTATCATTAATTTTACCATTTTTCAAACTAGATAGATAGGCACCCTTTATTAACATATGCATACAAAATCAAAAAGCGACCGAGAGCTTTTAGATAAAAAAACATCCATCAGCTTTGTGATGAATGTTTTTATTCTGGTTTTCGCTCTGACGCTCGATGCGCTTCATTCAGCTCTTTTATTTCCTTCACAATCTCGACCATTTCCGCTTTTGCTTCTGGATATAATTGATTCCAATGCTTTGTTAAAGGCGGCATAGATTTTGAGATATGGTTGTAAAGTGCCCACATTTTCACTTTTTCCTGCAGCTGTTCGTCACTTTCTCCAACCATTAGTTCCGTATACTTTGCAATCAAACCGTCGAATTGCTCTTGAAAGGTTTTACTCATGCGCAATCACTCCTTTCTTTGGTTTACAAATAACCGGACACGTTCGACAATAAGTCTCTTTGGCTCCTGTTTGGTAGGACAAACAGCACGTTTGCCGTCCTCTTATCTCCTGCTTTTGTTTCTCTATATATTGAGGAGATGAACTGTACCGAGCAAGCGGATTATGATGATATGAACCAAAGTGACGGCCCTCAGCTTCTTCTAACACGTATCGTAAATTCTTTTGCACTTGCACATTGTCTATTTCTTCGTTTGCTAAAAGCAAATCATCAAGCCAGTGAATATAAACAGCTACGTTTTCCCACAGCGTCAGCTTTGAGATTTTTGTCACTTTACGCAGTACTGACCATATCGGCTCAATTTGATGAGCAAACAATTCATCAAGAAGTTCATCAAGAAGAATTTCGCGATTATCCTCTGTTACTTCTGTCGTCTCAATTTCTGAGATAAACACTTTTGGAAGCCACACCGTTTCAACTTCTTCGGTATGCAAAGATACATTTTTAGTCGATGCATTTATCTTTTTTTGAAACACAATAAATGAATACAAAGCCGCAACCACAACAAAACTATACCGCTTCGCTAACATTGAAGCAGCTGCTCTCAAACTAGCGGCCTCCATCGTCTCTTGAATCCATAACAGCTGCACCTTCACCTTACTTTCATCCATGCAGCTGGCAGGAGACAACCTGTACAGCGAGTTATCTTTAAACGTACAGCGGAATTTTTCTGCTAACTCGCTTTGCTCTTTCTTATTGAGCATGCTGCGTTTCAACTCGCAGCTTATTCACAATACATCGTCCGCGCCCATGAGGAATACAAAGAGGCGTTCCAAATAACGGATCCACCGTCACTTCGCAGTTCATATTAAAGACTCGCTGTACTAAATCACAGTTAATGACTTCTTCTGGTCTTCCCTGCGCATAGATTTTTTTATCTTGAAGCGCTACAATATGATGAGCATAGCGGCAGGCTAAGTTTAAATCATGCAGCACCATTACGATGGTACGATTTTCTTTTTCATTCAGTTCAAATAACAAGTCCAAGATCTCAATTTGATGCGTCATATCTAAATACGTTGTCGGTTCATCAAGTAAAATAATATCCGTATCTTGTGCTAATGTCATGGCAATCCATGCGCGCTGACGCTGCCCCCCAGAAAGCGAATCAACTTGACGATCTGCCAAGTCTGCTAAACCTGTTGCCTCGAGTGCATTTTGTACTTTTTCTTCATCTTCTTGAGACCACTGACGGAACCAATTTTGATACGGATAGCGCCCTTGTTTAACAAGCTGCAGCACTGTCAACCCTTCAGGTGCAACAGGACCTTGCGGAAGAATTGCTAGCTGCTTTGCAATTTCCTTGGTAGGAAGAGAGGAAATTTTAGAGCCTTCTAGTAAAATAGAGCCGGCATGTGGCTTCAACAACCTTGCTAGTGAACGCAGCAGCGTAGATTTTCCGCATCCATTACTGCCGATAAAAACTGTAATCTCACCCTTTGGGATGGTAACGTCAAGCTCATCTATAATCATCGCTTCTCCATATGATAATGTTAGCGATTTTGTTTCTAACGAATGCATGCGAATCGCTCCTTCTACAAAGAATGCTATACGTTTCTTTGTTTATATAGTAAATAAATGAAGTACGGTGCGCCAATTGCAGCTGTAAATACACCTGCTGGCACTTCGATTGGCAAGAAAAATGTTCGGCCAATTAAATCTGCTGCCGTGATTAAAATCGCTCCGATTAATGCCGATAGCGGTATTAAAGCTCCAAATGACGAACCAACAAGCTTTCGGGCAATATGAGGAGCAAGTAATCCTACAAAGCTAATTCCACCGGCAAATGCAACGGCACTTCCAGTTAAAGCTGTGCTCATCAGCAATAGTGCCAATCGATTTTTTTGAACGCGACTTCCAACGTTAGTCGCAATTTCTTCACCTAATTCTTGAACATTTAAATTTCTAATCATTAAAATCGTGATTATAACCAGCCCTATTGTAACAGGAACTAGTACGGAAACACTGGCCCAATTTGAACCATACACCGTTCCGGTAATCCAAATATTTGCCTGACTGGCGCGGTAGATAGGACCCATAATCATAAACAGCGTGGTCATAGCTTTCGTTAACGCTGTTAATCCAATTCCTATTAATACTAGTGTAATAGGAGAGACGCCATTTTTCCAGGCAAACACATAAAGCAAAAGCGCCACTGCCACGGCACCTAAAAATGCGCTAACAGGCATCCAATTAATACTTACGGTTAACGAGTTGCTTTTATCACTAAATAGTGTCAAAAATAACACTACACCAACTGACGCTCCTCCTGTTAATCCAATTAAGTCTGGTGAAGCAAGCGGATTTCTCACAAGCCCCTGCAAGATAGCGCCCGCAATAGCTAGACAAATACCAGCACAAATGGCAACAATAATACGCGGTAGTCTAAAAGATGTAACAACTAATCGTTCAAACTCCAACCCATGACCCGCTAAAATTTTAATTACACGAAGTGGATTAATAAATAAGTCACCCGTACCTGCACTTAACAAAAAGAGTGCAACAAGGAAAGCTGAAAATCCGGTAATGATTAGAGTAGCTTTTATATTAACTAAAAATGAAATTCTCTTTAAGCGAAGAGATAAGTATGTTTTCATGACGCCTTTGCCCCTTTCCTTGCCATATAGATAAAGAAAGGTGTACCAATAACAGCAGTCATGACTCCAACAGGGATTTCTTGAGGCATAATGACATACCTGGCCGCAACATCAGCTAATAAAATTAAAATCCCGCCCACAACCGCACTATAGGGAAATACCCAGCGATAATCTTGTCCTACGATTGCTCTTACAACGTGAGGAACAATAATTCCGACAAAGCTAATGGGACCGGCTACTGCAACGGCTCCCCCGGCTAAGATCGCAATAATGATGCCGCTTATAATTTTGACAAGAGCTGTTCTTTGACCTAATCCTTTGGCTACGTCTTCACCAATCGTTAAAATATTAATTTTTGAAGCGATAAAAAAAGTAACAACAATTGCTGGCACTACATAAGGCAGTATGCCATACAGCATTTCAACCTTGCGTCCTTGCACAGACCCAGCCAGCCAAAAGAGGACTTGATCAAGCGAAGATTCATCCACAGCCAGCAGTCCTTGTGTTAAAGAAGAGAAAAAGGCTGCAATAGCCGCTCCTGCAAGCGTTAGTTTAATAGGCGTTAACCCTTCTTTTCCAATGGACCCAAGAAAATAGACAACCACTACGGTTAATGCCGCTCCTACAAATGCAATCCATGTAAAAGCTTGAAGTGAATTGACCGAAAAAATCATCACTGCAACAACGATAAAAAAGCTGGCCCCAGCGTTCACACCAATAATATCCGGTGAAGCAAGTGGGTTTTTCGTTAACGCCTGCATCATTGCTCCTGCAATTCCTAAACAAATACCTACCACAGCACCGATTATAGCGCGCGGCAATCGAATATTTTGAATAACTATGTGCTCATTCGAACCGTTAAACGCTTGAAAAGCTTCAAATGCTGTTTTGATACTTGTATCTGTGTATCCGAGTACGATACTTAATCCAATACAGATTAAAAGCAGCATGATTCCAATGATGAGCCCCATTACTTTCATTTGAACACTGCGTAGCATCATTTTCATTGCTCTCCTCTAAGATGATTCCTATATATATCTAACCTTTAGTTTAGGAAACATTGAAAAAAGTGTCAATGATTTTGAGAATCATTTTCAACTTTTAATTGACACCGCTTAAAAGTTAGAATATTATCTTAATTGTTAATGAAAATCATTATCACTTACGAGGGGGAAAAGATGTGAATACATATTCTAAAGGCAAGTTGTCATATTTGTTATCCATTCTTACCATTATGACACTGCTTGTGCTGGCAGCCTGCGGTAATTCAAACAGCGCTGACGGGGATAAAAAAGAAAAAACTGAGGGTTCTAGCGAAACTTATACAGTAAAACACGCAATGGATAAAACAGATATTAAAGGAACGCCTAAACGAGTGGTCGTTTTAACAAACGAAGGTACTGAAGCTCTTCTTGCAATGGGTGTAAAGCCTGTTGGTGCTGTTCAATCATGGTTAGGAAATCCGTGGTATGACCATATTAAAGGTCAAATGAAAGGCGTTAAAAGTGTGGGTACAGAAAGCGAACCAAGCTTAGAAGCAATCGCTGCTTTAAAGCCTGACTTGATTATCGGAAATAAGATGCGTCAAGAAAAAGTTTACGATCAGCTAAGTCAAATTGCTCCGACTGTATTTTCTGAAGAGCTGCGCGGAGATTGGAAATCAAACTTTGAGCTATATGCAAAAGCGGTAAATAAAGAAGAAAAAGGTAAAGAAGTATTAGCTGACTATGACAATCGCGTAGCAGATTTAAAGAAACGCCTTGGAGATCAGTTAAAACAAAAAATCTCAGTTGTACGCTTTACAGCTGGAGACGTTCGTATTTATCATAAAGATTCATTCTCAGGCGTTATTTTAGACCAGCTTGGATTTGCTCGACCTGAGTCTCAAGACAAGGATGATTTTGCTGAAATGAATGCAACAAAAGAACGCATTCCGGCAATGGACGGCGATCAGCTATTCTACTTCTCTTATGAAACGGGAGACGGTGAAGCAACAAAGCTTGAAAAAGAATGGATAAACGATCCTCTCTTTAAAAAGCTAAAAGTGGCTCAAGAAGACCATGTTCATAAAGTAGATGATGCTACTTGGAATACAGCAGGCGGTGTTTTAGCAGCTAATATCGTACTTGATGATATTGAAAAAATCTTCTTGGATAAAAAACAATAATAATATGAAAGAAAGAGCTTCGACGAATCGAAGCTCTTTCTTTCATGTATAATGTATTTCCTTTCATCGCACACTAACCGTGGTCTCACTTTATTAAATAGGAGTGGTGAAAATGAATTCAAAAAAACAGCCTAAAAAGCAGCCAGATACAAATGAAATGGCTGACCGCCAGTTCGAAACAGAAGATTATAACCGACAAGATGCACTCTCACAAGGTCTAGCAGAAACACATGAGCAAGTAAGCGATGCCTATCAAGAAGGATCATTTGAAGATACAGATCGTTAATAAAAAAAGAGCTGACTCTAAGTCAGCTCTTTTTTATTTTGAATGCTGCCATGCCGTTTTAGGCAATGACATGGACATCCACTGCTGGCGCTTTGATTTATCAATCGTTACTTTCTTTGCTTTAATTCCTTGTTGAATCAGCTGTTTCATTAGTTTATCAATTGACTTCATCGCTATTCACCTCAAAAGCGGAAATTTGTTTTGCTTCTACTCTTTTACTTTTTTGCGCTTGAATTTCATAAAAAGCTCATAGACAATTGGAACGATAATGAGCGTAAGCAGCGTAGAACTTGTTAGTCCTCCAATTACCGTAACCCCTAGCCCTTTTGAAATAAGGCCTCCACCTTCAAATCCAAAAGCTAGTGGAAGCAGTGCACCAATCGTTGCAATAGCTGTCATTAAGATCGGGCGAAGACGTGTCATTCCAGCTTCTAGTAACGCTTCACGCGTTGAAAGACCCTCTTGCTCTTTATGAATCACGCGGTCAATCAGAACAATCGCATTTGTTACCACTATTCCAATTAGCATAAGAGCTCCAATCATCGAAGAAATACTAATCGTTTCCCCAGAGATTAAAAGCGCCACTAGCGCACCAATGAGTGTAAATGGAAGTGAGAATAAGATAGCAAATGGTGCTAAACCTCCACCAAATGTCAGTACCAGTACGAAGTACACGATACCAATGGCTGCGAGCATAGCAATTCCTAATTGACTAAATGAGTCATTAATTTGCTCTGATGCTCCGCCAAAGCTGATATCCATATCACTTGGCAAATCAATTTTCTTCACTTCTTTTTGGACGTTAGAAGAAACGCCGCCTACATCGTCACTCTTAATATCGGCACTTACCTCTGCATAAATTTTATTATCACGGCGCGTTACCGTATTCGATGTTTTACCTTTTTTAATGTCGACAACTTCATCTAATGTAACTTCCTGTCCAGTTTGAGAGGTCACTTTTGTGCTTGAAAGTTCGGCAAAAGTAGAGAAATCCTCTTTTTCTTTTGGAAGGTACACGTTAATTTCGTTTCCGTCTTTTTGAATAGTTGTTAATACTTCACGCTGTCCAAGGTTGGAAATTTGCATGCCGATTTGACTAGCAGACAAGCCGAGTTCAGCAGCTTTCTTTTGGTTCGGTACTAGCGTATATTCATCAAACGTATCTGAAAGCGTAGAATCGACATTTTTCAGCTCTTTATGCTTTTCTAAAACATGCTGAACTTTATCAGCATAAGGTTTGATTTCATCTAAGCTATCTCCGTAAATAAGGACGTTTAATGAATTATTGCTGCCGCTAGACGCCGTATTCATTGAGCCCCATTCACCTTGATTCGCTTGTTTATTAAGAGCTTTTAATACTTTATCCTGCTCTTTATCAAAGTTTTGTGTATCCTCGTCATATTGCACAAATGTTAAAACGTTATTTTTGCTTCCCGGATTAAAAGAGTTACCTTCACCGAACGAATACTGAACCGTTTTGACACCATCTCGCTTCATCAAGTACGCTTCTGCACGATTCGCTGCTTTTTCTACGTCGCTTTGAGACTGTCCGGCTTTCGGTGTATACGTAAGCGTCAGCGTTTTTTCTTGATCGGATGATAAGAAGCTTACGCCAATAGAAGGAACTAAGAATAAACTTCCTACTAACAGTAGTACGGCTAACCCAAAGGAAATAAGCTTATGGTTTAGCGTCCAGTTCAAAATTCGCTTATATCCGTGTGCTAGTTTGCTTGGCTTTTCTTCTTTTACTTTTACATTTGTTTTAAATAACGAATGAGCAAGCATTGGCACGAGTGTTACCGCTACTAGCAGTGATGCTAACAGTGCAAAAACAACCGTTAAAGCAAATGGTAAGAATAGCTCTCCTACCGGTCCTTCTACGAGACCTAACGGTAAGAATACGGCCACGGTTACGACTGTAGAAGAGAAAATTGGAACAAACATTTCTTTCGTCGCCGCGACAATTAAATCTTTTCCTGTAAGCTTTTCTTCCTGATAAGCCATGCGGCGGTAAATATTTTCAATAACGACAATGGAATCATCTACCACCCTTCCGATGGCTACAGTCATCGCTCCAAGCGTCATAATATTTAAAGAGATATCCATTGATTTGAGCGCCAAAATGGCGATTAATAGCGAAAGCGGAATTGAAATAACGGCAATAATCGTTGAACGAATATCACGTAAAAACAAAAGAATAATAATAACCGCAAAGACCGCACCGATAATAGCTTTATTTAGCATCGTATGAACAGAATCTTCAATCGGTTTACCTTGATCAAAAATATTGTCAACGTGGAGGTCTTTATTTTTCTTTTCTAGGCTATTCATTTTTTCTTTAATATCATTTACAACATTTACTGTGTTCGCATCCTTCGCTTTGACAACTTGTACAGCAATTGAAGGTTTTCCGTTCGTGCGAGAAATAGATTCTGCTTTCCCCGTCACTTTAACGTCCGCAATTTCTTTTAATTTCACAGTTGGAATCGAAGCTGCGGACGGCGCCTGCTGCACGGCTCCTTGTGTCTGCTGCTGGCTCATTCCTTGTTGCTGATTTTGAGCAGCTCCTTGACTAGGCACAGCTGGAATCTCTAAGTTTTCTAAGTCTTTTTCTGTTGTCATCTTTCCGTCTACCACAACGGATTTCTGAGATCCATCCATAGTATACGTACCAGCCGGCACTTTTGCATCAGATGCTTGGATCAGCTTTTTCACTGTATCTTCATCGAGTCCCAGCTGCTTGAGCTTGTCTTGTTTGAATACAAGTTCTGCTTCTTCAACTTGTTCTCCCGATACGCTGACCGAAGAAATTCCCTGCACTTTTTCAACTTGTGGAACAACGGTATTTTTCACATACTTCGTTAAGTCTTCTAATGACTTTTTATCATCTGAAACACTTAATGAAATAATCGGAAAATCACTGATGCTTTGTCTTGAAACATTTGGTTCCTCTACATCATCTGGCAGATCGATGTTTGAGAGAGCGCGTCTAACTTCGTCTTCTGCCTTCTCCATATTTTTACTAAAGCTATATTCAACTTGAATGGTAGCCATATTTTCATAAGAAGACGAGCTAACTGTGTCAACGCCGCTCAGTCCCTGAAGCTTTTGTTCAATCGGCTTACTCACCTTATCTGCCACTTGTTCCGGAGTGGCTCCCGGATAAGTTGCACTTACTGTTACAACAGGCGTTGAAATATCAGGAATGGTCTCTAGCTTCATATTAAATCCTGAATACAGCCCTGCAATAATGACAAAGAGTGTTAACAGCCATACTGCAAATTTATTTTTTAATGAAAATTTAATAAACTTCCCCAATGCATATCCTCCTTTAAATGTATGTATACTAATAAAATTGACTGATCGGTCACAACAACTTAAAATATAAATGACTAACCGGTCAGTGTCAACCCTAAGCAGGCTCTCTCCTGACTTGTTCATAATAAAGACATATTTATGATCATCGTTTTTTAAAGGAACTGACTCTCGTTCTCAACTTTGATATATACCTTTATCTTTTTTAGTGTATGATACTATTATCTAACGAAATGAATGGCCAAATTGTTCAATAAAGGAGGTAGAATACGTGAAAGAAAAAGAGAAAAAAATAATTGAAGCAGCGATTAAGCTTTTTGCCAAAAAAGGATTTAATGCTACCTCTGTGCAAGAAATTGTAGATGAATGCAATATTTCCAAGGGCGCGTTTTACCTGCACTTTAAGTCTAAGGATGCACTTTTATTATCGATTCTAAACTTTTACTATGAAAAGCTTTTTAGTTCTGTTTATGCTCTCGACGAGGAAGTAAACGATGCCCGCAGCCGCTATATGAATCAGCTCATCTATTTCTATGAATTTATTACAGAGCACAGAGATTTTATTATCATGCAAATCCGTGAAAAGTCTATTCCATTTAACAAAGAAGTGGAGACCTTTGTTCATAAAATGCAGCGAGAAACGTTTTACTTTCATCGTAAAAGCCTCGTTAGCGTATACGGAGAAGACGTAACTCCTTATATCTCGGATTTAACAAAAATGATTGAAGGTATTCATCATTCCTTTTTAGAAATTATTATCTTCAATCAATACGAGCTTACCTTTAAAGAAGTAGCGCAGTACATAATGGACCGAGTTGATGTATTAGTAGAAGATTTATTAACTAGAAAACCTCGTCCCCTTATTCCAGCTTCTTTTGGTGAAGACATATACGGAAAGGAACGAACGACTTTTCTAAGTAAAAATGAGCAGGTAAAACAAGCTCTTGAGGAAATTAAACATCTGCTAGACACCAGCGATCATATTTCTGATGAGCACGCAGACAGCTTTCACATTTTAAAAACGGAACTTAAAAAAGATAAGCCTACTGCTGCTATTGTAAAAGGCATGGTGGGGAATTTAACGGAACTTAAACCGTTGGAAGAACCGCTTAATCTTTTAACAACCTTACTCCAACAAAAATAACAGAAGGCTTCAACAAGCCTTCTGTTATTTTTCTGCTTTTGAACTAGATACTCCCCCAGATAACACGAACTTCATTGCCTCTTCCGGCTTAATATCTAACCATTCAATTTCTTCTTTTGGAATCAAAAAAGTAAAGCCCGCTACTTGAAAAGTTTGTGGAACATAGACGGCTACGTGTTCTTTTAATGAATGAATCACCTCGTCTACTTCTTCAGACGTTACAAATCCAATGACTTTCATTGACGTGCCAGGCATCGTCACTAAAGCGACTTTTGAAAATGACTTTTTCTCTCCAAGAAAAGATTGAAACGTGTCTTTAATAACACTATATAGCGTTTTAACAAGTGGTATTTTTTCTAACAATCGATCAATTAAGTTAATAATTTTCCCCGCAAAAAAACGAGTGGATAACCATCCTAAAAACGTAATTAAAACAAGAGTCACCAAGATTCCGATCCCAGGTATATAATCCTGCTTCATATAGGGCTTCAATACGTTTCCTAAAATGCTGTCTAAAAAATTAAACACTCTTACCAAAATATAAATAACAAGGATAATAGGGACAATAGTTAAGAGTCCATTAATAAAACTTTTTATGATTGCTTTCATGCAAACACCTCATTTTTTCTGACATACTGCTGTTCATTATACAATGGATTGGCTTCATCTGCGTCTCTTTATTTTTATTCACATACGTATAAACTAGGGACGTTTTATCAAAATAATAGATGGGTACATGAACATACATACTTATATATTTATTTTTTCGGAGGGATACAATTGGGACGTTTAGAATCAAAAATTGCTGTTATTACAGGGTCAAGCTCTGGTATAGGAAAAGCAACTGCTGAGCGCTTTGCGAAAGAAGGCGCGGTTGTTATTTGTGCCGATATTAATTTAGACGGTGTGAAAAAAGTAGCTCAAGAAATTAAAGACGCTGGCGGTGAAGCCTACGCCTACTATATCGATGTAGCTGAAGAAGAAAAAGTAAAAGAATTCACAGCAGAAATTGAAAAGAAATTTGGAAAAGTAGACATTCTTTTTAATAATGCAGGGACAGACACAGAAGGCGGCAAACTTCACGAATATCCAGTAGAACTTTGGGATCGCTTAATGTCGGTAGATTTACGCGGAACATTTCTTGTAAGCAAATACGTTATTCCGCTGATGTTAGAAAATGGCGGATCGATTATTAATAATTCATCCGTATCCGGACTGGCAGCAGACTTAGACCGTTCTGGCTATAACGCAGCGAAAGGTGCTATTACCAACTTAACAAGAACCATGGCAATTGACTACGCTCGTGAAGGTATTCGCGTTAACTCAATCGCTCCTGGAACAATTGAAACACCTCTTCTTGATGATTTATCAGGCGCTGAAGAAGGAAAAAAATTCAGAAAAGCATATGAATGGGTGGATCCGATGGGCCGTTTAGGTAAACCGGAAGAAGTAGCCGGGGCTGTATTATTTTTAGCATCCGATGACAGCTCATATGTAACGGGTGATTGCATTACGGTAGATGGCGGTCATATGGCGTATACATGGCCTGGAAAAATGCTTTACGATAAAATGTGAGAATACAATTAGCTCTATACCACAAGGTATAGAGCTTTTCCGTTTGAATTTTTTCTTTAAAATAGACGTGACATTATGTCAAGACAGGTGTAAACTTAAAGCAAAATTCTTTGCTTCTAGGAGGAAGACATGAAAACAAAACAATTATCAGAACGTCAGCTTCTTGGCATCGCAGGGCTCGGATGGCTCTTCGATGCAATGGATGTTGGCATTTTGTCTTTTATCATTGCAGCTCTTCACGCTGAATGGGGACTTTCCCCTACTGAAATGAGTTGGATAGGCAGCGTTAACTCGATCGGGATGGCCGTTGGAGCTCTGGTGTTCGGGTTGCTTGCTGATCGAATTGGGCGAAAAACCGTTTTTATTGTGACTCTTGTTCTTTTTTCAGTGGCAAGCGGCCTTTCGGCTCTTACTACTACCCTTGCTGCTTTTTTAGTATTTCGATTTTTAATTGGAATGGGTTTAGGAGGAGAGCTGCCTGTTGCTTCTACACTTGTTTCTGAGACCGTGGCGCCGGAAAAACGGGGTAAAGTGGTCGTCTTGTTAGAAAGTTTTTGGGCGTTCGGCTGGCTACTGGCAGCGCTTATTTCTTACTTTGTAATCCCAGCTTACGGGTGGCAGCTAGCTCTTATCCTAACGGCTATTCCAGCGTTTTATGCCATTTATTTGCGCATCAAACTGCCAGATTCTCCTCAGTTTGTGGAAGCGACAAAAGAAAAGAAACCGTCGATTGCGGACAATGTAAGAAGCGTGTGGTCTAAGCCTTATCGTCAATCTACGATTATGCTGTGGGTTCTGTGGTTTTGCGTTGTATTTTCATATTACGGCATGTTTTTATGGCTACCTAGCGTCATGGTCATTAAAGGATTTAGCTTAATCAAAAGCTTTGAATACGTATTGATTATGACATTAGCTCAGCTGCCTGGCTATTATACGGCTGCTTGGTTTATTGAACGCATGGGCCGAAAATTCGTATTGGTCACATATCTGTTAGGTACGGCTGCCAGCGCATATATCTTCGGAAATGCGGAGTCACTTTGGCTGCTGCTAACAGCAGGAATGTTGTTGTCTTTCTTCAACTTAGGCGCTTGGGGAGCTTTATACGCGTATACACCTGAGCAATATCCGACATCTATTCGAGGCACAGGAGCTGGAATGGCCGCTTCTTTTGGACGAATTGGAGGAATTCTAGGACCGCTGTTAGTTGGGTATATGTCAACTCAAGGTGCTTCTTTAACCGTTACGTTCTCAATCTTTTGTGCAGCTATTTTAATCGGTGTTGGTTCGGTTGTTTTTCTAGGAAAAGAAACCAAACAAAAGCAGCTCGCATAAAAAAAGACGCTCTTTTAGAGCGTCTTTTTTGTGCTTATTATTTATTTTCTACTAGCTCTTTTTCGCCTGTCTCTACTTCCACGTCACGCTGAGCGAATACTTTCTTAGCTACGCTTAAAGCATTTAACACGCGAGGGAAACCTGTGTATGGAATTAATTGAATGATGCTTTCCACAATTTCATTCGGCTCTAGCCCAGCTGTTAAACCTGTGTTTAAATGCAGCTCAAGCTGAGGCTCTGTACCCTGAGTAACCAGTGATGAAATGGTTACTAATGCTCGCTGCTTATTCGTTAAACCTGGTCGTGAATAAATGTCTCCATAGGCAAATTCAATAATATATTTCCCAACGTCAGGAGCTAGGTCTTTTAAGTCTTCCGTAATTTTTAAATGAGTCGAAATATCATCGTTACTCGTTAACGTATATTCCATTAATTTATCTAAACCTTTTTGATAACTATTTTGTGCCATGTAAAATCAGCCTCCGTATTTTTTACTGACACCGCGCGGAATCAATGTTTGTTTTCGTGTATGTTTTCTACACTATCTACTTTAGCGCACATTCTTTCTTTCGTAAAATACATATATTCAATACAACATATGCATTTTATCTATATAAAACAGAATGCTGTTCATTCATATAGTGGAGGAATTGTTTAGAGGCATATGAAATATATTTATCTTTTTTTAAAATCAATCCTAAATCCCATGAAATTGAAGGATTAGTAATAGGAACTGCTTTTACGATAGCAGAATCCACTTTTGCTGCAATGGATTGTGGAAAGATAGATACACCTAAGTTTTCCGCGATCATTTCACCGATAAAATCCCATTGAGAGCTCTCGTAAGCTACATTAGGTTCAAATCCTGCTTGTTGACACGCCTGAATAAGCCGGTCGTGAAGCGTAAAATCTTCATTAAATAAAATAAATTTCTCTTGGGCTAGTTCATTAATTTCCACATGAGTTTTAGAGGCTAAAGGGTGAGAGTGGTGAACATATAAAAGCATTTTTTCAGAGATAAAAGGATTAATGTCAAAAAGATGTTCATTTACTGGAAGCACCGCTACACCTAGGTCTAACTCTCCTTTTTCTACTGCTTTTTGAACACGATTGGCTCCGTATTCAATAAGTTTAATTGTGATATCTGGATAGAGCTGCTGAAACCCTTTAATAATCTTTGGAAAGAACAGCACTCCAATCAATGGAGGAATTCCAATTTTAATCATTCCTTTTTTCAGATTCATCACATCATATAAATAAGTCGATAGCTCATCAATGGATGCCATAACTTTTTGTCCTTGCGCATACACAACTTCCCCGGCATCCGTTAAATCAATCTGTCTTGCGGAACGATCAATTAATTCTACTTCCAATTCTTCTTCTAAGTTTTTCACCATTTTGCTCAAGGTCGGCTGTGAAATATGAAGACTTTGAGATGCTTTAGTAAAGCTCCTTAATTTGGCGACTTCTAAAAAATAATTAAGCTGACGAATATCCATCTCTGCTCCTCCTATAGATAAAGCGAATATCTTTTATCTTATTTATTCATTTTACCTATTAACTTTTAAGATATACAGCAAAAAATCCGAACGATTTATCGTTCGGATATACCTTCACCTAAAATACTTTTGTCCTGTCCTTTTTTACTACGGTTATTTAAAATGTTTTGGCTGCTTGTGCTGCTTGTTCTAGGCCACTTTCAATAATTTCTTGAGCACGATCCGGAAACTGATTATGTCCCTCAATAATAACAGAGTTCACATCCGTAACTCCAAAAAATTGAAATACGCTGCTGACATATTTAACGGCCATTTCGACCTCAGCTGATGGACCTTCTGAATATACTCCGCCTCGCGCGTTTAATAACATCACTTTTTTATCGCCCAGTAATCCCACAGGACCTTCTGGCGTATACTTAAACGTTTTGCCTGCTTGATTTAAATAATCAAAGTACGTATGAAGCACTGCTGGCACAGTAAAATTCCAAAGCGGAAAGGCAATGACAATTTTATCAGCTTTCACAAATTGTTCTAAGTAATGATTAGCAATTTCTGCTGCTTTGTTTTCCGCTGCCGTCACTTCTAGCCCTCTTGCTAGTTTAAACTGACCGTTTATCATATCGGCACTTAGATAAGGAAGTTCTTCTTGAAACAAATTTAGTTCTATTATTTCTTCACCTTGGTGGGATTGTTGATAGCTTTCTAAAAACGCATTATATAATTTCACGCTAACCGCTTCACTTGCCGATCTATCATTTGCTTTTATAAAAAGAGTATAACTCATACTAAAACCTCCACTGATTGTTGATACTCTTATTTTATTCGCTTTGTCCTTACGTTTCGAACGACTTTATAATGAAATACTCTCATACTTTAGTCTGAAAAATCCTATATAAGAATTTATTAAAGAGCCAAAAATCACATTGACAACGATAATCATTATCATTAAAATTAGAGGGAAATTGATTGTTATCATTTAAAGTAAGGGGAGCTTTTTATGTGGTCAAGTTTGGCTTTGTCGCTTCGTGAAGGTTTAGAAGCATCACTTATCATTGGAATTATTTTAGCTCATGTTACAAAAGTAGGCCGAAAAGATTTAAAGTATTCTGTCTTCATCGGGGCTGCTGCTGGTCTTATCTTCAGCTTAGTATTTGGCTTCATTGGCTTCAATGAGGCGAAAGAGTTAGAAGAAGAGTCAGAAGAAATTTTTGAAGGAGTGATGATGCTTTTAGCTGCAGGTCTTATCGCTTATTTTATTCTATGGTTGCATCGAAGCAAAGAAATGACTTCTTCGGTCACATCAAAAATTTCCAGCAACTCTTCTAAATGGGGATTAATTACCTTAGCCTTTTTATCTGTCTTTCGTGAAGGAACAGAACTAATTATTTTTAATCTGACACAAGTAAATCAACACGCCTCTTCTATCGCATTTGGAAGTATAAGTGGTATTTTGCTGGCCGTCGTTATTACATACATTCTGTTTAAAACGGCTATTAAGCTGAACCTGTGGATTATCTTTAAAGCGCTTGGTGTTTTTCTTATTTTTATTGGCGGAGAGTTATGTGGTGAAGGTTTGGCTAAGCTATTTGAAGCTGGTGGAGAATCACTTGAAATAATTGGATTTAGTATCTTTACAGTTGCATCACTTTATCTGTTTTTCCAAACGGACTTGAAAAAATTACGAGTAAGAAAACAAAAATCGGCATCATAATTACACAAAAGCCGCCTGTTAACAGGCGGCTTTCTTAATTTGTAGATGAAACGGGAAGGTGAATCACAACTTCCGTTCCTTGTTCTTCTTCACTATTAATAAAAATCTCGCCTTTATGCTGACGGACAATAGTTTGTGCAATCGATAGTCCAAGCCCCGTTCCTCCCGTAGCTCTGCTTCTAGCTTTATCGACTCGATAGAAACGTTCAAAAATATGTGCAAGATCTTCCTTTGGAATACCAATTCCATAGTCTTTTACTTTGATAATGACATCTTCCTGCTTTTTTTCAACGGTCACTTCAATTTTATCCGTACTGTATTTAATTGCATTATCAAGCAAAATAATCAGCACTTGCTTCATTTTTAGTTCATCCACTTCAATCATAATTGGCGTTTGATCATAATGAAGAACTAATTCTCTTTTGTATACCTGCTGCAGCTGCTTAACGATTTGTTCAAAAATAAGAACAAGATCTGTTTGCTTCATATCAAGCGTTTGTTCTTTTTCCACACTTGCCAGATCAAGCAGCGTTTCAATCATTTTTTGCATTTTGGTTGCTTCCGCATAGATGGTGTCGATCGCATCTAGCGTAATTTCTTCATTTTTAATCCCTCTTCTTCTTAATAAATTAGAATAACTGCGAATAACGGTTAGAGGGGTTTTTAATTCATGAGAAGCATCGGAAACAAACTGGTTTTGCTTTTCAATATTTTCTCGCAAGCGGTCAATCATATGATTAAACGTAACAGTCATACCCTGCAGTTCATCTCTCGTCTCCGTTTGAATGAGAACTTTTTTAGGAACACCGCTCTCTTCAATCTCTTTCATTGTTGTGACCATATTTTTAATAGGATGCATAATGACGCGTGATAACCATCTTCCTCCTAAAAGCGACAGTAAAATGGAAACAAGCGAACAGAAAATCAAAATCGACAGCAAAATATCTTTACGGGTTTCAAAACCAGTCAGGAGCTCACCAATCTCAAGCGTTTCAACGACTTGATTATTGACTTTGACAGGCATGCGAATAACCAATACTTGCTTTTCTCTGATTTTGCGAAGTTTCACCTTTTTTTTCTTTGAAAATTCGGGCTTAATTTTCACTAGATGAGGATCATTTGATACTTGGTTAATGACCGTAGAATTTTCTGAGACTGTTCGGATAAATGAATGATTGGTCAAATAAAATTTTAGTAACTCCGGCGAGAGCTCCACGGAATGATCTTGTTGACCTTTTTGAATAATCTCGCGTGCTTTTTCGAATAAAATGTCCTGTTCCATATTCACCGTAGATTTAGTGAAGGAGAAAAAAACAACGATGTTCATGATTAATAAAATAACCACTAGCCATGCTGTTGTCAGCAAATTAATCTTCGTCGTGATCTTCATGTTTCTCCTCTTTCATCATATATCCTACGCCTCGCACCGTATGAATGAGAGAAGTAGAAAAACCTTCATCTACTTTTTTTCTTAAGTGACGAATATACACATCAATTACGTTCGTTTCTCCTTCATATTCATAGCCCCAAACGTTTGTGAGAATTCCTTCTCTCGTGACAATTTTATTTTTATTCGTAAGCAAATACACGACTAAATCATACTCTTTCGGTGTCAGCGTAATGGATTCGTTGTTTCTAAGGACTTCCCTTGTTTCAAGATTAATAGTCAAATCACTTATCGTTAAGAGCTCCGCTTCAGCTTCTTTCGTTCCTGATGCTTCTACAAGCGAACGATAGCGAATACAAGAGCGAACCCGTGCTAACAGTTCTTCAATTTCAAACGGTTTTGTCACATAATCATTAGCCCCTTGATCTAAGCCCATTACCTTATCCAGCGTCGTGTTTCTGGCAGTTAATAAAATAACTGGCGTAAATACTTCCGCTTTCCGAAGTCTTCTTAACACCTCTATACCGCTCAGACTTGGAAGCATCACGTCTAGCAAAATGAGGTCATATTGAGCGGATATTGCCGTCTCTAACCCCGCTTTCCCGTCGTACTCAATATCTACTTCATAATCTTCAAATTCCAATTCAATCTTTAACACTTTCGCAATTTGCGCTTCATCTTCCACAATTAAAATTTTCTCTTTCATGTTATACACCTCTCACCATGTGTCTTAAGTGAAAGAATAGCTTCTTTAGATAAAAAAACAACACCTTTTTCAAAAGATGTTTGTTTTTTTATCTAAACCCTACTTTTTCAACATACTTGTTCTTTAGCTTATCCTTATTGTTTATAAACATGAATGTTTTACGCATGAAGACCAATTGTTTGCTTTTCACCTAAAATCCAATTGACTACTGCTAAAAGTTCTTCAGGCGTTTGTGCTTCGATTTCTTTATGATAAGCAGCAATGGCGTTATATAATGTGTTCATTTTATCAGCATCCTGCAGCACTTCCTGTAGCTGATTTTCTAACGATTGATCTGTCTTTAGTTCTTGAACTAAGTTTCGCTCTGTTAAATAGCGTAAATTTACTTCTTCTTGACCCGGTAAAGCAGAATGAACAAAAATCGGTAAATTTTTGCGAAGAGCTTCACTGACCGTGATACCACCTGGCTTTGTTACAATAGCATCCACTTGTTCATACAGTTCATTCATTTTTGTGCGTGATGAAATGTACGGAATTGGTGTAACGTGCTGTAATTCCCATCCCTTGATTTCTTCGTATAACTTTTGATTTTTGCCGCATAAAACAAAATAATGAAAATGGCGCGCTTCTTTTAAATCATTGTAGAAATCCATAATATTACCTAGGCCGCTGCTGCCTCCGGCAATTAAAATATTTTGGTTACCATGATGCTTAACAGTTCTTGTTTTTGTTATTTCTTCATGTACCGGTATTCCTGTGACCAACATATTTTGAAGTGGGATTTCACTTTGAGCATGAAGCCCTCTTTTTACTTCTTCACTCGGAAGAAAGTGAAAGTCAATTTCTTCTTTCCCCCATAAATTATTAATAAAGAAATCCGTGTAGACATTTATAATAGGAACATTGCACTTTCCTTTTGCTTTTAATTGACTGAGCAAATAAGAAGGAAATCCATGTGTGCATATAATTAAATCCGGATTTTCTTCTTTAACTAAGTGCTCCATTTTTTTTGCGAATACGTGATGATACCATTTGAATGAATGAACAGGCGGTTCATAAAAGAGATGTTTGTATGCCATATTGTACGTTTCTGGAGCATAACGAATCCATTTCAAATACGTGCCTGTAACCACTTTTTCTAATAGTTCGTTCGTGTAACTTAATAAATCTATTTTTTTATAACAAATATTTGTTGTTCTTCTTTCCATTATATCCATTAACGCCTCTGCCACTTGATGATGGCCAGAAGGCATTTTTAGAAGAGGTAAAAATAAAACCTTTTTCAACTGTTTCATCTCCTATTCTAAAAGCAGTTTCTTCCTCTCCTTTTTATATCATTAAATACCCTTAAATTTCTGATTTTAATTGATTTTTAATGTGAAATTCATCGTTTTTTTAGAGTGTCAATCTAAACTAAGAGTGAAAAGTACTGTATAAGGAGAAAACAAATGAACCTCAATTACGAAGTATTTCAGTGGATTAACTCGTTTGCTGGTAAATCCAGCGCAATGGATTCTGTAATGGTTATGATTACGAATAGCGTTCCTTATTTTATAATGGCTTGTTTGCTTTTGCTTTGGTTTAGCGGAAAAACAGAAAGAACAATTTATCACCGTTACACGGCTTTATACATCTTGTTTACAATTGTACTTTCTCTATGTATCAATGAAGTCATTCACTTGGTCTATTACCACCCGCGTCCGTTTGTAACTCATCACGTTCATAAGCTGATTCCGCACCCGGCTAATTCATCTTTTGTTAGTGATCATTCGATTTTAGTCTTTTCTGCTGCTTGGATCATGTGGTTACGAAAAAACAAATGGAGAAGCATCATTTTTATATGGGCTGTCATCTCGGGCCTTTCACGCATTTACGTAGGTGTCCACTATCCAGCAGATGTACTTGGAGGCATGGTAATTGCGGGAGCTATCAGCTGCTTTGTTATCTATCTTTCAGATAAAACAGCTCCTCTTATCCAGCGATTATTCTGGATTCACGATGTGATTATCAAGCGTATTCCGTTTCTGTCTCCTTACACGCATGAACAAATTAGTAAAAAAAATCATTCAGCTTAAAGACGCTGAGACAAAAATAGTATAGTTGAAGTGAAAAACGAACCATTAATCAAACCGTTTGATCAGTGGTTCGTTTTTTTGGGTTACGATGAACGTAGATTTTATCTGTTTCGTTCCTTCTGGCAGTTGATTGGAGGGCAAAGAGAAGACTCCTGCGGGAACAGCGGAACAGGTTAGATTCCGCAGAAGCGCAAGCGACGAGGAGGCTCACCGGCCGCCCGCGGAAAGCGAAGTCTTGCACGGAAATCAACTGCCGTGTCACAAGCGGTCCATAAGGGCTCATTTATCCGATTTGTTCGTCTTTAGATTAAATTGATTTCGTTATATCTCACTCTCTTTTTATTATTTATAAAAAAAGATTATTCACTTTCTTGACTTTCACTTTTATTTATTTTATATTAGTTGATGTATCAAACATTGATGTATCAAATATTAATTCATCAATAAATATCATAGAAAAAGGGAGCGACTTTCTTGTCACATTCATGTTCTGAAAAAGCAAATGTTCTGTATGCTCTGCAAGAAGTTAATAAACAAATTAATCAAAAGTTTGAGCATTGTACCGGTGTTAGCCAATCACGTCTTGATATTTTACATCAGCTTTATGAAACAGGTGAAATGAGTCAAAAGGCGCTTCAACAGCAAGTGAACATTGACAATGCTGCAATTACAAGGCATTTAAAGCAGCTCGAAGAAAGAGATGTTGTATCACGCCGTAAAAACCCTGATGACAACCGCGTAACATTTGTAAAGCTTACGAAAAGCGGACATGAAAAAATCGGTGCATTTCGAAACGAAAAAGCTCGCTTTATTGATGAAGCATTTAAAGATTTCAGCGAAGAAGAACAGCTGCTGCTTTCCAAAATGCTTGAGCGTTTAAAAGTAAACATTTCGGCCATTGAACGGTCATAACATTTTTAACATAAAGGAGAGTTCATCATGACACAAACAAAAACACTAAACAATGATTTCCAAGATATTATTACAGGGCGCAGATCTATTCGTTATTACGATCCATCTGTCAAAATCAGCCGTGAAGAAATGAAAGAAATTTTAACAGAAGCGACGCTAGCTCCATCTTCTGTTAATGCACAGCCTTGGCGCTTTCTAGTAATTGATAGCCCTGAAGGAAAAGCAACACTAGCTCCGCTTGCTAAATTTAATCAGTCACAAGTAGAAACATCGGCAGCTGTTATTGCGATATTCGGCGATTTAAAAAGTGAAGAAAATTTAGATGAAATTTACGATAAAGCTGTTGAACTAGGCTATATGCCACAAGAAATTAGAGACATGCAAATTCCTAAAATTAAAGCGCACTACGCAGCTGCTTCTGAAGAATTAAATAAAGAAACGGTATTAATTGACGGCGGTTTAGTATCTATGCAGTTAATGCTTGCTGCACGTGCTCACGGTTATGATACAAACGCTATTGGCGGTTATGAAAAAGATCAAATTGCCGAAGCATTCGGTTTAGACAAAGAGCGCTATGCACCGGTTATGTTACTTTCAATCGGCAAAGCAGCAAATAGTGGCTACCCGTCTGTACGTTTACCAATCGAAAAAGTAGCTCAATTTAGATAATAAAAAAGGTGCTGTGTATTCAGCACCTTTTTTTATCCTCCACTAACAGGCGGAATAAATGCAACGGTATCTCCCGTTCCAATGGTTTCTTCATCTGTTACAAACTCTTCGTTGACTGCTGTCATCGTTTGCTTTAGAGAGGACAGCTTATACGTTTTTTGTACATATTCCTTTAATTCCTTCACTGTTATACCTTGCTTATCAACTGTTACTTGTTCCACTCCAGCCTCTTCACGTATAGCAGCGAAAAATAAAACGTTAATCATTTTTACATCTCCTTCAATGGCTTTCCTTCAGGATATTCTTTCGTTTCTAACTGATCTCCAATCCATTTTGTTCCGTCTTCCCAAAATTCTTTTTTCCAAATTGGCACAATTTGCTTAATACGTTCAATAGCATACTCGTTTGCTTCATAAGCTGTTTTGCGATGCGGAGAAGAAACGGCAATAACTACTGCAACTTCTGTTATATCAAGCTTCCCGATTCGATGAGTAATAGCTGCCAAAGCATCGGGCCACTTTTCCTGAATTTCGTCACCAATTTGGCTCAGCATTTTCACTGCCATTGGCACATAGGCTTGATATTCAAGAGATAGGGTCTTCTTGCCTTTTGTAAATTCTCTTACCGTTCCAATAAATGTCGTAATAGCTCCCGCGTCTCTTCTAGAAACTTTTTTAATTATTTCATCTACGGCAATTGGCTGATTTACTACTTCAAATAAGTGCTGGTTCATCTTCTTTCCCCCACTTCTTTCAATAAAAAATTAAGATAAAGCTCGTCTTCTTGTAAGTGAAACATTGGATATACTCCCTGCACTTCTTTTTTAAGCGGAACGTGACTAATTACGCATATAATATTGGTTAGAGAGGAAAGCAGAACAAGATCTTCTTCACTTCGAATCAAGACTGCTTTTGGATAGGATTCTTTTTTATATCCTTCAACAAAAATGATCTCTGGCGAGAAAAATTGATAAAAATCAATCAGCTTTTTTAGGCTCCAGTCTTTACTATCTGCCGTAAGCTGAAGGATTCCACCTCCTTCTACACCTGCCACATCGGCACCTGCTCGCTGGTGGCGATGACTGTCTTTTAACCCGCTGCTGCTATCTGGAGGTCCACCGTGTCCATGGTGCTTAATAGAGCCTACACATAGATTGAATTGTTTCGCTTTTTTAATTAACTTTTCCACTAAAGTAGTTTTTCCGCTATTTTGAAATCCAACTACTTGTAAAACGGTGCAACGTGCTACCAAGGCCATTCACTTCCCTGTACGTCATCTAGCAATAAGACGTCAACCAGCATTCCTTTTTTGTACCCTCTCGTCCCTCCAGGAAATATAATTAACGTATCCGCATGAGCTAAAGACGAAACCGCACTAGATTTTGTAAAGCTTAATGGAGAAGCAATTAGCTGCCCTTCCCTGTATGAAAGCCTGCCAGATACAAATCGCATAAAAGGATTTGGCTTTAAGAAGTCTTTTCCTAACAAAGCTTTTTCTTTCCGAAGATGAGGGGTGCTTTTACCCGCATATGTACTGATTACCGGACGTGCCAGAAGTTCAAAACCGACATAGCACGCTGTAGGATTTCCCGATAGGCCAAATAAAAGCTTCTCTTCCATACGAGCAACCGTTGTTACACTGCCTGGCCTCATCGCTATTTTATTAAAAAGAACTTCGGCTTGTAATTGCTTATAAACATCGGGTAGATAATCATAGTCTCCTACTGAAACGCCACCCGTTGTAATCAGCATGTCCACTTCTGACAGTGCAGATTTTACCGCGTTGTAGCACTGACTTAAATCATCGGGCATGATACCAAAATAGTTCACTTCGCCTCCAGCTTTTTCAATTTGGGCACGAAGCATATGAGCATTGCTATTACGAATTTTCCCTAGCTGAACAGGATCACTCACTTCCACTAGTTCACTTCCAGTTGCAAGTAATCCAACTACAGGCTTTTTGAAGACAGCTACGTTATCATAGCCAAATGTGGCTAAAAGAGCAGATACTCCCGGAGTGATATATGTTCCTTTTGAAGCTAACATAGTGCCTTTTGTTGTTTCTTCTCCTTGGAAAGAAACGTTATCTCCGCTGTTAAACGAACGCTTGATTTGAACGATCGGCTGATCGTCTTTCGTATATTCTTTTGTTACTTCAAGCATCGCAACCGCATCGCAGCCTTTTGGAATAGGCGCTCCTGTCATAATACGCACAGCCTGCATCGCGTTGACTGTATGTTCAAAAACAGAACCCGCTCCTATCTCTCCTCGAACAGCCAGTTCTACTGGATGAAGTGATGATGCTTCTTTCGTATCTTGCGATCGAACGGCAAAACCATCATATGGAGAACGATCAAAAGCAGGGATATCATGATCTGCTATTAAATCTTCAGCTAAAAATCTGCCGTGAGCTTCTTCAAGGGCAATGATTTCTTGCTTTCCGTTTTTTGCATACTGCATCACTCGTCCAACGCATTCTCCAACAGGGATAGGAGTTCGCTTTTCTCTCATTCTTTTCACTCCTCTACTCATCCTAGTAAACGATAATATAAGCTTTTCGCAAATTGAATATCATTCGTTCCATGAATAAATACACGGCCATCTTGAAAAATTACAAAGCGCTGCTCTGGAAGCTGACATGACAGAAGGTATGGATTGCGGTCCACTTCCCCCTGTTTTTTTAACCGCTTTTCCAATTCATCAAAGTTGTGTAAATGCTGCTGTGAGGGTCTGATTTGAACCGTCTCTCTGCCGCAAAGAACTTCTGTTTTAAGCTGATTTTCATACGCTAAGTACGGATACGTTCGGGTCGATCCGCAAGAAGAACATTTATCACTTTTCATTTTGCCCGTCTTAAATTCAGCGTGCTGATTATTCCAGACGTCAAAGGTTAAAAATGTGTGGCGCAAAGCTTCAACATCTTCGACTAAAATTTTTAATGCTTCGGTTATTTGATAGGCTGCCACGATTTGAACAGCTGGACTGATAATTCCTGCTGTCTCACAGGTTGCTCCTCCGACAGGCACTTTTTTCAATATGCAGTGCAGACAAGGGGTTACATTTGGGATAACGGTATAAGTGGTGCCATAGCTTCCCACACATGAGCCGTATATCCAAGGGACTTCATGCTTATGTGACAAATCATTTAAAATAAAACGGATGTCGAAATTATCTGTTGCATCGATGATCACATCAGCTGTTTGGACGATATTTTCTAAATTAGCAGGCTGAGCATCCATCACCAGCGCTTCAATCTTCACTTCCGTGTTTATTTGACGCAAACGATTTTTTGCTGCTACAGCTTTAGGTAGTTTGTTTTGCGCATCTTGTTCTGTATAAAGCTGCTGACGCTGTAGATTACTCCATTCTACATAATCACGATCTACAAGAGTCAATTTTCCAATTCCAGCACGCACAAGGGCTTCTGCGCTAGCGCTGCCTAGAGCCCCTGCACCTACAACTAAAACATGCTTACTTCTAATTTGCTGCTGCCCTTTGTTTCCAACTGGCTGGAAAAGCTGCTGACGTGAATAACGTTCTGTCACTCTTTTCTCTCCCTTTCTCATTCAATCTCTCACTTCACTATCTATTCCTTCGTCAAAGATATTTCTTTAAAAACATGCTATTATACACATAAAGCTAAACTGCTTCACGGAGGATTTTTTGCATAAATATACAAATATATTTTGATGGAGGTATTTAATAGATGTCCATTGCCGGCATTGTATTAGCAGGAGGGAAATCTTCTCGCTACGGTCAACCAAAAATGTTTGAAACCTATAACAAGAAATCATTTTACGAATACAGTATAGATGCATTAAAAGAAAATCACGTTACACCTATACTTGTGTCTACCAACCAAGATTTACTTCCTTATTTTCAAAGAAAGGATGTTACATTTGCAGTTGAAAAATGCCCGTATCAAGGACCTTTGTATGCAATTCATCATGCTTTAACTGCAATTGATTGCCGTGCTGAATGGTTCTTTATTCTTTCGTGTGACATTCCTTTTGTTAACGCTGAGTTTGTTCATAATATGATTATCCTAACTCAGACGAACTCAGCTGATATTGTTCTTCCTGTTCAGCCAAATCACATGCACCCGCTTCTAGCACTCTATCACCGTAGAACGCTTCCTCTTATTGAACAACTCGTTACGCAAGGTGAAAGAAGGCTTACAGGATTGTTGAATCGGACAAACGTCCTTCGCGTGCCTTTTTCAGCAGAAGATCCCACTTTTATAAATGTAAATCATCGCAGTGATTGGCATGTATAAAGCTTTTTTGAATTATCCACCAATATGAGACATTTCTACTTTTTCAGCGCCTTGGACCTGTCTTCCGTTAGCCCGCTCATCTGAGTAACGATCTTTCCGATGATTCCAGATATCAGAAATGGTCTCACAAACAGTATGATCAGATGCTTCTGACCGTATCAGTGTCCGGAGGTCATATCCTTTTGACGCAAACAAACAGGTATAGAGCTTTCCTTCAGCCGATACTCTTGCGCGTGAACAAGTGGAACAGAATGAATCTGTGACAGATGAAATGATACCAATTTCCTCTTCTGTCCCGACATACCGATACCTGGTGGCTACTTCTCCTGTGTAATGAGGCGGTATTTCTTCAAGAGGCATTTCTTGTCCAACTATATCAAGAATTTGTTTCTTTGTTATAACCTCATCCATTTTCCATCCGTTTGAATTTCCAACATCCATATATTCAATAAAACGGAGCGTATGTTTTTTGCCTTTAAAATATTGGGCCATCGGAAGGATATCCTGCTCGTTCTTACCCTTTTGGACAACCATATTTATTTTGACTGAAATTCCCGCAAGAGCTGCTGCCTCTATTCCTTCTAATACTCGTTTGACGCTTCCTCGGTTTCCATTCAGCTCTTGAAATCTCACCTCATCAAGCGAGTCTAAGCTGACGGTTACTCTTGATAATCCCGCTTTTGATAAGGCTTCTGCATGCTTCTTTAACAGTGAGCCGTTTGTTGTGATCGCAATATCATCTATCCCCTCAATTTGCTTCAGACGATTGATTAGATCTGGCAAGCCTTTTCTTAGTAGCGGCTCTCCTCCCGTTATACGCACTTTTTTTACTCCTAGCGATGCGAATAATCTAGTGAGCCTCTCTAATTCATCAAACGAAAGAATGTTTTCGGCAGGTAAAAATGGATAGTCTGCTCCAAAAATTTCTTCAGGCATACAATATCGACAGCGAAAGTTACAGCGATCTGTTACTGACAAACGCAAGTCTCGTAAAGGACGCTTTAAAGTATCAACTATAGCGTATGACATCTGCCTCATCTCTCCTCTCTCTAGCTGTCAGCTTCTTCACAGCAGATTAACTCTCTCTTAAAATTCTTTCCGGGCATGTATAAATATTCAACGAATCATTTCGAATAAACCCTACCGTTGTAATTCCCAATTCTTCTGCAAGATTTAAAGCAAGTTCAGTCGGAGCAGATTTTGAAAGAACCACTTCACACCCGATCTTCGCCACTTTCAGCAAAATTTCTGAAGAAATACGGCCGCTGAAAACGACTACTTTATCTCTAATTGAAATATGGTGTTTTAAGCAATACCCGTATAGTTTATCTAGGGCATTGTGCCTACCAATGTCCATTCTGCTAAGCATAAAACCATTTTTATCACAAATGGCAGCGTTATGAACGCCACCCGTTTCTTGAAACGTAGCAGCAGATTGCTGAAGCTTATTCATCAATTGAAAACAATCCTTAATTGAAAGTTCTACCGATATATCATTCATTTTTTTAGCAGTCAGCGCATCATTTATAAAGACAAACCCTTGTCTGCTCGCCCCGCAGCAAGACGTGATATATCGTTTATTTTGAAGGTTTTGAAAATATGGGTTTAATTTATCTATTGTAACATGAACATACCCTTCTTTTTCTTGAACCCATATGTTTTTAATATCTTTATATTCTCGAATAACCCCTTCAGATGCTAAATAGCCAATTACCATTTCTTCAATGTATTGAGGGCTACATACCATCGTGACAAACTCTTCTTCATTAATTTTTACAGTCACAGGAAACTCCGTTACAATTTTATCTTCGAAGCTTTCCATTTGACCATTTCTAAATCTAAGAACTGTACGCTTCTTAACGGTCGAGTTCATGTGATGTCTCCTTTTTTAAATAATGTTTTTATCAAAAACGAATACGGAAACCGCTATATTTTCTTTTATTTTCATATCTGAAAATAAATTAACCAACTTTGCTCCTACCAATTCTTCTAGCCCTTCCGGCGGATTCGATGCATATACATCTTGGATCATTTTTGTTCGAGCTAGATGAACCATGTCACATCCTTCAGAAGTGCTTGCAATAAATGTTTCTGTCGGAGTTAAATTTCCATACAGTGTTGAGACAGCCATATTTTCAACAAAAACCGTATGTATTCTTTCCGGTCCTTTTCCAAATAAATCTTTTCGAAGCTTCCGAATAATATCATTAAATTCATGAATAGTTTTTGACATAATCAACGCTCTCCCACCGATTAAAATTAAATTGTGCATTTTATTCCTACAGTTTTTTTATCATAAATCAACACTTCAAAAAATAAAAGCCTAAAATCTTTGCAGCAAAACTTTTGAAGAGAGTTGGGTATTTAAAAAAGTTGTGCATTTAAAAACGTAGCGATATAATTATAAATAACCGAGATGGAATAATAATAATGAATTGTTATTACTCTATCACTTTTTCTTAACGATATAAATGGGCCGGATTGGCATATTAGTAAGACCTGCTAGTAAACTATTCCACCATGATTGCACTTCCCTTATTTGATTAGGCGTGTGTATTCATGGTGGTTTTTTGTTTTTATATAAAGGAGGAAAACACATGAGTCGTGAAACCATCACTGTTCATATAAATGGCAACGAATACAAGGCAGCTTCAGGCTCTACCATACTCGAAATTATTAATCAGCAAAGCATTGAGCACCCTCAGATTTGTTATGTGCCTGAAGTGGACCCTATTCAAACTTGTGACACATGTATTGTTGAAATGAATGGCGAATTAGTTCGTTCTTGTTCTACAAAAGCTGAAAACGGCATGAAGATTGAATTACAATCAGCACCCGCAAAAGCGGCACAGACGGAAGCAATGGATCGTTTATTAGAGAATCATTTGCTATACTGCACCGTTTGCGATAATAACAACGGAAACTGTAAATTACATAATACAGCCGAAATGATGGAGATCGAACATCAAAAATACCCCTATACGCCAAAGGCCTCAGAGGATGAAGTCGATATGTCTCATCCGTTCTACCGTTATGACCCTAATCAATGCATTGCTTGTGGACAATGTGTAGAGGTTTGTCAAAATCTTCAAGTTAATGAAACGCTCTCTATCGACTGGGAAGCGAAACGTCCCCGCGTTCTCTGGGATGATGGTGTAGCAATCAATGAATCTTCTTGTGTGAGCTGCGGCCAATGTGTAACAGTATGCCCTTGTAATGCCTTAATGGAAAAATCTATGCTCGGAGAAGCTGGATTCATGACTGGACTTCCAAAAGGCGTTTTGGATCCAATGATTGATTTAGTTAAAGAAGTGGAACCAGGGTACAGCGGAATTTTTGCTGTTTCAGAAGTGGAAGCAGCTATGCGTGAAACTCGGACGAAAAAAACAAAAACCGTCTGTACATTTTGCGGAGTTGGATGTTCATTTGAAGTGTGGACAAAAGGCCGTGAAATCCTTAAAGTTCAGCCTAGCTCAGATGCTCCTGCAAATGCTATTTCAACCTGTGTGAAAGGAAAATTCGGCTGGGATTTTGTAAACTCTGAAAAACGTATTACTAAGCCTTTAATCCGAAAAAATGGCGCATTTGTAGAGTCGTCATGGGAAGAAGCGCTCGATTTAGTAGCAAGCAGGTTAAACTCTATCAATCAGCAGTACGGACATGGATCCGTTGGTTTTATCTCTTCTTCTAAGATTACAAACGAAGAAAACTATGTTATTCAAAAGCTGGCTCGCCAAATGTTTGAAACAAATGACGTAGACAACTGCTCTCGCTACTGTCAGTCTCCTGCAACCGATGGATTATTTCGAACAGTGGGAATGGGAGGCGATGCCGGCACGATAAAAGACATCGCAAAAGCTGGACTGGTTATCATCGTTGGAGCTAACCCTGCTGAAGGTCACCCTGTATTAGCAACTCGTATCAAACGCGCGCATAAGCTTCATGACCAAAAACTAATCGTCGCAGATTTGCGCAAAAACGAAATGGCTGAACGCTCTGACATTTTTATCAGTCCAAAACAAGGTACGGACCAAGTATGGCTAATGGCTGTAACAAAATACATGATTGATCAAGGATGGCACAACGAAAAATTCATCCAAGAAAACGTCAACTATTTTGAAGACTTTAACTCTTTGCTTGAAAAGTATACGCTTGAATATGCTGAACAAATTACGGGTATTTCAGCAGCAACACTCATTCAAATAGCTGAAATGATTCGAGACGCCGATGGAACCTGTGTGCTGTGGGGTATGGGCGTGACGCAAAATACAGGAGGCTCTGATACATCAGCGGCTATCTCAAACCTGTTGCTTGCTACTGGAAACTATCGACGCCCTGGTGCAGGCGCCTATCCGCTCCGAGGCCATAATAACGTGCAGGGAGCCTGTGATATGGGAACTCTTCCTGCTTGGCTTCCAGGCTATCAACATGTCACAGACTCAGTCGCTCGAGAAAAATTTGAAAAAGCATACGGCGTAAAAATTAAAGACAAGCCGGGTCTTGATAACATTCAAATGCTTCACTCGATTGATGAAGGAAAAATGAAAGCCATGTACCTCGTTGGAGAAGATATGGCCCTTGTCGATTCAAATGCTAATCATGTGCATGAAATATTATCAAACCTGGACTTTTTTGTCGTTCAAGACATTTTCCTTTCAAGAACGGCTCAATATGCTGATGTTGTATTGCCTGCTGTTCCTTCTCTTGAAAAAGAAGGAACGTTTACCAATACGGAGCGACGTGTACAAAGATTGTATCAAGCATTGCCAACGCTTGGTGATTCAAAGCCGGATTGGTGGATTGTTCAAGAGATTGCAAACCGCTTAGGTGCAAATTGGACGTATACACACCCTGGTGACATCTTTGCAGAAATGGCTAGTCTATCACCGCTATTCAGCCAAGCCAGCTACGAAAACCTTGAAGGTTGGAATAGCTTCTTATGGGGGAGCTTAGAGGGAAAAAGCACGCCTTTACTTTACGTCGATGGGTTTAATTTCCCAGATAGAAAAGCGCGCTTTGCTTTATCAGATTGGGTGCTTCCTGCTGAATTTCCAGAGGAATATGATTTGCACATTAATAACGGACGAATGTTAGAACATTTTCATGAAGGGAATATGACCAATAAATCGAGCGGTATTCAATCAAAAGTACCGGAAGTATTTGTAGAAATTTCACCTCAGCTTGCCAAGGAGCGTGAAATTGAAGAAGGTTCGCTTGTCAGATTAATCTCACCGTTTGGAGCAGTAAAAGTACGGGCATTAATTACAGAGCGAGTAAAAGCAAATGAGCTGTATCTTCCAATGCACTCTGTTCATAAAGATTCGGCTATTAACTTCTTGACGGGACCTGCAGTCGACCAACGCACAAATACGCCGGCTTACAAACAAACAAAAGTACGGATGGAAGTATTAAGTAAAGGTGGAGAAACGCCTTTACCGTCTACAAATCCGCGTAACAAAAAACGCCATCCTCAAAATGGGGTCGAGGTTCAGCGTAAATGGAACCGTCCTGGCTACGTCCATTTAACAAGTAAATAGGAGGAGAAAAGATGGCACAACCTATTACAGAAATTAAGAAACCTCTTCTAAGCGAGGAAGAAGAAAAACAACAAAAATTAGAAGATTTAACTTCTCTGCTGGCAGATAATGAAGAAGCGTTGAACCGTATTCTCAGTATTGTTGGCGAACTTAACGACATGGGTGTTCTTGAAGCTGCTGATTCAATGATTCAAGCGAAAGAAAAAATCTCAAAAATTGCGCTTCATCAAATTTCCAGAGAACCGGTAACCAATTTAATTAATACTCTTATGGGTGCAAGCAGTGGTTTGATGAAGGCAGATCCAGAGGTAACCGCTAAACTTGTAAATAGCGCA
This sequence comes from Priestia sp. 40, assembly GCF_049368575.1. NCBI lineage: Bacteria > Bacillati > Bacillota > Bacilli > Caryophanales > Bacillaceae > Priestia > Priestia sp. 40. The sequence goes on from NZ_JBMPZA010000005.1 coordinate 1,684,906, forward strand.
ACAGCTGGTATGAACGAAGGGAATGAATATATAAAAACAGGAAAAAAAGTAAGTGCATTAGCTCTTATAAAAGCGCTAAACGATCCAGATGTCAATCGTGCAATTGGATTTGGGCTTCACTTTTTAAAAGGAATGGGCAAAGCGTTGGAAGAATAAATAAGGCAGCGACTTGAAAGTTTTTTCCCTTTCAAGTCGCTGTTTTCTTTTTAGGAAGTCAAATTTTAAATGAACGTGATATAGTTATACTAAATTGCTTTACTACAACTAATTGAGGTGACACGATGCAACAATACTTTAAACCCTTATTCGCACTATTATTTTTAATTATGTTTACTGCTGCTTGTTCGAACGAAACAAATACAGATCAATCCGCAGCTCAGCACAAAAACATCAGCTTAACGATATCCGCTGCGGCCAGCTTAAAAGATGCGCTCACTGATATTCAAAAGCAATATGAAAAAAAGCATCCAAATATAGACTTGAAATTTAATTTTGGAGCTTCAGGCTCGCTGCAGCAGCAAATTGAAAACGGGGCACCGGCTGATTTGTTTTTTTCAGCAGCGGAAGATAAGTTTGATACACTGGTAAAGTCAGGAGCTATTTCTAAAGAAAATGGAACTGACTTGGTTGGCAACGACCTTGTGCTTATCGTCCCAAAGAATAATTCGGCTGCTATCAAAAATTTTGAAGATCTATCAAAGCCTGCTGTTCAAAAAATTGCACTTGGCATACCGGAATCCGTTCCTGCCGGACAGTATGCAAAAGAGACTTTTGAACACATGAATCTGTGGAAAAACATTGAGCCTAAAACCGTCTATGCAAAAGACGTACGCCAGGTGCTTTCCTATGTGGAGACAGGAAACGTTGAAGCTGGGGTGGTTTATAAAACCGATGCCTTGATTTCAAAAAAGGTGAAGATTGTCGCTACTGCAGATAATAGCACTCACAAATCAATTGTATATCCTGTAGGCGTTATTAAGGATTCGAAACACCCACAAGAAGCAAAAGCTTTTTATCAATTTTTACAAAGTAAGACGGCTCTTGACACTTTAAAGAAATACGGTTTCACTGCAAATTGAGGCCGCTATGATTCAAGAATTTTTATCTCCTCTTCAGCTATCGCTTAAAATTGCATTAGTAGCAGGATTTGTCGTTATTATTTTAGGCACTGTTATAGGAAAACTGTTATCCAGGAAACACTTTAAGGGAAAAGTGATGATTGAAACGGCGTTAATGCTCCCGTTGGTGCTCCCTCCGTCCGTAGTTGGATTTTTATTGATTGTTATCTTCGGAAAACACAGTCTACTAGGCCGAGCAATTGAATGGGTCTTTCAACAACCCGTTATTTTTACATGGTGGGCAGCCGTTATTGCATCTGTTGTTGTGGCGTTCCCTCTTATGTATCAATCTGCCAAAACAGGCTTTCAAAGCGTTGATCATGAAATCGAAGACGCAGCTCGAGTAGATGGTGCCAGCGAATGGAAAGTTTTTTGCTTTATTTCCATCCCTTTAGCTGCTAAAGCTATCGTAACAGGAGGTGTGCTGAGTCTGGCAAGAGCGCTTGGAGAATTTGGAGCCACTTTGATGTTTGCTGGCAATATTCCAGGTGAAACACAAACGGTTCCTACCGCTATCTACGTAGCGATTGACTCTGGAAACATGAATCTCGCTTGGCTATGGGTTATTTCAATCGTCTTTCTTTCCTTTCTTATGCTGCTTTTTGTTCAGCTTAAACAAAAGTAAAAAGATGCCTCTTTGTGTAAGAGGCATCCTTTTTACATAAATCGTAAATTAAAAAAGGAGTTAATCAAATGCATCATACATTTGATTAACTCCTATTGTATGTAAGGTAAGCCACCAAAAATATGTATTTGGTGGAGACGGTGGGAGTCGAACCCACGTCCAGAAATATCGCCACTTAAGCGTCTACGAGTGTAGTTGGCATATTGATAATTCGCGAGCTGTTCTGCCTACCAACAGGCGTCCCAGTCGCTAGTCTGATTGTTCTCTTCCTTCGTCCTCAGACGGCGAACTCCGGCGTAGCCCACTTAAAGTGAGTCCCTTACCCTACCACATGGGCGATGGAGGGAGGAACCGCTAAGCTACTATTATGCAGCTAAAGCGAAGTTATTGTTAGATTTGCCAGTTATTATTGGCGTTGATGTTTTAACGAGGCCATCTCCTCGACTCGCAACCTAAGCTCGAACTACCCCTGTCGAATCCGTAACGTCCCCATATAAAATAAAAGGGAGTCGGAATGTGTAAGAAAAAATCTTACATCAGATAGCGACTTCAGTGTGCAAAATGAAATCTAACTGATAACAATATTTATTATATCATAAAATGAGCATTTTGCAATTGTAAGATTTTGTAATATCACATTTTTTGACGATCACGAAATGCTCGTTCGATATCGCGCTTAGCTTCTTTTCGCTTTAAGTCTTCACGCTTGTCATATTTCTTTTTACCCTTACCAAGCCCTAATAAAACCTTTGCGTATCCATTCTTCAAATACACTTTTAAAGGAACTAGTGAATAACCCGTTTCTTTTGAATAACCAATTAGCTTGCTGATTTCACGTTTATGCAGCAATAGTTTTCGTGTACGAAGTGGCTCATGATTGTATCGATTTCCTTGTTCGTAAGGACTAACGTGCATATTGTGTAAAAATACTTCTCCGTTTTGCACACGAGCAAAAGAGTCCTTTAAATTTACGCGGCCATTACGAATTGATTTAATTTCCGTTCCTTGTAGAACAATACCCGTCTCATATGTTTCTTCAATAAAAAAGTCATGGCGGGCTTTTTTATTTTGTGCAATTAATTTCCCTTCACCTTTTGGCATAAAACGTTCCTTCCCTTCAGCCGTACTTACGTATATGTATGATATTATGTATCATTTTACTGTATGGAAATCTAAACAACAACTAAAACGTTTAATGGAGCTGTTTTGAAGCAGAAGGACTATCCTTCTGCTTCACTGCTGTCGATTATTTGCGCTTTTTCTTTTTACGCTTAACGTTTGGGGCACCCTCGAAGAATCTCTTTTTCTTTTTCTTCTTTGGATTTTGAGTGGACCATTCTTCATTTTTGCTTCGGCTGCCCTCTCGACCTTTTCCTTTGTCATCTTTGCGTGATTTTTGCTTTGCTTTAATCACTTTAGGACGATCTTTGGATAAACGCTTACGACTTTCTTTCATTCCTACAATAACAAAGTCTACTGAACGCTCGTCTTTATTCACAGCAGCAACTTTTACTTCAATTTCGTCTCCGATTCGGAAGACATTTCCAGTTCTTTCTCCAATCATCGCATAGTGACGTTCGTCATAACGATAATAGTCATCCGTTAAATCACTAACGTGAACTAACCCTTCAATCGTATTTTCTAGCTCCACGAACATTCCAAAGTTGGTAACAGAGCTAATAATACCATTAAATACTTCCCCAACTTTATCAGCCATAAACTCAGCTTTCTTCATATCGTCTGTTTCCCGCTCAGCATCAACTGAACGACGTTCCATATTAGAAGAATGCTCAGCAATATCAGGCAGAAGCTCGCGCCATTTTTCTTGCGTTTGCTGATCTGATTTTCCTTCAATTAAATACGTGCGAATGAGACGATGAACGATTAAATCTGGATAACGACGGATTGGAGATGTAAAATGCGTATAGAACTCCGCTGATAAACCGAAATGGCCTAAGCTTTCTGCTTCATATTTCGCTTGTTTCATCGAACGAAGCATAACAGTTGAAATAACCATTTCTTCAGGCGTACCTTTTACTTCTTCTAAAATATCCTGCAGCGCACGCGGATGAATATCGTTTCCGGTTCCCTTCACCGTATAACCGAAGTTTGTAATAAACTCTAAGAAACGAGTAAGCTTCTCTGCATCTGGATCTTCATGAATACGATAAATGAACGGCACGTTCATCCAGTGAAAATGTTCCGCTACTGTTTCGTTTGCCGCCAGCATAAATTCTTCGATTAGCTTTTCAGCAACTGAACGTTCACGCAAAATAACATCGTGCGGATGGCCATCATCATCTACCAACACTTTTGCTTCTTTGAAATCAAAATCAATGGCACCGCGATCCATTCTCTTTTTACGAAGAATAGCAGCCAGCTTTTCCATACGCTCAAACATTGGAACGATTGGCTCGTAGCGTGCTAAGACTTCTTCATCTTTATCCACTAAGATTTTGTTCACGTCTGAATACGTCATTCGTTCTGTCGTTTTAATGACACTTTCAAAAATCTCGTGTTTAACTACTTCACCCTGTGCATCGATTTCCATCTCGCATGAAAGCGTAAAACGGTTAACTTTTGGATTCAATGAACAGATTCCGTTAGATAAACGATGAGGAATCATCGGAATAACACGGTCTACTAAATAGACGCTTGTTCCGCGCTCTGCTGCTTCTACATCAATGGGAGAACCTTCTTTAACGTAGTGGCTTACATCTGCAATGTGAACGCCTAATTTGTAGTTTCCGTTTTCAAGCTCTGTAACCGTTACGGCATCATCCAAATCTTTTGCATCTGCTCCGTCAATGGTTACAATAACTTGATCACGAAGATCGCGGCGGTTACCGATATCTTTTTCGTCAATCGTTTCAGGTGTATCAATTGCTTGTGTTAAAGCATCAGCAGGAAATTCTTGAGGAAGACCGTGCTTATGGATAACAGAAATGATGTCAATCCCCGGGTCATTTTTATGTCCTAGAATTTGAACAACTTTTCCTTCTGCATTCATGCGGCCTTCCGGATAGGTTGTCAGCTCTACTACTACTTTATGACCTTCAACTGCACCGTTTCTTGCTGCTTTGGGAATAAAGATATCACCTGCAATTTTTTTGTCATCCGCAATCACAAAGCCAAAATTCTTGCTTTGCGTATACGTGCCTACAATTTGCTGAGTACCTCGTTCTAAGATTTTTACAATTGTTCCTTCACGACGAGCACCTGATGATTCTGATAACACTCTTGCAAGCACAATATCCCCGTGCATAGCATTGTTTGTTTCAGTAGGCGGAATAAATACATCTCCCGCGTCTTTTTCTTCAGGAACTACGAATGCAAAGCCTTTTGCATGTCCGCTTACTTTCCCTTTAACAAAATTCATTTGTTCCGGCAGCCCGTAGCGGTCGTTTCTTGCTCGGATAATTGAACCCTTCTCTTCCATAATAACAAGTGCCTTCACAAACTCTTTGAATGACTCTGCATCCTCAGTATTAAATTCTTTTGCAAGCTCTTGGACAGTCAAAGGTTTATAATTATCCCTTTTCATAAAATCCAATATTTCATTCATATAGGGCTGATTTTCTTCTTTCACTTTTTGTCCCTCCTTTTTCCTTATTCACATTATCTCTATTACCAATCAAGTGATTCCAAAAATGCATATACATCCTCATGAAGCTGATCACGCTCTTTATCAAAGGTAATGGTATGACCAGACTCTTCGTACCATTTAATATCTTTTGTAGGAGACTCGACGCTATTATAAATAATATTGGCGCTGTCTGTATTAATCATATGATCATGACGACCTTGTACAACAAATGTCGGTGCATAAATCATATCAACTGAATTTCGCACCTCAGCGATTAATTCCTGTAAAGACTTTAATGTGTTCATTGGTGTTTGTTTGAACTCTTCCATTTCCTGTTCAATCTGTTCAGACGATTTACCTTCACGCTTTTTATATTCGCGTGCATACGCTAAAACACCTTCATACATGACTTCTTCACTCTTTATATACATAGGCGCGCACATAGGCACAATACCCTTTATAGGTACAGTGTAACCTAATTTCAGTGAAAATACGCCACCTAGTGAAAGACCTACAGCAGCAATACTTTCATGACCCTTGCTTTTTAAAAACTCATAGCCTTCCATGACATCTTTCCACCAATCCTCCGGACCAGTATGAACAAGCTCTTCAGGCGCTACACCGTGTCCTTTGTAATGAGGTGCGTGGCATGTGTATCCTTTTTTCTCTAAAAACCGACCTAACATGCGAACATCAGCAGAGTTTCCGGTAAAACCGTGAAGTAATAAAACAGCTTTTTCGCCGCCTTCAAATGTAAATGGCTTTGGTTGTGCAATTTTCATATATCATTTAACTCCTTTTAGTTATAATATCTGCAGTCCTAATAGAAAAAAACATGTATTTATGTGACGGTCATCACATACACGGATATATGCCCGTCAACTTTTGCGCTTTTATGCTATATTTAGTACTTTTTTCTAAAGCTATATTATATCATTACTTAAAAATGAAATTAAAGTATTCAACACGCCCATTAAAAAACCACCTAATACATAAGTTGGTATACACCAAGTACATATGCATTGGGTGGCAGTCTATCCAGTAACATATTAAAGTTTGAAATAAGATACAGCAAGTGTTAAAGCAAAAAATAAGATAGATAACACTACTGTCAAACGGTGTAAAACTAAGTCAATTCCACGTGCTTTTTGTTTTCCAAATAACGTTTCAGCCCCACCGGAAATAGCTCCAGATAATCCAGTAGTTTTGCTTGATTGTAAAACGACCACAACAATCAATGCAATTGAAACAATCACTAGCAAAGTAATCAGCAATGTATGCACTAAGACACACCTCCTACACCAAGTAATAGTCAATCAGCGGGGTTTCTTCATCCCTTCTGACTGGCATTACCGGGGATAAAGTACGCGCACTACGCTAAGGTTAATTTATCATAAAAAGCCCTCTCATACAAGTAACGACAGCGAAATACACCGGATTTTAACATAAAAAAACGGATGACAATCGTCATCCGTTTTTTATGATTTCAACTTATTTTTTTAAGTTGTAGAAAGATTTAGCACCATCGTATACAGCTAGAACACCTAGCTCGTCTTCGATGCGTAGTAATTGGTTGTATTTCGCAATACGATCTGTACGGCTCATAGAACCAGTTTTGATTTGACCAGCGTTTGTTGCAACAGCGATATCAGCGATTGTTGCATCTTCAGTTTCACCAGAACGGTGAGAAACTACTGCTGTGTAACCAGCACGTTTAGCCATTTCGATAGCTTCGAACGTTTCAGTTAATGTACCGATTTGGTTAACTTTGATAAGGATAGAGTTACCTACGCCTTGTTCGATACCTTGAGCAAGTTTTTTCGTGTTTGTTACGAATAGATCGTCACCAACAAGCTGTACTTTGCCGCCAATGCGCTCAGTTAATAGCTTGTGACCATCCCAGTCATTTTCGTCTAAACCGTCTTCGATTGAAACGATTGGGAATTCGTTAACTAACTGCTCGTAGAAATCTACCATTTCAGCAGAAGTTACGCCTGTACGGCCTTCGCCTGCTAAGTCATATTTACCAGTTTCTTTGTTGAAGAACTCAGAAGAAGCTACGTCCATACCTAATTGGATGTCTTTACCAGCTTCATAACCAGCTTTTGTGATTGCTTCTACGATTACTTCTAATGCTTCACGGTTAGAACCTAAGTTAGGAGCGAAACCACCTTCGTCACCTACAGCTGTGTTTAAGCCTTTAGAAGCTAAAACAGATTTTAACGCGTGGAATACTTCAGCACCCATACGGATTGCTTCTTTGAATGTAGGAGCTCCTACAGGTAAGATCATGAATTCTTGGAAGTCAACGTTGTTATCAGCATGAGAACCACCGTTGATGATGTTCATCATTGGAGTTGGTAATTGCTTAGCGTTGAATCCGCCAAGGTAACGGTATAATGGAAGACCTACGAAGTCAGCTGCTGCGTGAGCTACTGCCATAGATACACCAAGAATAGCGTTGGCACCTAATTTACCTTTGTTTTCAGTACCGTCTAACTCGATCATAAGGCGGTCGATACCGATTTGATCAGTTACATCCATACCTACTAATTCAGGAGCGATAATTTCGTTTACGTTTTCTACTGCTTTTAATACACCTTTACCTAGGTAGCGAGATTTGTCACCATCGCGTAATTCTACTGCTTCATATTCACCAGTAGAAGCACCACTTGGTACTAAAGCGCGTCCGAAAGCGCCTGATTCAGTATATACTTCCACTTCAACTGTTGGGTTACCGCGAGAATCTAATACTTCGCGTGCATAAATGTCAAGAATTGCTGGCATTTTAAAACTCTCCTTTATAATTAATTATTTAATTAATGTTTTACCTGTCATTTCTTTTGGCTGTGCTACATCTAGAAGAGTAAGCATCGTAGGAGCTAGATCTCCTAGGATACCGTCTTCACGAAGCTCTAAGCCTTGTTTGGTTACGATTACTGGAACAGGATTCGTTGTATGAGCCGTCATTGGATTACCTTCAAGCGTAATCACTTCATCAGCATTACCATGGTCTGCTGTGATGATTGCTGTACCGCCTTTAGCTAAAATTGCATCTACAATTTTGCCTAAGCACTCATCTACTGTTTCAATCGCTTTTACCGTTGGTTCTAACATACCTGAATGGCCTACCATATCAGGATTTGCAAAGTTTAATAAAATAGCGTCCTGCTTGTCGCCTTCGATTTCTGCAAGCAACGCGTCCGTCACTTCATAAGCACTCATCTCAGGTTTCAAGTCATATGTTGCTACTTTTGGTGAATCGATTAAGATACGTGTTTCACCAGGAAACTCTGCTTCACGTCCACCGCTCATAAAGAACGTTACGTGAGGATATTTTTCTGTCTCAGCAATACGAAGCTGCTTTAAGTTATTTTGAGATAATACTTCACCAAGCGTGTTATCTAAGTTAATTGGCTTAAAGGCTACATATCCGTCAACTGTTTCGCTAAAGTGAGTTAAACATACAAAATGTAAGTTTTTCGGATGTTTTTCACCGCGATCAAATGAGCGGAAATCTTCGTTTGCGAACGTGTTTGAAATTTGAATTGCGCGATCCGGACGGAAGTTGTAGAAAATAACTGCATCTTCGTCTTGAATTGTCGCAACTGGCGATCCGTCTTCTTTTGTAATAACAGAAGGTAAAACGAATTCGTCATAGATTCCATTTTCATATGAATCTTTTACGCACTCTTCAGCGCTTGTATATGATGGACCTTCGCCGTAAACCATTGCGCGGTATGATTTCTCTACGCGCTCCCAGCGTTTGTCGCGGTCCATTGAGTAGTAACGTCCTGAAAGTGTTGCAATTTCACCAACGCCGTACTCTTCAATTTTTTCATTAAGTTCTTTTAAATACGTTTCAGCAGATTGAGGTGCTACGTCACGACCATCTAAGAAGCCATGAATGTAGACTTTTTCTAAGCCTTCACTCTTAGCTAGACGCAATAATGCATATAGATGTTCGATGTGACTGTGTACACCGCCATCAGATAAAAGTCCGAAAAGATGGAGGTTTGTACCCTTTTCTTTTGCGTGCTTTACAGCTGCTAGAAGCGTTTCGTTTTGTTCAAACTCGCCTTCACGAATTGCTACGTTTACACGAGTTAAGCTTTGGTACACAATTCGGCCTGCGCCGATGTTTAAGTGACCTACTTCAGAGTTACCCATTTGGCCTTCTGGTAAGCCTACAGCTTCTCCAGATGCCTGAAGTGTAGCATGAGGATACTCGTTCCAGAAACGGTCGAAGTTTGGTTTTTTTGCATGTGTTACCGCATTACCTTTATCTTCATCGCGTAATGCAAAACCATCTAAGATGATTAATGCTACTGGCTTTTTACTCATTACTTACCAGCCTCCAAAAGCTGTAAGAAAGAATCTGCTTCTAAGCTTGCTCCACCTACTAAAGCTCCGTCAATGTCTGATTGAGACATATATTCTTTAATATTAGCAGGTTTTACGCTACCGCCGTATTGAATACGTACAGCATCTGCAACATCTTGAGAGAATTGTTCTGCAACAACGCTACGGATGTATGCACAAACTTCGTTTGCACCTTCAGCAGTTGAAGATTTACCTGTACCGATTGCCCAAATTGGCTCATATGCGATAACCGTTTGTTTTACTTGCTCATCAGTTAGACCCGCTAATGCTTTTTGTACTTGATTAGCTACAACTGTTTTTGTTTGGTCTTGTTCGTATTCTTCGTTTGTTTCACCGCAGCAAACAATTGGTGTTAAACCGTGTTTGAATGCAGCAATTGTTTTTTGGTTTACTGTTTCGTCCGTTTCAGCAAACATTTCACGACGCTCAGAGTGTCCTAAAATAACATAGTTCACGCCTAAATCTGCTAAAGCAACAGGGCTCACTTCTCCAGTGAACGCACCGTTTTCTTCAAAGTGCATGTTTTGTGCACCAATTTTTAAGTCTGTGCCTTTAGTCGCTTCTACTAAACGATCTAAAAATAGTGCAGGTGCACATACTACTGAATCTACGCTTTCAGGAGATGGTACTGCTCCCTTTACTTCTTCAACAAAGCTAGTTGCTTCAGAAAGTACTTTGTTCATTTTCCAGTTTCCTGCAATAATTGGTTTACGCATGTATAACACCGTCCTTTGTTTATTGTGGGTTTTCCCTTCACGCGTTAGATGTCCAAGAGGGTGCTGTTAAAAGTGATTCGGTCCCTTTTATCTTTTGGTCATCCTTCTTCGCTGCTTGATAATTATTTATATTATCAGTCGTCAGGTCGGTCCTCCGTCTTACTGAAACATAAACTTACTTATCGTTTAGTGCAACTACGCCTGGAAGTTCTTTACCTTCCATAAACTCTAGTGACGCACCGCCACCTGTAGAAATATGGCTCATTTTATCAGCTAGGTTGAATTTTTCAACAGCTGCTGCAGAGTCTCCTCCGCCGATTACTGAATATGTGTCAGTTGCTTCTGCTAAAGCTTCAGCTACTGCTTTTGTTCCGTTAGCAAATGCATCTAATTCAAATACACCCATTGGTCCATTCCAAATAACTAACTTAGAGTTTTTGATTACGTCAGCATAGATTTCACGCGTTTTCGGTCCTGCGTCTAAGCCTTCCCAATCGCTTGGAATGTTTTCAATTGATACAACTTGAGTATTAGCATCATTTGAGAAGTCATCTGCTACTACCACGTCCACTGGCATGTAGAAGTTTACTCCGTTTTTCTTAGCTTTTTCCATGAAAGATTTTGCAAGTTCAATCTTGTCTTCTTCAAGAAGTGATTTACCTACTTCATGACCTAGTGCCTTAATAAATGTGTAAGAAAGTCCTCCACCGATGATTAAGTTATCTACTTTATCAAGTAAGTGGTCAATTACACCGATTTTGTCTTTAACTTTTGCTCCACCAACGATTGCAGTAAATGGACGTTCTGGGTTTGATAATGCTTTTGAAAGCACATCAAGCTCTTTTTCCATTAAGAAACCTGCTACTGCTGGAATGTGTTGAGCGATTCCTTCTGTTGAAGCATGCGCACGGTGAGCTGCACCGAATGCATCATTTACGTATACATCTGCTAATTCAGCAAACGCTTTTGCTAATTCAGGGTCGTTTTTCTCTTCGCCTGGGTAAAAACGTACGTTTTCAAGTACTAAAACATCGCCTTCGCTCATGCCGTCGATTGTTTTCTTTACTTCTTCACCAAAAGCTTCGTCAGCTTTTGCAACGTCTTTACCAAGAAGAGCTTGTAAACGTTCTGCAACAGCATTTAGACGTAATTCTTCAACAACTTCGCCTTTTGGACGTCCAAGATGGCTAGCTAAAATTACTTTTGCACCTTGTTCTACTAAATATTGAATAGTAGGAACAGCTGCACGAATACGAGTTTCGTCTGTTACTTTTCCGTCTTTCATTGGTACGTTAAAGTCTACGCGACAAAATACTCGCTTTCCTTTTACATCGATGTCTTTCAACGTTTTTTTGTTCATCGTTAAAAGGCCTCCTTAAGTATTTATGGTACTAAGCAAGTAGGCTTCTATGTAATCATCAATCCACAAACCACCGTACATTTCATTTTATATATTGGCGCCTTTCTATATAAAGTGAAACTCCAGTTAGCTGTTTATGACGCTTTTTCATGTAGAAGCCAATACATAAATCAAGGAAGAGGGGGTATGCCCCTCTCTTCCTTAGCAAGTCTTATTATAGTCGTTCTATTTTCAGATATCCAATAAAAAAGGAAAGTCTAGTCGATTTCTGTCTTATTGAATCAAATAGAAGCGAATTTTAAGTTATTCTTATAGTCCTTTAGCAGCGATGTATTGAGCAAGGTCTACTACACGGTTAGAATATCCGCTCTCGTTATCGTACCAAGAGATAACTTTAACCATGTTACCTTCCATTACCATTGTAGATAATGCATCGATTGTAGAAGAGTTGATGTTACCATTGTAGTCACCAGATACTAGTGGCTCTTCGCTGTAACCAAGGATGCCTTTAAGATCGCCTTCAGCAGCTTCTTTAAGAGCGTTGTTTACATCTTCAACAGTTACTTCTTTGTCAAGTTCAGCAACTAAGTCTACTAAAGAAACGTTTGGAGTTGGAACACGCATAGCTCCACCGTTTAATTTACCTTTTAATTCAGGTAATACTAGAGATACAGCTTTAGCAGCACCAGTTGAAGTTGGGATGATGTTTTCAGCAGCTGCACGAGCACGACGGTAATCTTTGTGTGGTAAGTCTAAGATTTGTTGGTCGTTTGTGTAAGAGTGAACTGTTGTCATCATTCCGCGTTTAAGACCGAACTTGTCGTTTAACACTTTAGCAAATGGCGCTAAGCAGTTAGTTGTACAAGAAGCATTTGAAATTACGTTGTGGTTAGCTGCATCATATTTGTCTTCGTTAACACCCATTACGATTGTGATATCTTCATCAGATGCTGGAGCAGAGATAATTACTTTTTTAGCTCCTGCTTCTAAGTGTTTTGCAGCGTCAGCGCGTTTTGTGAAGAATCCAGTAGATTCAACAACGATTTCTACGCCTTGTTTGCCCCAAGATAATTGAGCTGGGTCACGTTCAGCAGAGATTTCGATTGTTTTACCGTTTACTACTAAGTTGCTACCATCTACTACTACTTCTGCATCTAATTTTCCGTGTACAGAATCATATTTTAAAAGGTGAGCAAGCATGTTAGCATCTGTTAAGTCGTTGATTGCTACTACTTCAACGTTATCATTTTTTAAAGCTGCGCGGAATACATTACGGCCGATACGACCAAATCCGTTAATACCAATTTTTACTGCCATGGGTATTTCCTCCTTGAATGTAAAAAGTATTTTTTATATGAGGGATTAATTAAAATCCCTTACTAACTCTTTTGCGGCGCCTTCATCTGTAATGAGAATCGAATCATGCGCTTGTTGCATAAACGCTTTAATTGCCTTTGCTTTTGATGAACCTCCTGCAACAGCAATAACACATTTATTGTTCTTTAAATCATCGAGTTGTATGCCAACTGTTTTAACTTTATGAACAACTTCGCCTTGATGATTAAAATAGTATCCAAATGCCTCACCTACAGCATGTCCATTTTTCACTTTTTCTAAGTCAGCTTGTGGTGTTTTACGGCGTTCTGCCATTGTCATAGCGTCTCCTATTCCGTGAACAACCATACCAGCGGACTTGATTAAATGAAGCATGTCTTTAATAGATGGCTCACCGATAATGGATCGGTATGCTTCATCACTAAGCTGATCTGGAACATGAAGCAAGCGATAGTGACTCATGGACTTTTCAGCCATCTTAGCACAAATCGTGTTTGCTTGGTTTTGTACATTTTCACCTAGCCCTCCGCGAGCAGGTACAAAAAGTACATCAGGGTGTTTTGAATCAGGTGTCATCATTTCCGCAACGGCGGCAAGCGTTGTACCACCTGTAACAGCAACGGTATTTTTTTCACCAACAAGGCGCTCCTTGATACACGAAACAGATGCTCGACCCATTTCATTTTTGACCCAAGGAGACTGATCACTATCTCCAGATACAACAACAACTTCTGATAAAGAAAACGCCTCTTTTAATGTTGTTTCCAATAATCGAAGTCCTGAAACTTCCTTCATTACTTCTTCTAATTCAGCTAGAAGTAGTTCTCCCTCGTTTGTAAGCGTCATCCCACTAGGGTAAATGTCAATCAAATCTTGTTCTTTTAAGAATGTTACTTCGCTTCGTAACACACGCTCTGTTAGCCCAAGGCTTACAGCTAAGTTTCTGCGGCCAATCGGCTGCATTAAACGTATGTATTGCAAGATTTGATAGCGCTTTTGCATAACTGAGAGAAGTTCAGGTAATAATTTTCGTTGTACTTCTATTAAAGAACGCATGTTAAAATCCCCTTAAGGCATAAACTTGCTGGACATATTTTGTCCCGTATAGACATATTATGTCCCACCTTGCGCAAAAAAATTCACCCTGCTACAAATTCTATTCTAACAGGAGTGAATCCTTTATTCAACTCATGTGTTGCCTATTTTTAAAAGTAAGCGTTTTCTTAATGGAATACCTGTTATTTTTCCATATTCCACTTCTTCTCCATCCATTTCTACTACAGGAATCGCAAGGTGATACTTTTCCAGCCACTCATCGTTTTTGTAAATATCTCGTTCAATAAGCTGAAAGGGAAACTCAGACTGCAGCTCTGCAAGCAGCTTCTTTGCATCATCGCATAAATGACAGCCATTTTTGATATACAGTACGACTTCCACATTCTCACTCCTTTACTGTGTGACAAAAAGTTTTCGTTGACTAGATGGTAGAACGTTTAATTGGTCTCGATATTTGGCTACCGTTCTTCTTGAAATAGTAACGTTATAATTGCTTTGCAAGACGTTAGCCAACTGCTGATCTGAAAGCGGACGCTGTTTGTTTTCTTCCGATACTAGCTTTTTAAGCAGTTCTTTTACGTGAGTTGTAGAAGTCGCTTCGTTGTTGCCCAGTTGAATGCTAGTTGAGAAAAAAGATTTCATTGAAAAGGTGCCAAAAGGCGTTTGAATATATTTGTGCCGAGTAGCACGGCTAATCGTTGATTCATGCACAGATGTTTGCTCCGCTACTTCCTTCATTGTTAAGGGCTTCAAATACGAAGGACCCTTTTTAAAAAATGCTTCTTGTTCAACGAGTAAGGTATTCATTAATGCGTTTAATGTATCTTTGCGTGTGTGTAAGCTTTTCATAATCCATTGAAATTCACGATATTTCTCTTGTAAATAAGAAAACATTTCTTGGTTTTGCCTATTTTTCAGCTGAAGTTTGTACTGTTCATTCACTGAAAGTCGAGGTTCCAAATCCTCATTTGCATAAGCAACGACATTTCCATCTTCAATTTTTACAATAAAATCCGGTACAATGAATCGTTCATTGGACTTCATATAAAACGATCCAGGACGAGGATTTAATTTCTTAATCTGTTCATGTAAGTGTTGAAGAGCTTCAAGTGAGATTTGACATAACTTTGAGATTTTCATCCATTTTTTATACGCAAATTCCTCAAAGTGATGTGTCAAAATTTGCTCTATTTTTTCTGTCCATTGATTATTCCTTTTTAATTGAAGCATTAAGCACTCTTGTAAACTTCTTGCCCCTACTCCTGCCGGGTCCATCTGCTGCACAAGCTGGAGAGCCTTTTCAACCTGCTCTTGATCTTGGCCCAGCTGGTTAGCAAGTATGATTAACTCATCGTGCAAATAGCCAGCATCATCCAGACTATGAATAACAAACTCAACGGCTGCCTGCTCACATTCATCTAATTTTAATAATGCGGATTGATTCATTAAATGTTCGTACAGCGTTTCTTTAGGAGCTGGTATACTGCTCATATAATCTGTTGAATCAGAAGTTGCATGATTTTTTTGATTGTGAGATGTATAGACGGGCAGCTCTGAAAAATCTATAAGCGGATTTTGAAGCGCCTGCTCATGTAAAAACGCTACAATATCCATCGATGAATATTGTAAAAGAGAAATAGCTTGTGATAATTCTTTTGACATCGTCAGCTTTAACGACTGCTGCTGAAATAATCCAATCTCCATTATTTCTCCCCTCCCCTTCATCTATTTTACTATAAAAACGCTTTCAAAGAGCATGTAACTATTTTTTATATGTAATTTTTTCATCAAAAAATCTCCGTCAACCTTTGTTAACGAAGCGGTTCATCCTACTTTTAATTACTAACCATCAAATAAGTAATAGAGCTATACACCTTTATAACTTTTCATTATAATTCGCACCGACCACATGATCCGAGTAATAATCCGACATGACGTTTTCTTCGTCATGTCGAATTTTCTGCATTTGTATAATATATAGAAGAATTGCTTATTGAATAGTTTGTGCCATTTGCATAAACTTGTCCAAGTTTTCTTCATCATTTTTCGTAAAAATGGTTAGCTTCATTGGTTTCTTTCCTTTAACTAACACGGCATTTACCGTATGATCGCCAGATGTGGCTTCATACCAAACAGAATCTTTGAAGATTCCATTCTCTTCAAGATTCTTTTTCTCTGCTGCATTTTTATTAACTGCTGCTGCCGTTTGTTTAACAGATTGAGCAGCGTCGTCCAGCGATGCTTCTGATGAAAGCATTTCAATACGCATAAATTGAGAATCATCTGAAGTTAATACTAACGCATCTTTTCCTGGTTCTTCACCCGTTAGTTGATAACCGTCCATTACTTGAATAGAATAATCTTGTTCTGGGCTTTTTGTTAGTTTTGTTTCTGAAGAAGACGTTGACTGTCCATCTTCCGCTGTTTCGCTAGTTGATGATTGACTTCCTGAAGGTTTGGCTGAGACCTCAGAAGAATCCGCATCTTTTTTCGAATTTTCTTTTGCAGCGCCTGATGTTTGATCAGATTTAGAAGCTGTATCCTGCTGAACATTTTCTGCTTGATCATTAGACTTCGGCTGAGCAGAATCTTCGTTCGTCCCGCATGCAGACAGCAATAGTGCTACCGATGCACTGACAATGAAAAGTTTGTTTATATATTTCATATTTATTCCTCCTCCGTGTTTCTTTTCCTTATATACTGTTTTATAGTATTCTGACAAATTCCGCAACCGGTACAATGGAATTAATTTCTTGCTTCCTTACGCGTATAAAGGATTACAGAAGAAAAATAAATATTGTTTTTTGAGAATATGAGCCTTTTTACTCAAAATAAAAAACGCTGCGTAATCCGCAACGTTTTAAGACGCCCTCGACAGGATTCGAACCCACCCTAAGAGAACCGGAATCTCTTGTGCTATCCACTACACTACGAGGGCATATTTGTCACAACTTCCATTATAGGAGAGAAAACTTCTCTTTTCAATAGAATACTACGTTTATTTTTTTTAGAAGGGGGAAAAATTTTAATAATGTCAAAGAGGAATACATAGTCTTTTAAGCGAATATGTGTAGTAGAGGTTCTTTTGTTTGACCTTTATTGACCATACGTGTATTATAGGTACATAACAAATTATTCTTGTTAAGGAGGAATTTAATATGAACTTAATTCCTACAGTTATTGAACAAACAAACCGTGGTGAACGTGCTTATGACATTTATTCACGTTTATTAAAAGACCGCATTATTATTTTAGGTAGTGCTATTGACGATAATGTAGCTAACTCAATCGTTTCTCAGCTTCTATTCTTAGCTGCTGAAGACCCAGAAAAAGACATCTCACTTTATATCAACAGTCCAGGTGGCTCTATTACAGCTGGAATGGCTATCTACGATACGATGCAATTCATTAAGCCAAAAGTTTCTACAATTTGTATCGGTATGGCTGCATCAATGGGTGCTTTCTTACTGGCTGCTGGCGAAAAGGGCAAACGTTTTGCTCTTCCAAACAGCGAAGTAATGATTCATCAACCTCTTGGTGGTGCTCAAGGACAAGCTACTGAAATCGAAATTGCGGCAAAACGTATTCTATTCTTACGTGAAAAACTAAATTCAATTTTAGCTGAGCGTACAGGTCAACCGTTAGAAGTGCTACAACGTGATACAGATCGTGATAATTTCATGACTGCTGAACGCGCTTTAGAATACGGTCTAATTGACAAAGTATTAGAAAACGACCCTAAATAAGAAAAAAGCCTTTCCCACTTTGGGAAAGGCTTTTTTATGCATCGTTCTCTACGTAAGCTACTAACGCATCCATTGCTTCTTTTTCATCTACCCCTTCAACAATGAGCGTAATAAGAGACCCATTATTAATCGCTAAGCTCATTAACCCCATGATACTTTTAGCGTTGACTACTTTCTCATCTTTCTTCAAGTACACATCAGATGTAAAACGAGTTGCTTCTTGCACAAATAGTGCCGCAACACGAGCCTGTAATCCCGTTTTTAATTTTACTTCTACTTGTTTTTCCATGATAAAATCCTCCCCCTTGCAATTCCCCTTATGTGACTGGCTGACCGGCGCGAAGCTTGTCTGCTATTTGGTCAATTTTACGCAACCGATGGTTAATGCCCGATTTGCTAATTTGACCTCCAGATACCATCTCACCAAGCTCCTTTAACGTGACGTCTTGGTATTCCACACGCAAACGAGCAATTTCTCTTAGCTTTTCTGGTAAGATATCTAATCCAGCTGTTTCATCAATATAACGAATGTTTTCCACTTGACGAATAGCCGCTCCGATCGTTTTATTTAAGTTAGCTGTTTCACAATTAACTAAGCGATTAACGGAATTCCGCATATCTCGGACGATTCTTACATCCTCAAACCGTAAAAGAGCGTTATGGGCTCCAATGATATTGAGAAACTCCGTAATTTTCTCAGCTTCTTTCAAATAGTTAATATAGCCTTTTTTCCGTTCTAATGTTTTACTATTTAATTGAAATTCGTTCATTAAATTGCATAAAGCTTCGTTGTGCTCTTCATACAATGAAAAGATTTCAAGATGGTATGATGATGTCTCTGGGTTATTAATAGAACCGCCGGCTAAAAATGCGCCTCTTAAGTAGGATCGCTTACAGCATTTCTTTTGTACTAGCTCTGGTGAAATACGATGTGTAAAGGTGAATCCTTCTTCTACAATTTTCAAGTCTTCCAAAAGCATTCTCGTTTTCTCTACTAATCGAACAATATATACATTGTTTTTCTTCAAGCGCATTTTCTTACGCACAAGCAGTTCTACTGACACATCATAATTTTTCTTAAGCAGGACATAAATGCGCCGAGCAATCGCTGCATTTTCTGTTTGAACATCAACCGTGAATTTTTTATTCGAAAAAGAAAGTGAACCATTCATTCGAATTAATGCAGAAAGCTCTGCTTTTGCACAGCAATCTTTGACTTCTAAATTCGTTAACTCTTTTTTTGTTTCTGATGCAAATGACATAACTTCACCTCCAATCTACATACGGAAATAGTGTTAAACACCCGTATTGGCTTTACCTTGCAGCGATGTCAGCATAGAATACACAAGCTTTGCTACTTTTTTTGTATCATGCCTAATTACGCTGCCGTCATATTGAATAATTTGATCTTCAATCACTTCTAACCCTAACTTTAGCAATACTTCACGATCATATTCTACAGGCTGAGCCTGCTCTACTTGATATTTCTTTTTCAAAGGTGCTGGAATAGGTGCATTATTGACGATAATCGCATCTAAAAATGCACACGGCATATGATTGTAAAGCGCTTTAATATGATCACTTGCCTTAAAACCTAATGTCTCACCTGGCTGCGTCATCACATTGCATACGTACACTTTCTTTGCTTTTGTCGAACAAAGCTCGTTACAAATATCTTGCACCAGTAAATTCGGCAAAATACTTGTATAAAGACTTCCGGGCCCCAATACAATTAAATCAGCGCGTCGAATAGCTTTTATTGTCTCGACAAGCGGTTTCACATCGGCAGGCGATAAAAACACTTTATTAATTTTTTTATTAACTTCTGGAATTTTTGATTCACCTGTTACGATGGATCCATCTTGCATCTCCGCATGCAGCACGACACTTTGATTAGCTGCTGGAAGTACTTTCCCTCTGACGTTTAGTACTTTGCTCATTTCTCGTATAGCATGCACAAAATCGCCAGTAATAGACGTCATAGCTGCAAGCAACAAATTGCCAAGAGAATGGCCTGTAAGCTCATTTCCTGTATCAAATCGATGCTGAAAAAGCTCTTCAACTAGTGGCTCTACATCAGATAAAGCAACTAGCACATTTCGAATATCACCAGGAGCAGGGATTTCAAGTTCATCGCGCAATCGGCCAGAACTTCCCCCGTCGTCTGCTACGGTTACGATAGCTGTAAGATCAAGAGGGTATTCTTTCAACCCTCTTAACAGCACTGGTAAACCCGTTCCTCCCCCAATGACGACAACTTTTGGAAGCTGTTCACTGCTCATCTATGATTTTCCTTTCTCCTCTCAATGTCACGATGAGAAATATGAGTTTTGTATTCATTCTGGAAATGGTGACCTAAATATTCAGCTAATGTGACGGAGCGATGCTGTCCGCCTGTACATCCTATAGCAATGACCAGCTGGCTTTTACCTTCTCGCTTGTACTGTGGAAGCATAAATGAAAGCAAGTCTACTACCTTTTCAATGAACTTTTGAGTTTCCGTCCATTTTAATACGTAAGAAGAAACCTCCTCTTCAAGCCCTGTTTTAGGACGCATATGGTCAATGTAGTGAGGGTTTGGCAAAAAGCGCACGTCAAAGACTAAATCAGCGTCAATAGGCACCCCGTATTTAAAACCAAATGACATCACATTAACAGTAAAAACCTGTGAAGCGTGCGAAGAAAACTGAGTTAAAATCTTTTCTCTAAGCTCTCTTGGCTTTAACTCTGATGTCTCATAAATAAGCTGAGCTCTTCCCTTTAACTCCTCAAGCAGCTCCCGTTCCATACCAATTCCTTCTAACGGTAAACCCGAAGGAGCTAGCGGATGTGAACGTCTCGTTTCTTTGTAGCGCGTCACCAGTACAGAATCTTTTGCATCTAAAAATAAAATTTGTGGCGTGACCCACGTTGTTTCACTCATGTTATCCAATGCTTCAAATAGGCTTTCAAAAAACTCTCTGCCTCGCAAATCCATAACAAGAGCAACTTTATTCATTTTATTCCCTGACTCTTTCATGAGTTCTAAAAATTTCGGTAGCAATGTAGGGGGTAAATTATCTACACAAAAGAACCCTAAATCTTCAAAACTCTGAATTGCTACTGTTTTTCCTGCACCTGACATTCCAGTAATAATTACTAATTGAATATCGCTTACAGACCCAGTACTCATTTTCCATCCCCCTCAATCTATGCATACATGTCTATTTATCATTAACAAGGATCAATTCGATAAGATAATAACTCGAAATCCGTTGTATACGTAAAGTTGCCATAAATAACACCCGACCCTTTTGCTACATAATCGATAATGTGATGATCTCCCGGTGCCATCGGCAATTCACTTACTTCACTCAAATTATGCCAACCGAGTTTGCCTTCTTCTGATTCTAGCACATTTGTCCCATCAAAATCTGTAGCAAAAAAAGTAAACATCATCCATTCAGATGAAATTTGATCGTTTTCTTTCATCGTAAAAGTAAAGATACCTTTTACAGTGGGATTTTTCAAATAAATTCCCGTTTCTTCACGAAATTCTCTTACAACCGAGTCTTTTACAGATTCTCCTTGCTCCATTTTCCCACCCGGGGCCACCCACCAGTTTCTTCGTGGCTTTTGAAGCAACAATACTTTATCGTCTTTCATTAATACGCAATTTGTGACCCTTTGCATGTTTTCCACCTCATCATATGTATACTGACATTTTCTTTTATTATACTACGAAACAAACTTCTCTCACAACGGAGATGAACTAACTATTACTAAATTTTCTGAAAATAAACACTTGCTGTTATATACGTAAATTCAATCTGTTACAGTCACAAAAAAGAGGCATAGGAACACGTCCTATGCCCGACATACATATATTTTATAAAAGGGGGTCAATTACTATCTATATAGTACCCCATCAATGTTTCACAGGTGTTACAGAACAGTTAAAACCGAATTACGTTTTGTAAAAGATTGATTTCAGCCTTATTGCTGAATAGCTTTTAACTTTTCTTTTAACTCTTCTACATAGTGCTGAGCCGCTTGAGCAGCAATGCTGCCATCGCCTGTAGCTGTTACAATTTGACGAAGAGCCTTTTCACGAACATCTCCCGCTGCGAACACACCTGGTACTTTTGTTTCCATTTGCTCGTTCGTTTCAATATATCCTTCTTTATTCGTGATGTTTAGGCTTTCGAATGGTTTTGTTAGTGGAACCATTCCAACATAAATGAATACGCCGTCCGCACCGAACTCGCGCTCTTCACCTGTTTTTGTGTCTACTAACGTTACGCTGCCTACTTTACCGTCTTTTTCATTTACTTCTTTGACCGTTGTATTCCAAATAAAATCGACTTTTTCGTTGTCAAATGCACGCTGCTGTAGGATTTTCTGCGCGCGAAGCTCATCGCGTCGGTGAATAATTGTTACTTTTGTTGCGAAGCGAGTTAAATATACGCCTTCTTCAACCGCAGAGTCTCCACCGCCTACAACGACTAGCTCTTTGCCTTTAAAGAATGCACCGTCACATACAGCACAATAAGATACCCCACGGCCGCCTAGTTCTTTTTCTCCTGGGGCGCCTAATTTTTTATATTCTGCACCCGTAGCAACGATTACTGAACGTGTTTTATATTCTTTGCTGCCTGCACGAACTGTCTTGTATTTTTCTCCGTCGATGATTTCTTTAATATCACCGTACGCATATTCCGCACCGAATTTTTTTGCATGCTCAAACATTTTGTTTGAAAGGTCAGGACCAAGGATATGATCATAACCTGGATAGTTTTCTACATCTTCCGTATTAGCCATTTGACCGCCTGGAATTCCTCGTTCAATCATTAGTGTTGATAGATCTGCACGAGATGTATATACAGCAGCAGTCATACCTGCTGGACCTGCCCCAATAATAATGACATCATAAATTTTTTCTTCTGTCATTGCTTTACACTCCTTTTAGGAAATTCCTTCGTAGTTGATTCCAAATTTATGGATAATTATTTCGTTATCACTATCCTAATATGTTCTTCCTATTACCGTCTATTTTTTTGCTCAATTTAATAACGTATTCACAATTTTACTGTACTTTCTAACTGTTGCAGCGGAAATGGAATATTGTTTTGCCGCATCGGCTTGAGTAATAGACTGGTTTTGTTCTTTCGCCCATATATATGTGACGGCTGCGGCCCACGCATTTACGTTCACATGCTGAAAATCATAGGATTGTTTATATACCTGTACATATACATAGAACCAAAAACTTAAAAGATCCTGGATATCACTTTCAGTCTGCGATTCCATCTCCAGTTCAATAACATCTGCCACCTCAAAAATTACATGGTGTTTATCCTGCCATACATACGTATATACTTCATCTAAAAGTGTACTCATATGTATGGACGACTTGATTTCTTCTAAAAGAAGCAGACGCTGTTGTTCAGGAAGCTTCTTCGCCATATACAGGCTGTAAAGCTGATCATGAACATTTTTTGTTGCACATTTCTTTTTCGCTGTAACATCCACTTTCGATTGAAAAATCTTCGCAGCTTTTTGACTGATGCGCCAAGGCTCCTCTCCTTCTTTATCAGGAACGTCTTCCAATGCCAGCTTCCACATTTCTTTAGCGAACGCTTCACGTCCAGTATAGTAAGAGGCATATGAGAGCCAATAATGAAATGAGTTGTCTCCTTGAAATCCTTGTGTATAAAGCTTTTTTAACCATCTGTATGATAGTTTGTATTGACCAATCAACGCAAATGTTGCTCCAAGCTTATAGCGGTGCTCAAATGACATTGGATAAACGCGGCTAAGTCCGTCTGTAAGCTCCTCAACTTCTTTATGCTTATGGCAATAATAATAGAAAATCAGCTGATTGCATAACGCATGAAGATTTCCAGGGTTTTTCTCCAACACTTCATTCAGCAAATCCATTGCCTCATCAATTTTATTTAAATAAAAATAAGCTAACGCTAAATTATTATATGCAGACCAGAATTCTGGATACTCATCAATTATTTCAGTTAATAAATCCACTGCTTCTTCAAAATTCGTTGCTTCAAGCAGTCTTTTTGCTTGTTCTTGTTTTATAATCAGCATGTCGCCTAGCTGATTTTTAGGCTCTTCATCTTCTTCATCCACATCAATTGATAGTAAATCTAACAGATCTGTAGCCGATCGAAAGAGGTCACCATTTGGAAAATGCTCAATGTAATACATCGCGTATTTTTTTGATTCTTCAAACAGTCCAAGATGCGCATAGCTGTTGGCTATATAGTAGTAACAGCTTCCTAATGTATCGTCCATATGATGAATCACATGGAGAAAAAGCTCGTTGGCATCTTGATAATCTCCCCGCTCCGTTAAAGCTACCCCAACGTTTGTAAGAAGCTGTGGATTACGGGCATTTTCTTTGTTTGCACGCGTTAAATACTTGAGCGCTTTATCTGACTCCTCTTCTTCAAACGCCTGCAGCGCTTTTTCGAAATAGAAGTCACCCGTTTGCGAAAATGGAATTACTTGTGCCATTTTTTGAATTACTTTTGAGTGTTTTTCCATTAAGCCCTCCAAATAAGTTGATAATTTCGACGTTCGTAGTATATCACATTTGCCAAGAAGTTTAATACCTCTATTCAAAAAAGGAGCCTGCAAGCAGTCGTTTCTTGACACAAATAAGAGAAGGTTTTGCCTCTTTTATCTAAAATGAGACAACTCCTTCTCTCCTTTCACTATGTAGCTATTAGCTAGAGTGACGCTCTTTTAATACTGCTAGGACATCGTCTAAAGGGAGCTTTTGCTCACGAAGTAAAACAAGTACGTGGTACAATAAATCTGCAACTTCCCACTTCAGCTCATCATGGTCACGATTTTTTGCTGCAATAATCACTTCACCAGCTTCTTCTCCTACTTTTTTGAGGATTTTATCTACGCCTTTATCGAATAAGTACGTCGTATAAGCTCCTTCTGGCATTTCAGCTTCACGCTTAGCGATTACTTCTTCTAGCTCATTAATAATAGCGAACCGATTATCATTTTGTTTATTTTCGCCAAGAATTGTTTCATTAAAACAGCTGTAAGCCCCCGTATGACAAGCAGGACCTTGAGGCTCCACTTTTACAACAAGAGAATCAGCATCACAGTCATATGCCATGCTTACAATTTTTTGCGTGTTCCCAGAAGTTTCGCCCTTGTGCCACAACTCTTGTCGAGAACGGCTGTAAAACCATGTTTCACGTGTATCAATTGATTTTTGAAGTGATTCTTCGTTCATATAAGCCAATGTTAAAACTTCTTTGCTCACAGCATCTTGTACAATAGCTGGTACAAGTCCATCACTGTTGAATTTAATGTTTTCAATCGTCATCGAATGCTCACTCCTTGTTGTTTTGCATAGCTTTTAATTTCTTTTACAGATGTTTCTTTATAGTGAAAGATCGAAGCCGCCAAAGCTGCGTCAGCTTCTCCTTTTTCAAACGCATCGACAAAATCTTGACCATTTCCTGCGCCGCCAGAAGCAATAACAGGAACGCTCACCGCTTGGCTGACTGCTTTGGTTAATGCTAAATCAAACCCTGACTTTTCGCCGTCTTTATCCATACTCGTTAACAAGATCTCACCCGCACCGCGCTTCACTGCTTCTCTTGCCCAGTCGATTACTTCCCAGTCCGTTGCATTGCGGCCTCCGTGTGTATAGACTCTCCATGAATGTAAACTTTCATCGTACTTAGCATCGATGGCTACCACAATACACTGAGCTCCAAAAAAGTCGGACCCTTCTGTAATCAGTGCTGGATTGAGTACGGCCGCTGTATTTAATGACACTTTGTCTGCACCAGCACGAAGCATTCTCTTCATATCTTCTAATGCATTAATTCCTCCGCCCACCGTAAAAGGAATGGCTAGCTGAGATGCTACTTCTTCTACAACATGTACCATTGTTTTGCGTCCTTCATGAGAAGCAGAAATATCTAAAAAGACTAATTCGTCTGCGCCTTCTTCATCGTAAAATTTCGCCAACTCTACAGGATCTCCTGCATCTCGAAGTTCCACAAACTGAACTCCTTTTACCACACGGCCGTCCTTTACATCTAAACAAGGAATGATTCGTTTTGTAATCATTACGCTTTCACCTCTTGAAGTGCTTCAGCTACTGTAAACTTATTTGTATAAAGTGCTTTCCCTACAATCGCACCAATAACGCCGTCAGCTTCATATTTCTTTAGTGCATCTAGATCAGCAAGCTTACTAACTCCCCCTGATGCAATCACACCTTTTCCAGTAGCCTTAGCCATTTCAACAATTCCTTCCACATTAGGACCAGACAGCATACCATCTGTAGAAATATCTGTGAAAATAAATGTTTCCGCACCAGCATTAGCCAATTCTTTTCCTAGTTCTGTCGCTTTGATTGTAGATGTTTCCACCCAGCCTTCCGTCGCAACATAGCCATCGCGTGCATCAATACCAATAGCAATACGCGCACCATATTTTTTCAACATTTTTTTCACAAATTCAGGATTAGAAATAGCTGCACTTCCTAAAATAACGCGGTCAATTCCGCTTTCTAAATAGTAAGCAACGTCAGCTTCTGAGCGAATGCCTCCTCCAATTTGCACACGTACATTTAATTTCTTTTTCACGCCTAGCACAAATTCATCATTTACGCGCTTGGCCGCTTTTGCGCCGTCTAAATCAACCATGTGAATCCACTGAGCGCCTTCACTTGCGAATTGTGTGGCCATATCTACCGGAGAATCTCCGTACACCGTTTCTTTTGTGTAATCTCCTTGAAGCAAACGGACGCACTTTCCTCCGCGCATATCAATGGCTGGATATATTTCAAATTTGCTCATACGATGGGCTCCTTTTCTCTACGAAGTTTGCATAATTTTGCAGCATTTGCATTCCGATTGCACTGCTTTTTTCAGGGTGGAATTGAGCGCCAAATACGTGTTCTTTTCCAACAACTGCTGGAACTTCAACATCATAAGGACTTGTTGCTAAAAGCACGTCTTGGTCATTTGTTTTTACGTAATAAGAGTGAACAAAGTACACGTGACCTTCACTGATTCCATCAAGCAGAGCAGACTGCTGATGAAAATCTAAAGAGTTCCAGCCCATATGCGGAACTTTATATGTCTGTCCTTCGGCAGTAATGCCGGGAATACGCTCGACTCTCCCTTTTAACAGTTCCAGCCCTTTTGTTACACCGTTCTCATCGCTTTCTTCAAATAAAAGCTGCATACCTAAACAAATTCCAAGCAAAGGCATTCCTTTTTCTACTTCTTCTTTAATAAATTCCGTCAGCTTTGTTTGATTCAGCTGTTCCATCGCATCTTTGAATGCTCCAACTCCAGGAAGAATCAGCCCTTTTGCCTTTCTTAGTTCTGCAGGATCTGCGGAGATAATATAGTCATAGTTTAATCGTTCAAGAGCTTTACTTACGCTATATAAGTTCCCCATCCCATAGTCAATAATGCCAATCATTTACAACATCCCTTTCGTCGAAGGCACACCTTTGACACGCGGATCAATCGTTGTCGCTTCGTCCAAAGCACGCGCTAATGCCTTAAATACCGCTTCAATAATGTGGTGTGTATTTTTACCGTAGTGTACGATTACATGTACATTCATGCGAGATTCTAATGCAAATTTCCATAAAAATTCATATACAAGCTCTGTATCAAATGTACCGACGCGGGACGCGGGAATGTCACCTTTAAATTCAAAATGAGGACGATTGCTTAAATCTACTACAACTTGAGCCAACGCGTCATCCATTGGTACAAAAGCATTTCCATAGCGTTTAATTCCTTTTTTATCACCGAGCGCTTCTTTGAATGTTTGACCAAGGCAAATACCGATATCTTCCGTTGTATGGTGATCATCAATCTCCGTGTCTCCATCTGCTTTTACATCAAGGTTAAACTGTCCGTGTTTTGTAAATAAATCCAGCATATGATTTAAAAAAGGAACGCCTGTATCAATGTTCGCTTTTCCTTCTCCATCGATTCCAATCGCTAATGCAATATCCGTTTCGTTTGTTGTACGTTTAATACTTGACTCTCTCATTGTGAAACTCCTTTCAACTGTGCATGTAATAAGTAAAGAAAAGAACATTTCTACTCTTTTCTTTTAATCTCCACATTATTTTTTAAAGCGTTCTTCAACCGCCCTTGCATGAGCTTCTAGCCCTTCTAAACGAGCAAACGCTGCAATTTTCGAGACATTTTTCTGCAGGGCTTGTTGGCTGTATGAAATGATACTAGACTTCTTCACAAATGAATCAACTGATAAAGGACTTGAGAATTTTGCTGTCCCATTTGTTGGAAGAACGTGGTTTGGTCCCGCGAAATAATCCCCAACAGGTTCTGAGCTGTATCTTCCTAGAAAAATAGCACCGGCATGACGAATGGAACCTAAAAGTTCAAGCGGACTTTCAGTCATAATTTCTAAATGCTCAGGGGCTAATTGATTAACAGCTTCAACCGCTTCTTCTAATGACCCGGTCACATAAATAGCACCATGGTTATCAATAGAAGGTTTGGCGATTTCTTTACGAGGTAAAGATTCCACTTGTCTTTCCACTTCTTCTTTAACAGCTTCGGCTAATTTCATAGAAGGTGTTACTAAAATGCTTGAAGCTAAGTTGTCATGTTCTGCTTGAGACAATAAATCAGCTGCCACTTCGTTGGGCTTAGCCGTTTCGTCTGCTAGTACGACAATTTCACTAGGTCCAGCAATTGAGTCAATGTCTACTAATCCATATACTTCTCTTTTCGCTAATGCAACAAAGATATTACCAGGCCCTACAATTTTATCAACAGGTTTAATTGTTTCTGTTCCATAGGCAAGTGCTCCTACCGCTTGAGCTCCCCCTACTTTATAAATCTCTTCAACCCCAAGCTCATTCGCTGCTACAACTACTCCAGCAGGCAGCGCGCCGTCTTTTCCTGGAGGTGAAACCATCACAATACGTTTTACCCCTGCCACTTGAGCAGGAATAACATTCATTAAAACGGAAGAAGGATAAGCCGCAAGGCCTCCCGGTACATAAACACCTACTGCATCTAAAGGCGTTACTTTCTGACCTAAAATGGTGCCGTCTTCTTTTGTTGTCATCCAAGACTGCTCGACCATTCTTTCGTGGTAATCACGAATGTTGTCAGCAGCTTCGCGAATGATTGACAGCATATCTGCATCAACCAGCTCATAAGCACGCTTCTTTTCTTGTTCTGTCACAAGCAAAGAAGAAAGCTCAACGCCGTCAAATTGGGCTGTATATCTTTTTAAAGCTTTGTCTTTTTGCTCTTGCACCTGCTTTAAAATATTTACGACAATTTCTCTTTGAGCACTCGTCCCTTGATCAATCGTACGCTTTAAGCTCACTTGTTCTGTTACACGTGTAATTTTCAATGTATGTCACCTCTTTTATACAGGTTGAACCACTTGGGCTAAACGATTCACTAAATCATCAATTCGTTCGTCTTTTAAACGATAGCTCACAGGATTCACAATCAAACGCGATGTAATATCTTCAATGTGCTCCAATTCAACGAGTCCGTTCTCTTTTAGTGTTTGTCCCGTTGATACAATATCAACGATCCGATCAGCCAGGCCGATTAAAGGCGCTAATTCAATCGAACCATTCAATTTAATAATTTCTACTTGTTCTCCTTGCTCCCTGAAATAAGTCGATGCTACATTTGGATATTTGGTTGCCACTTTTTGAGCAATTTCTGATTTTTTAGCATTAGGCAAACCGGCAACGGCCAAATGACATTTACTAATATTTAAATCCAACAGCTCATAGACATCTCGTTCTTCTTCTAACATTACGTCTTTACCTGCAATACCAAGATCCGCTACTCCGTATTCTACATAAGTAGTGACGTCCATTGGTTTTGCTAAAATAAAGCGCATGTTCTCTTCAGGAATGTCTACAATCAGCTTGCGCGAATCGTCAAATTCTGGCGGCAATTGAAAGTCTGCTTGACGCAAAAGTTCAGCTGCTTCTTCAAAAATACGTCCTTTTGGCATTGCAATTGTTAATAGTTCACTCATTATTGTCCCCCCTTGCCTCGTTTTCCAATTAGAAACGTGACTTCTTCAAACTGTGCAGTAAATACATCAACATCATCAACGCCTGCAATTTCCTGAGTCACTACTCGATATCCTTGCTTGCGCTGTTCAGCAGCTAAAGCTAATGCCTCATCTAAACGCTCCTGGCTATATAATATGCCGTATACTGCTGAAGGCTCATATACTTCTTCGCCCAGCGCTTCAATTAAGCGGTCGAGCTGAATTCCAAATCCTGTAGCTGGTGTTTTAGACGCAAATTTTTCAAGAAGCTGGTCATAACGTCCTCCATTACCGATATGGAAACCAACGTTTTCAGCAAAAACTTCAAATAAAATACCTGTGTAATAGCTCATATGACTGACTAAGTTAAAATCAATTTTAATTTCATCCGTTACACCGTACGCATCAAGCATATTCCATAACTTTTTCAAATCACTGGCTGCTTTTTTACCAGCTTCGTTTTCAACTAGTTCGACTGCTTCTTCAATCTTCTTTTCATCTCCGCGCAGGTTAAGCAGCTGAAGGAGACGCTGTTTATCAATAGAAGATAGATTCAAATCTTTTACATGATTACGATAGCCCACGTAATTTTTTTCATATAAAAAGCGGCGAAGCACGTTAGCACGTTCTTCATTTCCGACAATTTCTAAAAAAAGCGAATTAACAAACCCGATGTGGCCAATTGCGACTTTAAATGATTTAAGTCCCGCTCTTTTTAATGCGCCGATCATGAGAGCAATGACTTCAGCATCGCTGCTCATCGTAGCGTCTCCAATTAGCTCAACGCCTATTTGTTCAAACTCCGCCGGGCGGCCGCCCTCACGCTGCTGAGCTCGGAATACATTTGCTTCATAAGCTAAGCGCAAAGGAGAATTATTTAAAAGTTTTGAAGCGGCCACACGTGCAAATGGCGTTGTTACATCCGGTCGCAGCACAAGCGTATGCCCTTCTTTATCTAAAAGTTTAAACAATTGTTGATCTAAAATAGCTGATGCGCTTCCTACCGTCTCGTAATATTCCACAGTAGGCGTTGCCATATATTGATAGCCCCAGCTGCTGATTTCATCTGCCAGCTGATTGCGAACTTGTTTTTTTCTTTCAAAAAGAGCTGGCAGGGTATCTCTCATTCCAAGGGGTTTTTCAAACATAAATAACTTTGACATTCCGACACGTCCTTTAAGCTTGATTTTATCTATTAAGGAACCATTGATAGGTTGTTTTTACTTTATCACACTAATGTATTAGCGAAATAATAAATTAAAGTTATTGATAGTTTACACCCGATAAAGTCAGCCGTCAACCGCCAGCTGTTCAAATTTACAAAAAAAACCACAGCTTAGTTCTTGCTAAGTTGTGGCTTTAGGTTCTGCTTCCCTGCGCTTTTCCATTTCTTCTTTTGTATAGATGACACGCATAGGGTTACCTCCAACAAAGAAACCGGGTGCTACATCTTTATGAACCACCGTTCCAGCCGCTACAACCGCTTCATTGCCGATTGTTACACCTGGAAGGATGGTGCTATTTGCTCCAATCATTACTTCATCCCCAATGATGACATCTCCAAGACGATATTCCGTTATCAGATATTCATGAGCGAGAATAGTCGTATTATATCCAATGACCGTATTGCGTCCTACTTGTATTTTTTCAGGAAACATAATATCGAGCATTACCATAAGGGCAAAGGATGTTTGAGGCCCTACTTTCATCCCTAAGCACGTTTTATACAGCCAGTTTTTCATCGAAAGAAAAGGCGTATAGCGAGCGCATTGAATGATTAGGAAGTTGCGCACTACTTTCCAAAAAGGCACGGTCTTATAGACATGCCAAAGGGAATTAGCTCCTTTAACCGGATAGCGCGTCGTTTTTCTCACTGACGTTCTCCTTTTAATATATCAATTAAATCCGTCATATTTTCTAAAATAATATCAGGATTATAAGAAGCGATATGTTCTCTTCCTTTTGCACTCCATGCAACTCCAGCTGTTTTCGTATAAGCTCTTTGGCCAGAAACGATGTCGTGATGGTTATCTCCCACCATCAGTGCTTCTTCAGGTTTAGCATCAAGCAGCTTCAGTGCTTTTTCTACTGGCTCAGGATGCGGCTTTGCATTTGTTACGTCTTCAATTGCGACAATCGTATCAAAGAACTGGTCTAACTTTGTTAACTTAAGCCCCATCATGACCGTATTTCTTTGCTTTGTTGTGACAATACCTAATTTATAATTCTGCTCGTGCAGCCATTTAACTGTTTCAAGTACGCCTTCAAATTCTTTAACAAGCAAATCATGATTAGCTAAATTATGCGTGCGATACATCTCAATCATTTCGTTTACTTTCGTTTTATCCATTTCTACAAACGTGTCGTATAAAGGAGGCCCCATAAACTGTAAAATATCTTCACGAGTATATTGTTCAGGATAATAGTGATTAAGCGTATGAGTAAACGAAGCAATAATTAATTCATTTGTATCAATTAACGTACCGTCTAAATCAAACAAAACCGTATTAATCGTCATTATTCATTTCCTTCCCTTGCGTCAAATCAAGTTTGTGTAAATCTTGTAGCTTTTCTTCATTTACGCCTTAGATTGTGCTTCTTCATTCTCTAAGTATTTCTGTTTACTCATTCCCGTCACGCGGCGGACAATAATTAAAATAATGGCTATTACAATCAGTACAAGTGAAACAACTTGAGCGATTCTGAGTGTATGCGTCAGCATTAAACTATCCGTGCGAAGCCCTTCTACAAAGAAGCGTCCAACTGAGTACCAGATTAAATAAGATAAGAAAATTTCTCCTTTTCGCAGACTGGTGCGGCGAAGTACCATCAACAGGATAAATCCGGCAAAATCCCATAATGATTCGTATAAAAACGTAGGATGATAATATGTACCGTTAATATACATTTGGTTAATAATAAAATTGGGAAGGTGCAACCCTTCTAAAAAAGCACGGGTAACCGGCCCCCCGTGTGCCTCTTGATTCATAAAGTTGCCCCAGCGCCCAATGGCTTGGCCAAGGATTAAACTAGGCGCAGCAATATCAGCCAACTTCCAAAATGAAATCTTCTTTACTTTCGAATATACAATGGCAGTTAATACGCCTCCGATTAAGCCACCATGAATGGCAATCCCACCTTGCCAAATCTGAGGTATTTCATTTAAATGCTTTGAATAGTATCCCCATTCAAAGGATACATAATAAATTCGTGCACAAATAATAGCTATTGGCACAGCAAATAAGATAAGATCAACAAATGTATCTTTTGATAAGCCTCTTCTTACGCTTTCTCTTGTCGCAATATAAAGACCTAATAGAACACCTGCACCGATAATTACGCCGTACCAGTAGACCGTTAGAGGGCCAATTTCAAGGAAAACGCGATCTAACGGCTGAATAGTTGCTTCCACAAGTTAACACCCTTTCTTATAAATCTTCACGATCTCCTTCTTCAATTACATCTGTTAGACGTGCGGAAAATTGTTCTGCTGCGTTAATACCCATACGCTTTAAGCGGAAGTTCATTGCTGCCACTTCAATGATAACAGCTAAGTTTCGTCCCGGACGTACTGGCAATGTAATTTTTGTAACGTCTGTATCAATAATTTTCATTTTATCTTCTTCTAAACCAAGGCGATCATAATGTTTCTGCTGATCCCATGTCTCCAACTGAATAACAAGTGAAATTCGTTTATAGCTTCGTACAGCTCCTGCACCGAATAGCGTCATCACATTGATGATCCCTAGTCCGCGAATTTCAAGCAAATGCTCGATTAAACCAGGCGCATTTCCTACAAGCGTGTCTTGATCTTCTTGACGGATTTCCACACAGTCATCGGCTACTAGACGATGTCCCCTCTTAACAAGCTCTAGAGCTGTTTCACTTTTACCAACGCCGCTTTTCCCCATGATTAATACACCAATTCCGTATATATCAACTAATACGCCGTGCAGGGCAGTAGTAGGTGCTAGCCGGCTTTCAAGAAAATTCGTTAAATGGCTGGAAAGTCGCGTCGTTTTAAAGTTCGAACGCAGCACAGGAACTGATTCACGCTCTGAAGCTTCAATAAGTTCTTTCGGTACATCCATTTCGCGCGAAACAATGATAGCCGGCGTGATATCTGTACACATCTTTTCCATTCGAACTTTTTTTTGTTCATCATCTAACTGTTTAAAAAATGATAGTTCTGTTTTACCTAACAGCTGGATACGTTCTGCTGGGTAATATGTAAAATAACCTGCCATTTCAATACCCGGGCGTGAAATATCACTTGTTGAAATAGGACGGTCGATTCCTTCTTCTCCGCTAATAAGCTCTAATTTAAATTTCTCAATGATGTCTTTTGTACGTACTTTAACCACCGTGCATCCTCCTTTTATAAACAGTCATATACCTGTTCATGTCTACAGTATATCCAACTCTCGCTTTTATGTCGCGTTTGGTTCTACTAGCCATTTTATTTTATCATTAATACGGAAAGAAAAGAAAAAAAGATGGCATAGGCTGCATCGCCTTACCATCTTTTTTAGAAAATTAAATATTGCAAGAAAGTTATCTTCTATTTTGAAGCGGTTCAACAATCACTCGTTGAATAAGCGCATTTAAAAGCGACATGATTACTGAGGCTAAAAGCGCTGTACCAAACCCGTCAATATTAAAAGAATCTCCCATAACACTTTGTGTAATCATCAGCGTAATGGCATTAATGACGAATAAGAATAGGCCAAGCGTAAGAAATGTCACCGGCAGGGTAAGTAAAATTAAAATCGGCTTAACAAACACATTCAAAATCGATAGAATCAAGCTCGCGATAATAGCTGCACTGACTGATTCCAAGTGAAAGGTGTCGATATAACCTGCAATTACGATTAATACGAGGGCATTGATTAAAATACTAATGATTCCACGCAATAACATTTTTAGAAATCTCCTTCTTCATTTGGAACTAAAAATACAAAAATCATATATAAAATGACCGGGGTACCTACTGTAAAAAATAAACTGATGATAAACAATACGCGCAGTAGTGAAGCATCTATTCCGATATACTGAGAAATACCGCCGATAACACCCGCAAGCTTGCGATTTGTTCGCGAACGATACAACTTTCGCACGTTAATCATCTCCTTTGCTTTTTACTAAAACAAGCGTTTTCTATTTTATAACAATTGAACCCGTTTTGGATTCAGCTAACAATTTATAGCCTTTAGGCGAAGCGACATTGGCTTTGAAACGAAGTTGTTTCATAACCGTTTCTTTTTTCTCATCTACTATTTCCATCTCAGGAAGTGTACATGTAAAATTCCCAAAGTTAGATTTCAAATCTCCGTCAACGGAGAGGTGGGGCGGAGTATAGAGCGTAATGCTCCCCGTAGTCGTTTTGAAAAATGCTTTTTCAATGCGCTCTCCTTTTAAATACGTATCAATATCTCCGTTAAATGTTTGAACGTCAATTTTCTTTGTGTCCCCATCAAATTTAACCGTTCCATTGATTGTTTCAAGCTCACATTTTGAAGCGAGTATTCGAGAAAGTTCCATGTGCCCATTTGATGTCTCCATTTCAAGAGAATGGCTATTCACATCGTAAAAGCGGATGGTACCATTAGCTGTTTTGGCTTTCAGGTCTCGTACGCTTAGTCTTTCCCCATCGATTGAACCATTAAACATACGGAGCTTGACGCGTTCATATTCCATTTCTGGAATATAAATAATCGCTTTCACCTTCATTTGCTTTTGCTGAATTGCAAAGCGCAATTTGCCATTTTCAATGGAAAATGCCGTATGCTGTAAGAAAGTGCGGCGCGCTTCATCCGAATTCTCTACTTTGTAGATAGCAGCTTCACACTCTATTCGTACTTCTGTACTCCCCCAAGGACGGAGCTGGACGCTTCCATTTGCTAAATCTACATCAATCTCTTGAATATATGCTTCTGATTGTTGAAAGATGTGCTGAACGTCAATTGAAGGCCCAAAGTTAAAATCTAAATCTCCCTCTTTTACTTTTTTTACCGTTTGATCCACAAATGTAAATAATTTTTCTTTTAAAGAGCTTTGAGATGACTTAGAAGCGTACGTTTTTTTCTGTTTTCCTCCTACATAAGGGGATAGCTCAGCTTTATCAGACGTAGCATAGGAAGAATCATTAGCCGAGTCTTTTTCCAGTGAGTTTAGCAAAGTTAAAGCCTCATCTACGCTAAGTTTCCCTTCTTCTACCATCTGTAAAATTTGTTTGCGCTTTTCACTCATACGTTCCATCTCCTCTTTACGTTTTAGTCATTTAACTTTTATCTGCTTAATATTTGTATCCCTTTTACAATATTCCATACAAACACAACAACATTAACTAAAGAAACAACAACTAAAGCTACAATTAAAAGAATAAATACCGTTCCACTAGAGCCAGTAAGAGCAGGAAGTAAGAAAAATAAGAACAAGATCGCTGTAGCGATAGGTAGTAAATGTGACAAGAATGCAGTTTTTGCATGTTTCTTTACTTCTATGTTATGAACAACAAAATAAATAATAATAGGTAATAAAAATGGTGCAAAGAAAACGCTAAAATAATTTAAGGAAGATAGTACGCGATTTCCTTCCATAATAATCAACTCCTTATATCATGTATTACGGTTTAATGAGTTAAAAAGTTTCATTCTTTATAAAAAAGACACCAATGCTGGTGTCTTTTAACGAGTTAATGCCTCTGCTTTTTCAACTTTTTTCTCCATACGCTTACGATCACGTTCTAAAATTGGCTTCAAATAATGACCCGTATAGGATTCTTTTACTTTTGCCACTTCTTCTGGCGTACCCGTAGCCACAATTTGTCCGCCTTTATCTCCACCTTCAGGCCCTAAATCAAGCAGGTAATCAGCAGCTTTGATGACGTCTAAATTATGTTCGATCACTAGAACCGTATCTCCATTTTCAACTAAACGCTGGAGCACTTTTAATAATCGTGCAATATCATCCACATGAAGACCAGTGGTCGGTTCGTCTAAAATGTAAAGCGTTCTTCCTGTTGAGCGGCGGTGAAGCTCTGACGCTAACTTTACACGCTGTGCCTCTCCACCGGATAAAGTAGTGGCGGGCTGTCCAAGCGTGATATAACCAAGTCCTACATCGTAAATGGTCTGCAGCTTCCTCTTAATCTTTGGAATGTTTTCAAAGAAGTGAAGAGCGTCTTCAACTGTCATATCCAACACATCTGAAATGTTTTGATCTTTGTATTTCACTTCTAAAGTTTCACGGTTATATCGTTTGCCGTGGCAGACTTCACAAGGGACGTATACATCTGGCAAGAAATGCATTTCAATTTTAATAATACCGTCTCCTCGACAAGCTTCACAGCGGCCGCCTTTTACGTTGAAGCTAAAACGACCTTTTTTATATCCGCGCACTTTTGCTTCGTTTGTTTGTGCAAATACATCTCGAATGTCATCAAATACACCTGTGTAAGTTGCAGGATTCGAACGAGGCGTGCGACCTATTGGAGACTGATCAATATCAATGACTTTATCTAAGTGTTCAATGCCTTTGATTTCTTTATGTTCTCCTGCTTTGCTTTTTGCTTTATGCAGCTTTTGTGCCAATGATTTGTGAAGGATATCATTTACCAGCGTACTCTTACCTGATCCAGATACACCTGTAACAGCCGTGAATACACCTAACGGAAGCTTTGCTTTTACATTTTTTAAATTGTTTTCTTTTGCTCCTATAATTTCAATCATCCGATCTTTATCTATTGACCGTCTTTCCGCTGGAAGAGGAATAAACTTCTCTCCTGATAGATATTGACCCGTTAAAGAGTTTTCATCCTCCATCACTTCCTGAGGCGTACCTTGAGAAACAACGGCACCCCCGTGTACGCCGGCTCCTGGTCCGATATCAATTAAATAATCAGCTGCCATCATCGTATCTTCGTCATGTTCTACAACAATCAACGTATTCCCAATATCGCGCATATCTTGCATCGTGCGAATTAAGCGATCATTGTCACGTTGATGAAGACCGATAGAAGGTTCATCTAAAATATAAAGAACCCCCGTCAAACGAGAACCAATTTGAGTAGCCAAACGAATGCGCTGTGCTTCTCCTCCTGAAAGAGTTCCAGCAGAGCGGTTTAATGTTAAGTAATCAAGTCCCACGTTAATGAGAAAGCTTAGACGCTCACGAATTTCACGCAGTATCATATCAGCAATCTTCATGTCTTTTTCAGATAGGCTGAGACTTTCAAAAAAGTCATATGCTTCTTTTACTGAAAAGCGGGTTGTATCTCCTATATGCTTTTCGTCAATAAGCACCGCTAAGCTTTCGCGTTTTAAGCGATTCCCTTTACATTTTGGACAAGCTTGCTGAGCCATGTATTTTTCCATTTGCTCACGAATGTAATCTGAACTTGTTTCATGATAACGGCGCTCTACGTTTCGAAGCACGCCTTCAAATTCGATGTGATTTTCTCTTACTTGGCCAAAATCATTTTCATAGCGAAAGTAAATCTTTTCTTTACCGCTGCCATATAATACTTTATCAAATAAATGTTCCGGGATATCTCGAACCGGCACATCCATGTCGATGCCGTAATGTGTACATACGGCTTCAAGCAGCTGCGGATAGTATTGAGAACTTGTTGGCTCCCAAGGTGCAATTGCGTGCTGATGAAGCGTTAAGTCATAGTTAGGAATAACTAAATCTTTATCCACTTCCAATTTCGTTCCTAACCCATCACACGTTGGACACGCCCCGTACGGACTATTAAACGAAAACATGCGGGGCTCAAGTTCTCCAATGGAGAAACCACATTTTGGACAAGCATGATGCTCGCTAAAAAGCAGTTCTTCTTCACCTATCACGTCAATAATTACTTTCCCTTCTCCAAGGCGAAGAGCTGATTCCAAAGAGTCCGACAAACGAGCGGCTACACCTTCTTTTACAACAACGCGATCAATCACTACTTCAATAGAGTGCTTTTTGTTTTTTTCCAGTTCAATTTCTTCTGTTATTTCACGCATTTCTCCGTCTACTCGAATGCGAACGTACCCTTCCTTTTTAATATCTTCTAATACTTTTACGTGGGTGCCTTTTCGGCCAGATACCACAGGGGCCAGTACTTGAAGTTTTGTGCGTTCAGGGTACTCTAAAATTCTATCTACCATTTGCTCAATCGTTTGAGACGTAATTTCAATTCCATGATTAGGACAAATCGGCTTTCCTACCCGAGCAAACAAAAGGCGCAAATAGTCATAGATTTCCGTCACAGTTCCGACGGTTGAACGAGGGTTTCGGCTCGTTGTTTTTTGATCGATTGAAATAGCAGGCGACAATCCTTCAATCGAATCTACATCCGGCTTATCCATTTGACCTAAAAACTGTCTTGCATATGCCGAAAGCGATTCAACATAACGTCTTTGTCCTTCTGCATAGATTGTATCGAAAGCTAAAGAAGATTTACCAGAACCTGATAACCCTGTTAACACTACTAATTTGTCCCGCGGGATTTCAATATCGATATTTTTCAAATTGTGGGCTCGTGCACCTTTTACCACGATTTTTTCCATCGCCATGTTTTATCACCCTTCCGCTTTTAATTCTAGAATCAAGTCACGAAGCTCAGCTGCGCGCTCAAAGTTAAGCGCTTTGGCTGCTTCTTTCATTTCTTGTTCCATTTCTTCTATGAGCTTTGCTTTTTCTTTTTTGTTGAGCTTATCAAATGCCGGTGCTTCTTCATACGTTTCTGTATCTTCTGCCACTACTGTTGCACGAATTGAGCCTCGAACTTCTTTTTGAATCGTTGTCGGCGTAATGCCGTGCTCTTCATTGTAAGCTTCTTGAATACTTCTACGACGCTTGGTCTCATTGATTGCAATGTCCATGGAGTTTGTGATGCGATCTGCATACATAATGACATGTCCATTAGCATTTCGCGCAGCACGTCCGATGGTTTGAATAAGCGATCGTTCTGAACGCAAGAACCCTTCTTTATCAGCATCTAATATAGTTACTAACGAAACTTCCGGAATATCTAAACCTTCACGAAGTAAGTTAATTCCTACAAGCACATCATATTTTCCAAGCCGCAGCTCTCGGATAATTTCAATACGCTCGAGCGTCTTCACCTCAGAGTGAAGATATTGAACTTTAATGCCAATTTCTTTTAAGTAGTTCGTTAAATCCTCAGACATTTTCTTTGTTAACGTCGTAACGAGTACTCGTTCATTTCGCTTAATCCGGTCGTGAATTTCTCCAATTAAATCATCAATCTGCCCTTCAATTGGTCGAACTTCAATATTTGGATCCAATAATCCCGTTGGACGGATAATTTGTTCAATCACATCAGGTGCCTTCTCAAGTTCGTAAGGACCTGGTGTTGCAGAAACATGAACAATTTGGTTAATATGCTGTTCAAATTCATCAAATTTAAGCGGGCGGTTATCTAATGCGGACGGCAGGCGGAAACCATGGTCTACTAACACTTGTTTACGCGCTTGGTCTCCATTATACATTCCTCTAACTTGAGGAATTGTAACGTGTGATTCATCCACAACAAGAAGGAAATCTTCCGGGAAGAAGTCCAGCAGTGTATAAGGTGTAGAACCAGCTGGACGAAGCGTTAAATGGCGAGAGTAGTTCTCGATTCCCGAACAAAAGCCCATTTCTCTCATCATTTCTAGGTCGTAGCGCGTGCGCTGCTCCAAGCGCTGCGCTTCTAAAAGCTTTCCTGCTTCTTTTAGCTTCTCTAGCTGTTCTTCTAATTCTTTTTCAATGTTTTGAATAGCAACACGCATTTTTTCTTCTCTCGTGACAAAGTGAGATGCCGGGAAGATAGCTACATGTTCACGATCTCCAATAATTTCTCCTGTTAGAGCGTCAACTTCTCGAATGCGGTCAATTTCATCCCCGAAAAACTCGACGCGAATACAGTGTTCATCTCGAGATACAGGAAAAATCTCCACAACATCGCCGCGAACGCGAAACGTTCCGCGCTTAAAGTCAATATCATTCCTTTCATACTGTACATCCACTAGCGTACGAAGCAGCTGATTGCGCTCTTTTTCCATCCCTACTCGAAGAGATACGACCATTTCTTTGTATTCTTCCGGAGATCCTA
This sequence comes from Priestia sp. 40, assembly GCF_049368575.1. Lineage (NCBI taxonomy): Bacteria > Bacillati > Bacillota > Bacilli > Caryophanales > Bacillaceae > Priestia > Priestia sp. 40. The sequence continues at coordinate 1,726,004 of NZ_JBMPZA010000005.1, forward strand.
ATCCATAAATACAGGACACGCTGGCAATAATAATGACATCTTTTCGTTCAAAAAGAGCAGAAGTTGCCGAGTGACGAAGTTTATCAATTTCATCATTAATGCTTGCATCTTTTTCAATAAATGTATCTGTTTGAGGTACATAAGCTTCAGGCTGATAGTAATCGTAGTAACTGACAAAGTATTCAACTGCGTTATTAGGGAAAAACTCTTTAAACTCACTGTACAATTGACCAGCAAGCGTTTTATTATGAGCCATAATTAATGTCGGCTTATTTATTTCCTTAATAACATTAGACATGGTGAAGGTTTTTCCCGTTCCTGTAGCACCTAATAAAACTTGATGCTGCTTACCTTCTTTAATTCCTTTCACAATCTTTTCAATTGCCTTTGGCTGATCACCTTGCGGTTGATATGAGGATACTAATTCAAACTGATCTTTCAAATGAAGGCCTCCGTTTCCATTTTCTTGTTTTATCTATTTTTTATTACGATATGTAAAAACCGAAAATACGAACTGATATTCGTATTTTATCACTTTATAATCATAAATGAAACTAATGAGTATTAATCTTATATAGTGTTTGTTTGTTTTTATTTTTTACCCTGTTACTTTATTACCCACTAAATTCTTATACTACCCTTTTCGAAGGGAATACAACTCTTTAGATGAAAGCAATAAAAGAAAGCAAGCTGCGTTATTGTTTGAAAAAGATAGGCTTTTGCGCCAATTTCTAAATTATGATACAGTATAAAAAATATGTACTGAGAGGGGTTTAGTATGGCAAGCGTTGATCAAGTTCTTATAAATAACTCCTTTACAACAGTTGAAGAATCAACTTCTTTAGCTAAAGTGAAATCTGAACTTTCAAACTATGACTTCGTCGTAGTCACAGCAAGTACCTTTTATGTAATACAAAAAGATGAACGATACCTGTTAACAGGTCATGACGAGGCATCGTCCATAAAAAAAGTAATAGCGGATACAAATTGGCCTTCATCTTCTACTTCTACGTTAGCCAATTTACAAGCCAACACAAACTGGAACAGACCAGTCCTCATTCAAGCAGAAAACCAAGAAACCACAATAGGACTTGTAACACCTTCACAGTGGATTACACATTTGCATAGCCAAAATGAGATATTAGCTTCCTATTTTGATACATTGGCAGAAACCATTAATGATGCAGTGACAGCGGTCGATAATGAAGGAAATGTAATCTTGTGGAATACTGCTGCGGAACATACGTATAAGATTCAGAGAGATGATATTTTGGGTAGAAAAATCGGAGAGCATTTCAAAGATGAATCCATCATTCTACATACGATTCTAAATGAAGGGCGCCCTGTACGCGGAACGTATCATCGTCCTAATGAACAAACTCACGTGCTCATCAATGCATCTCCTATTATAAGAAACAATCGGGTCATAGGTGGAGTCGCAACTGAACATGACATTACCAATATTGTAAGATTAAATGAAGAAATTGATGTGTCTCTTCTCATTCCAAAAGATAATCCATTTTCTTCTTTCGCGGGTATCAGTCCTGAAATTAAGCAAGCCGTTGACATTGCCAAAAAAGTGGCATCTACAGATATGCCTATTTTATTAACAGGAGAACCTGGTTCTGGGAAAGAAATGCTGGCTCAGGCCATCCACTACGGGGGATCCAAACATAAAGAACCTTTTTTATCTTTAAATTGCGCCACTATTCCATCTGGGCTTCTGGAAATTGAGCTCTTTGGTCATCAAAAAGATGTCTTTTCAGAAGATCCAACGACCATTGCGGGAAAACTAGAGCAGGCTCATAACGGGACGTTATTTATTGAAGAGATTGATAAAATGCCTCTTGAAATTCAAGTTAAGTTTCTCCGTTACTTGGAAGAACAATCCTTTTATCACGTTGGAGGCACCGAAGAAATTCAAGTCCAAACCCGAATTGTAGCCTCTACCACGACGCCTTTGGAAGAGTTGCTAAAAGCCGGTGAATTCCATGAAAATCTTTACTATTTGCTGACCGTCATTAATATTATCATTCCGCCGCTTCGAGACCATAAAGAAGACATTGAAGCATTAACTCAGCAATTTGTACAGGAATTTAGTAAAAAGTATAAAAAGAAGGCTCCTTTCATCAGCTCTGAAGTTCTAGAAGCCTTTATGCAATACGATTGGCCAGGCAATATTCGCGAGCTAAGAAATACGATTGAACGAATGATTTTTCTAAGTGATCAGTCGTTGATTACCCTTACGCACCTTCCTGACAATCTGAAGGATGCAAGTTCTTTCACAGAAGTTCAAAAAGAAGAAGATTCTCTTCAAGAAGCTAGGCTAATAGAAGAAACTCTTCAAAAAACCTATGGAAACAAAAGTGCTGCAGCAGATCTGCTTGGCATTTCACGCGGCACCCTTTACAATAAAATCAAAGAATATGGACTAAACTAATGAAAAAATTCGACACGAAGCTAAGGTGCTTGTGTCGAATTTTTTATGTTTCTTGGACTGAACTTATTTGGAGAAATTTTTTAACACGAACCATACATTGGCGGGACGTTCGGCTAGGCGTCTCATAAAATACCCAAACCAGTCAATGCCGTAAGGGACATATACTCTTACTTTATATCCTTCTCTTACTAGACGATCCTGCAGTTCTACACAGATTCCATAAAGCATTTGGAACTCAAATTGGTCATTTAAAATACCATTTTCTCTTACTAATCGTTTTGTGTACTGAATCATTTCTTCATCATGACTTGCTACAGCTGTATAGTGTCCATTTAGCAAATGCATTTTAATTATTTTTTTATAGTTTTCATCTACGTCTTTCTTTTCGGGAAATGATACTTCTGGTGATTCTTTATAAGCTCCTTTTACCAGACGTAAATTGGCTTGATATTGCTGTAAGTCATTCATATCTTGTTCTGTACGATAAAGATACGCTTGAATCACAATTCCAACATTATCGAATTCTTTGCGTAATTCTTTATACATATCAAGGGAGATTTGGCAGTGCAAGTAGTCTTCCATATCAATTCGAACAAAAATATCATTCACCCTGGCCGTGTGTAGGATTCTGCGCATGTTTTCCATACAAAGCTCTTTGCTAATATCCAACCCTAAAGAAGTCATCTTTAACGATAAATTTGATTGAACGCCTGATTCTGCAATGGCTTCTAATGTCTGAATACACATGGCCGTAGATAACCTAGCTTCCTCTTCTGTAAAAACAAACTCTCCTAAATGATCGAGTGTAACAACTTTCCCACTATTGTTAAGCTCCTTGGATGTTTGAATTGCTGATTCAATTGAATCTCCAGCAACAAAACGAGCTGCCCCCATCCGCAATCCATACTTTTTAGCTAATTTATTCATTGAATGATTTTTGCCAAGCGACTGAAACATCGTTCTCATTAACACTTCCATCGATACTAAACCTCCCTTTGTTTAAAAAATCAAAATAAATATAATTTTCAGATTAATATCTTTATTTTTCTATACCCCAACTACATATTTGTACACGTAGTTAAAATAATTTACACAAAATTGTTTAAGTTAATTTAGTTGAATACATATTTGTATGATTAATTTAATTATACTCATTTATCGATGGAACTGTAACAACAATGTTATGAGTTCTAACTCGTTTTTGGACATAAAAAAGCTCTCCACATTTCGTAGAGAGCTTTTGCGTACGTTTTGATAATAAGACGATTCACTTATCATCAAAATAACAATCTTTATTTCCCAGCTGCTAGCATGCCTTTTGCATATAGAAAACCGATGGCTGCGGAAAGTAAATCTATTAAAATAATAAGCGGATAATCTGCGTACCCTTTATATACAGAAACAGCTATCAATAAAAGCGTCAGTGCTGTTGCAACATATAAGTTATATGTTACTCTAGCAAATAGAACAAGCAATATGGCGGGTAGAAAAACTGCGGCAATCGTTTTGACTTCCACAAACATTTCTCCTTTTTATCCGTCTTTTAACCAGCTTGCGAGTCACGTTTTGTATAATTGTGTACAAACAAAATGCCTAGTTCATGGTGTTCATTGTCATACAATGCTCGCTGAGTAAAGCGAACTTCTCCATTTTCGTCAATAACTTCTAGCTTACAAAAAGCACGGTTATTAACTTGTAATGCTTCATAAAATTTATGGACTTCAGATACAGCGATTCCATTTACCTTAATAATCACTTCTCCTACTTTCAAACCCATTTTCTCTGCCGGAGAATGAGGGATGATTCCTAATACAATCAAACCTTGTGTACGCTTAGTAAATAGTGCGGGCGCTTTTTCATCGCTTCGACGCTGCTGCAAACGAATCCACTCTCTTCCTATGATCGCTAGAATAACAACAGCTACAGCGGCAGGAGGATAAAAAATAGCAGCAATCGTAATGATTGTTAATCCCACGCCTAATGCTAATACACGCTTACCGGTAAATTCAATAGATTTAAACGGAACCATACTTTGAATTCGCTGATAAAAACCGATAGCAAAAGGAACAAAAAACAGGCTAAATGATGTTCCTTCAATAGATAACACAGGCCACCATGGAAACACAGACGTAATGGCGCTGCCTGGAATTAAGACAAAAAGCGGAACAACCCATAATTTTTGAGAGTAATGAGCCCCAATTTCCTGCCCTCTTTTACTTTTCACAATGGCTGGAGACGTACCTTTTGCTCCAAATTTCCAAATTAAATACCCTTCTGCTAATACAAGCAGCGACATTAAAATAGTAAGAGAAGGTAAATCTGCGTTATGAGCTTGCACTGACCACGTTTGAATAAATCCTTCACCGAAACCAGCTGCAGGAATAAGCAAGGTCGCAAGCACAGCCAGTCCTACCGTATAAGAAGGAGAAAGCCATTTAAACGTCCAAGGACCGCTTATGATAAAAGTTAAAACAGCTACAAGTACAATCGTTCCTATAGATACATAGACACCTAGCAACACGGTAACAACGGATAAAATCAACCCAATAATGATACCTGGAAAAAATAAATATTTTGCTTCTAAAATAAAATCAAACACGCGAACATGAAAATTTTGACGCTCTCTCTTGACGCGAGAAAGACCTACAAAAAACGAGACGAGCAGAAATAAATAAGTTAACGGGTGTAAAAACAAACGCCCGATACCTTTTAATAGCTCTAATGCAAAATCCATTTTTTCACCACCTGTATTTTTCACATTTTTATTACAACATTTACGATTGATTGTTATGTATCATAGGCTTCTTTATTTTATCAAAATGCATCACTAACCGACAATGTTGTTTTTACTAAAAAAGTTCCGCGCTTTGGAAAAGCACGGAACTTTTTCTACTTCTTATTGACTAGCTAGCTTTAAAGCCGTTTGAAGCTGACGATCTTCATCTTTTGATTTAATTTTTTCTAGAAGTTTTGTTTGTAAAAGCGCTGCTGTATCTTCATCAATTTCACCTGTAGCTTTTTGCTTATTGGCTTTTTGGAATGCTGTTACAGCTGTTTCTGTCTCTTTACTAAAATATCCGTCTGTACGTCCAGGTTCAAAACCAAGGCCTTTTAGCATCACTTGAGCATTCTTCACCTGGTCACCTGTCATATCACGTGTTAATGGCTTTTTATCAACTTGAATTGGATTTGCATAATAATAATCCGGCTGCTTGACTTCTACTGTCGGTTTTATACCTTTTTCGTTAATCCAGTTTCCATCAGGCGTTAGCCATTTATAGAACGTTAATTTTAAATTACTGCCGTCTTCCATTGGAACAGCTTGTTGAACCGTTCCTTTTCCATAGGATTTTTCACCGACTAGCTTGTATCCTCCTGCTTCTTTTAATGCCCCGGCAAGAATTTCAGAAGCGGATGCACTTCCTCCATCAATCAAGGCCACAATTGGATAATCCTTTTGCTTTTTCATTGAAGAAACCACTTTTTGACGTTCACCGTTACGATCTTCAATTTGGATATATGGCTTTTTATTCGTTACTAATTTATCGAGCATTTTTTCAACGCTCGTTAAATAGCCACCAGGATTTCCACGAACGTCTAGAACTAAGCCATCAATATTTTTATTTTCAAGTTTTTTCAACTGTTTCGTAAATTCGTCTCCCGTTGACTCAGAGAATGACGTAATTTCCATGTAACCAATTTTTTTATTGTTTACATTTTTAACAGAAGAATAGACGGTTTCAATTGGAATCTCATCTCTTACAACTTTTACTTTCATCGTTTCTTTCACGCCTGGTCTTTGAACATCTAATGTCACGGTAGAGCCTTTTTTACCGCGAATTTTTAATACCGCTTCATTCAATTCAAGACCCGCGATACTTTTACCATCGATCTTTAAAATCTGATCATTTGGTTTTAATCCTGCTTTTTCCGCAGGAGATTGTTTAAACGGAGCTACGATTGTTACTTTTCCATCTACCATGCTTACTTCAGCACCAATCCCCTCAAACGATGAATCAAGAGACTGCGTGAATTGCTGTGCCGTTTTCTTATCCATGTAAGATGAATGAGGGTCTCCTAAGGTTTGTACCATTCCTTGGATTGCGCCATCTAATAATTTTTTGTCATCTACATCTTTGTAATATTTTGAAGATATCAGTTCGTAAGCCTGCTTGATTTTGTCTAGCTCTTCCTTTTCCACTTTACTATCATTTGAAGAAGTTGTAAGGGGGGTACTGACCGTTCCAGCATTTGCATACTGAATGCCAAAATATGTACCTGCTGCTCCAACAACTAAGGAGAGTGCCATTAATAGTGCAACGATTTTCCGATTCAAGTTCTTTCATCCTCCTCAACCTTAAGCCATCTCTTCTTATTATAATAGATACAACCAAAACTATGTAATAAAAAGGATGCATGTGTTATTTGTAGCAAAAGGCACCACACAAATCAAGTGCGATGCCTTTTTGTTAAACTATATGTTGAGCTTGTACCACGTATGCTAGGAACTTAAAATTTAATATAACGTTCAGGGTTTACAGCGGAGCTTTTGCCTTTCCAATCGCCCTTATGCAATTCAAAATGCAGGTGAGCACCAAACGAACGCCCTGTGTTACCTATATAACCTAATTGTTGACCTTTATTGATAGATTGACCACTTGAGACGCTGTAGCTCTCTAAGTGAGCATAAACTGTAACCCACGTCTGGCCTTCGACATTGTGACGAATAAATACGGCATTACCAAAAGAAGAAGAATGATATGCTCTAATTACTTTTCCGCTTGCTGCGGCTACAACTGGCACACTTTCTCCTCGCTTTCCAATATCAATACCGTAATGTCCTCTTCCAAACGTTTCTCGATATCCAAAATGAGACGTTACCGGTCCCTTTGCCGGCCTCATAAACGACCCGCTTGTAACAGGGGGTGCCTCCTCTGTTCCCCCCGCTTTTTCAATTTCTTGCTGTTGAGCTTGCGCTGCATTTTTTTGATCAGCTAGAATAGAAGCTTGCTCTTCTAATCCAACGGCTTCTTCATTAAATTCTTTTTCCTGATCTTTGAGTGTTTGCATGAGCTCATTCTTTTCGTCTACTTGCTTTTGCAGCTGCGAGCGAAGGTTTTTAAGCTCTTCAAGCGCTTGATTTACTTCCGTTAGCTTGTTTTGCACTTTTGTTTCTTTCTCTTCTTTTGCCTTTTTATCGGCTTCATGCTGCATTAACAAATCGCGGTCAGCCCCTACAATTGTCGAAACCGCACTCACTCTGCTAATAAAGTCTCCGAAGCTTTCAGAGCCTAGCAGTACATCTATGTAATCCACAGACCCGCCGTTTTCTTGTAAAGCACGAGCACGCTTTTTTAATAGCTCATTTCGTTTTTCAATTCGTTTTTTTACAACGTCAATTTCATTTTTCAGCTTTTCGATGTCTTGCTTTGCTTTTTCTACTTCAGCTTCACGGCTGCGGATGTCTGCATTTGTCTGTCCGACTTCTGAATCCAAACGCGCAATCTCAGCTTCTTCGTTTTTTTGCTGTTCTTGAACTTCTTTTAATTTCTCTTTATTTTGATTAATATTTTGGTTCACATCGTTACTTTTTTTCTCTAAATCACTGAGTTTAGTAGTGCTGGCACTTTCTGCATAAGCAACTTTTTCATTACCTATCCAAGCTGCACTTAGTCCAACTAAAACTGCTGCTGTCATTACTAATGTCTTACGTGTCATTTGTTTCTCCCCATTTGCACATATTTCCCCGTATAAACGGGCATTAGCAAGACCCCCATTAGCACTTTTTTCTATTTTTATCTGTAATTACACAACAACCTCACATCTGATAAACATCAAATGTGAGGTTGTTATAATCTATTATGTTAAAAATCTATTCTTATTTTCGTAAAAATTTACGAATGGATAATGTACTTCCCCACATCCCAATTAGACCGCCGATTACTAGTAATAATAGCGATACTTGAAGCACGAATGGAAAGGCAGGTAAAAGTTCAAAGAATCCATCAAATTTAGGTTGAACTTCATTATACAAAACGCTGTACACGCCGATAATAACAGCAATTGGCACAATAGAACCAAGCACTCCTAAAAACAGACCTTCAATAAAGAACGGCCAGCGAATAAAGGAGTTTGTGGCTCCAACTAAGCGCATAATTTCAATCTCTTCACGGCGAGCTACAATCGTAATTTTAATTGTATTGGAAATTAGGAACATCGCTGTAAATAGAAGCCCTAAAATCAGTACTACTCCGATATTACGAGCTACTTTCAGCACTTTAAATAACTTTTCAACTTGATCTTGTCCGTATTGAACTTTTGCTGCATACGGATATTTCTCAATTTGTTTAGCTACTTTTGCGACATCAGTCGGCTCTTTTGTTTTAACAACAAACACATCATTTAATGGGTTTTGCTGTTCAAATGGTTCAAAAGCTTGTCCTTCATCACCCATACTATTAATTAAATCTTTTAACTCTTTATCTTTAGAAGAAAACGTCACCGTATCAACTTGCTTAATTGCATCTAGCTTTTCTTTCATTGCTTTTCGATCATCTGCTGTCGCTGCAGCATCAACGTGAACGCGAATTTCTACATCATTTTCAATCAATTTAGCAATGTGATTTAAATTCATCATCAACATAAAAAACACGCCTACAAGCAAGAGCGTTACGGTAACCGCACTGGCAGATGCGAATGTCATCCAGCCGTTTCTTCCTAAACTTTTAGATCCTTCACGTAAGTGGCGACCGAATGTTCTAGCCTTCATATCCGTATTCACCTCTTACTTCATCGCGCACAACATTTCCATTTTCAATCGCAATTACGCGCTTTCGAATTGTATTTACAATTTCACGGTTATGCGTTGCCATTAAAATAGTCGTACCGCGTTTATTAATCTCCTCAAAGATATCCATAATTTCCCACGAAGTCTCCGGATCAAGATTCCCTGTCGGTTCGTCGGCGATGACAACCTTAGGACTATTCACAATTGAACGCGCAATAGACACACGCTGCTGCTCTCCTCCAGATAGTTCATCAGGGAAAGAATCCATTTTACCCTTTAACTTAACAAGCTCTAGCACCTCTAGCACTCGCTTTTTAATTTCTTCGGGACTTTGCTCAATTACTTCTAGTGCAAAAGCAATGTTTTCATAGACCGTTAATTTTGGAAGCAGCTTGAAATCTTGAAAGACTACACCAATATGACGTCTAAAGATAGGAACTTTGCTATCTTTTATTTTTGCTACATTTGCACCGTTTACAATGATATTTCCTGAAGAAGGCTTTTCTTCACGATACATCATTTTAATAAAAGTGGATTTTCCTGCTCCACTTGGTCCTACGATATAAGCAAACTCACCTTGATTAATCTTGATGCTAATGCCATTGATTGCTTTTACACCGTTCGGATACGTTTTATATACATTTTGCATTTCAATCATAAGTAATCACCTAATCAAGTGTGTTATTTTAATACTATGTAAAACTTGTCAAAATACGACAAAACTCTACAATTCAAACCAAAAATTCGACTCTTCTCACGCGCTTTCTCATTATAACATCACTCTTCGTGAAAATAAGCCCCAAAAATATTACATTTTTATTTCAAATATGACATAAGTAGGATATTTTTAGCAGGTTATGAGAATTTATCCTTATTTTTAATTCTGTTGTTTTTTGCTGTTCATTTTTTTACGAATCTCGTTAGACAAAGCACATTCATGTCTACTTTTTTACAAACGAGGTATGATAAACAAGAAAAACGATGAGGAGAGATAACATGATCACTATTTATGGAAGTTCACGGGAAAACGGAAATACGGAAGAATTGGCTAAAGCAGTCTTAAAAGATATCAATCCTGAAGAAGTTTACTTACGTCAGCATACCATTTACCCTATCACTGATATGCGTCACGATGAACATGGATTTACCAATCAACAAGATGATTATTATGATATAGCGAAAAAGATGGCAGCGCACGATACTATTTTATTTGTTACGCCTCTTTACTGGTACGGTATGAGCGGATTGATGAAGAACTTTGTGGATCGTTGGTCTGAAAGCCTTAGAGATTCAACAATCAACTTTAAAGAACAAATGAAAAATAAGCGCGTGTATGTATTAGTAGTAGGAGGCACAGGCGCATCTGTAAAAGCCCTTCCCCTTATTATGCAATTTCAATACATTGTCGATTTTATTGGCTCTTCCTTTAGCGGATACATCATTGGAGAAGCCAATGCACCTGGAGACATAGCAAAAGATGTCAAAGCTCAACAGCAAGCTATTGTCTTAAACGAACAATTAAAGCAGCTTTAACACAAAAATAAGACGGATACCCGTCTTATTTTTTCTTTGCCAGCCAAGCGGCAACTTTTTTGGCATCTTCTTCATTAATCAGTCCTTTTGGCATACCGCCTTGACCATTGTTAATAATGTTTTCAATTTCAGCTTCCGAGTGCTTGCTGCCTACCTTTTGCAGGCTTGGTCCATTCGCTCCTCCTAAATCTACTCCGTGACAGCCTGTACAGTTTTTCTTCACAATATCCTCTGCACTAGCTGAAGATTCACCAGCAGATTCATTTTTAGAGCTGCCTCCTCCGCATGCGGACAAAACAAGCGCTAGACCAATTGTTAACGTTAATAATACTTTTTTCAAGCCTTCTCCCCCTTGCTGTAGAGTTTTCACTCTATTATAACCTACTCCAGAATGTTTAAAACACTCTGTTTACAAGGACTTTGTTTCAATTTCATGAATTCTCTCATCGCATTTATGTATGAGGTCAAGCAATTGATTCGTTTCCTAAACGTTTTTTGTATACTATGCGTGAAATAGTCACACTGAGCTCATATAAAAGCAGAAGCGGGACAATGACTAAAATATCCGAAATAAAATCAGGAGGAGTAATAAGTACGGATATCACAATTAAAGCAAAATAAGATAGCTTCCTTGCTTTAGCTAACCTCACTGGATTTAGAACCCCTAAACGCGTTAAAAATAAGACAACTAAAGGCATTTCAAATAAAAAACCAAATGGCAAACACAGATTAAGCATAAAACGGAAATAATGCTCCGCCGTAAACATCAGTGAAAACTGATCATTCGACAAACCTGTTAAAAACGCTAAAACCATTGGAAATAAAACAAAATAACCGAAACCCAGTCCGCTTACAAATAAGAGAAAAAAGAATGGAATGAAGGTAATTATAATCTTATACTCTTCCTTTTTTAATCCTGGTGAAACAAACCGAAATACTTGATAAGCAGCTACTGGAAGTGTAAAAGCAAGCGCAAAAACAAATGCGATTACCATATAAATCCATACGATTTCACTTGGTCCAAGTACCGCAAGCTTGCCGTCCAAATCTTTCACTAGCCACTGATAAATATCTTGTACAAATACAAAACTGACAATAAGTAAAACTACAAATGCACAAAGTGTTTTAATAATACGAACACGCAATTCTTCAAGGTGCTCCATCAAGCTCATTTCTCCCATTGTATTTTTCTCCTTTCTGACAAGTAGAAATAGACGAGTTTCCTCGTCTATTTCCTTACTTACAATGTGGATTCATTCCCTTTTTGTTCAGAAACGGTTGCTGCCTGCTTTTCTTTAACATTTTCATCATCTGATACGAGCCCTTTTGCTGCTCCTTTAAATTCAGTTAATGTTCGCCCAAACGCCCGTCCAACTTCCGGCAGCTTAGACGGTCCAAAAATAATTAACGCAATGACCAAAATAATAACTAAACCAGGAATTCCAATATTAGAAAGCATACTTGACCTCCTTTCCCTTACTCAATTTACTGCTGTACTTTTTCTTTCTTTTTCAACTCTTGTTTTTCATGTGCTTTCCCGTGTGCACGCATACGATCTTCCTCTACTTCCTTAGAAATCTTTAATCCACGCGGCACGTTTTTTACTTCAACTTCCGTCATACCTCTTCCATCTTTTTTATATTGAAAGGAAGCTCGAGTTGAAATTTCCGCACCAGGTTCTGTTACAAAAGGCACAACACGATAATCAGCTTGCCATATATCAGGAGTGACCGTACACCTTACATATCCTCTGTAATCATTAAAGAATGTGAGATGTGGATTTTGACTTAAAATTTTATCCGTATCAGCTCGTTTATCTGCTCCGTTCCCTCCGGAAGTGATGGAGGTGCCGACGAACTCTGCACCAATAATTTTTGAATTAAGATTGGCAAAATCAGTGTGTAAATTAGAAGCCCAGTTAGCGTGCACATCTCCAGTTAGTACAATGACGTTGTCCAACTTTTTCTTTTCAATAAAATCAATAACACGCTGACGATTCGCCGTATACCCATCCCATGCATCCATGCTGTATGTAGGCTTAGCCGCCGTTCCAAATTTTCTTGGGGCAAAGAAAATTTGTTGAGCCAGTACGTTCCAATGACACGCTGATTTTTCAAGATTAGTAAAAAGCCATTTTTCTTGTTGAATCCCCAATAGCGTACGTTTAGGATCAAGAGATTCTGGCGTTTGCGGCTTTGTTCCGTCTCCGTTTGCTTGATCGTCTCTGTATTGACGCGTATCCAACACTTGAAAGGAAGCTAGTTTCCCATATGAAAAGTCACGATACAATCTCATATCCGTTCCGTGAGGCAAGGATGTTTGACGCAAAGGCATATGTTCGTAATAAGCTTGATAAGCTGCCGCGCGGCGTTGAATAAATGCTTCTACTGATTGTCCTTTTTCAGGAATTACATTTGCATAATTGTTTTCTACTTCATGATCATCCCACGTCACAATCCACGGAAAAGCAGCATGAGCAGACTTCAAATTGGCATCTGACCTGTACTGAGCATGCCTGTTTCGATAGTCTTGAAGCGTTTGAATTTCTGCGCTACTGTGAGTACGAACATTTCCGCTTGCAGCCACATACTCGTTTGGTCCATATTCATAGATGTAATCGCCCAAATGAACCACAAAATCCAATTGTTCTTTAACCATATGTTCATAGGCCGTAAAGTACCCATGTTCATATTGCTGACACGAAGCGAATGCAAACGTCATGCTGGCTACTTCTGCATTTGCTGAAGGAAGTGTTTTTGTTTTTCCAACCGGGCTTAACTCATGACCGCTTTTAAATCGATAATAGTAAATACGGCCTGGCTTTAATCCTTTTACATCAACGTGAACAGAGTGAGCAAGTTCAGGTCTAGCTATTTCTGTTCCTCGTTTGACAATTCGATGAAAATCTTCATCTTCGGCAAGCTCCCATTTTACTGGAACGGGTTTATTAGGCATTCCCCCGCCACTCAATGGGTCTGGTGCTAATCTTGTCCAAAGCACAATGCTATCTGCTAAAGGATCTCCTGATGCGACGCCTAAAGTGAACGGATAACTTGAAAATTTAGGCGCTGCAGCTGAAACTTCTCCTGCATTTAAACCGATAGACTGAGCAATTGTTAAGCCAAGTGATACTCCTGCTACTTTTCCAGCTCCTTGTAAAAAACGCCTTCTATCAAACCCTTTACTCGAAGAAAAACTGTTCTGTTTTACTTGCTCTATTAATTCGTTTAACGATTTATTTGCCACTGCACATGCCCCTTCCTCTTGATTTAGCTCAAATTATAAAAGCTGTTTGTAAAAGAGGTATAAAGGATTGTAAAGAAGCATTTACCATAAAACAGGTATTTTTAACCATTTTATTTCATTGACAAAATAAGCGAACGGACGACAGCAACCTTTAAATTTCTGTATTTTCTTAATTTTCTTTTTAACAATAGTTCTTTACGCTCGTTTTTCTTCATTCAAATTTTACAAAGTCCTAACAACTAAAAAAAGCAGCATACCTAAGTATGCTGCCTTTTGATTAAATATGAGAACGTAAATACGCATCGATAAACGGATCTAGATCTCCATCCATTACGCTTTGCGTGTTTCCAACTTCCGTATTTGTGCGGTGATCTTTTACTAATGAATACGGATGGAATACGTAAGAACGAATTTGACTTCCCCATCCAATATCTTTTTGTTCTCCGCGAATTTCAGCTAGCTGTTCTTGCTGCTTCTCAATTTCTAACTGATACAACTTAGATTTTAACATCTTCATTGCTTGCTCACGGTTTTTAATTTGTGAACGTTCCGTCTGACAAGATACGACTACATTAGTTGGGAGGTGAGTAATACGAACAGCTGAATCCGTTGTATTGATATGCTGACCTCCGGCACCGCTTGCACGATACGTATCAACCTTCAAATCTTCCGTACGAATATCAATTGAAATTTCATCGTTAAATTCCGGCATTATGTCGCACGATACGAATGATGTATGACGACGGCCTGATGAATCAAACGGAGAAATACGAACGAGACGATGAACGCCTTTTTCAGCTTTTAAATACCCGTACGCATTATGACCTTTAATTAAAAGCGTTACACTTTTAATACCCGCTTCATCTCCAGGTAAGTAATCAAGCGTTTCTACTTTGAAACCTTTTTTCTCCGCCCAGCGCGTATACATACGTAGTAACATTGAACCCCAATCCTGTGATTCTGTTCCACCAGCACCTGGGTGCAGTTCTAAAATGGCGTTATTTTTATCATATGGCTCGCTTAAAAGCAGCTGTAATTCAAAGTCGTTCATGCCTGAAATAAGCTCTTTTAGTTCACTAACTAGTTCTTCTGCTAAATCTTCATCGTATTCTTCTTTTACAAGTTCATAAGATACCTGTAAGTTTTCGTATGTTTCATCCAAGTGGTTAAATTGATTTACTGCATCTTTTAAACCATTGGCTTCATTAATAACAGTCTGAGCTGCCTGCTGGTCATTCCAAAAATTTGGATCAGCCATAGTCTCATCTAATTCATCGATACGAGCTTGTTTTGTATCGAGGTCAAAGAGACCCCCTAAAGTCCGCTAATCGCTTAGCTGTTTTGTCAAGTTCTTGCTTAATTTCTACTAAATCCATGAGTTAAACACCTCTATTTTATTTTTGACGCACAGGAAGGAAATGAGAAGACTCATTTCCTTCCTGTACTAGTTCATTCTATACTAATTGACTCTTATTTTATGATTCTTTACCGCAGCAGTTTTTATACTTTTTGCCACTTCCGCAGATACAAGGATCATTTCGACCAACTTCTATCGCATTTACTTTTGGCTTCTTCTTAGCCGGCGCGTCTCCTTCTTTTGGATGAACAGCCGCCTGACCTTGCGCTACTTCTTGACGCTCAAGGTTGTTGTTAATTTCTGCTTTCATGATATATTTCGTCACTTCTTCTTCAATGGTTGCGATCATATTTTCAAACATCGCAAAACCTTCCATTTGATATTCGCGAAGAGGATCTGTTTGGCCGTACGCACGAAGGTGGATACCTTGGCGAAGCTGATCCATCGTATCGATATGATCCATCCATTTAGAATCAACTGCTCTAAGAACAACAACTTTTTCAAATTCACGCATTTGTTCTTCAGGGAGCTGCTCTTCTTTTTCATTATAACGAGCTTTTGCATGATCTACCAGCAGTTCTACCATTTCTTCAGGCTCTTTACGGCGAAGATCTTCTTCTGTGACTTCACCTTCCTCAAGAACATTAGCATTTACGTAATCAATAATCGCTTGTAAATTCCATTCTTCTTCTAATTCTTCACGCGGTGTATTTACCTCAACCACACGCTGTAGCGTTGATTCAATCATACGTTCTACAATCGCACGTAGGTTGTCTGAATCAAGCACTTCAAAGCGCTGTTTGTAAATAACTTCACGCTGCTGACGAAGAACATCATCATATTGAAGCAATTGTTTACGCGCATCAAAGTTATTACCTTCAACACGTTTTTGAGCGGATTCAACAGCTCTTGTTACAATTTTACTTTGAATTGGCTGTGAATCATCCATACCAAGACGATCCATCATCGCCATCATATTATCAGAACCAAATCGGCGCATTAATTCATCTTCCATGGATAGATAGAATTGAGATACCCCTGGGTCCCCTTGACGTCCAGCACGTCCGCGGAGCTGATTATCAATACGGCGTGATTCATGACGCTCTGTACCAATTACAGCAAGACCTCCAGCTTCAACGACACCTTCACCTAGTTTAATATCCGTACCACGACCGGCCATATTTGTTGCGATTGTTACCGCACCTTTGTGACCCGCATTTTCGATAATATCCGCTTCACGCTCATGCTGTTTTGCATTTAAAACGTGATGGCGAATGCCTTTTTTCTTTAATAAAGCTGATAAAATTTCAGATGTTTCAATCGCAACTGTACCAACAAGAACAGGCTGCCCTTTTGCGTGGCGCTCGGCAATATCTTCTACTACCGCATTAAACTTGCCTTCCATTGACTTATAAATTAAATCTGCTTTATCATCACGTGAAATTGGCTTGTTTGTCGGAATAACAACAACGTGCATATTGTAAATATTACGGAATTCTTCTTCTTCCGTTTTAGCTGTACCCGTCATACCTGATAATTTTTCATACATACGGAAGTAGTTTTGGAATGTAATGGTAGCTAATGTCATGCTTTCATTTTGAATCTCAACGTTCTCTTTAGCTTCGATAGCTTGATGCAAGCCGTCGCTAAAACGTCTTCCTTTCATTAAGCGACCAGTAAATTGGTCAACGATTACGACTTGATCTTCATCAATTACATAATCCACATCATTTTGCATCGTTACATGTGCTTTGAGCGCTTGATTGATGTGATGGTTTAGCGCTACGTGCGAAATATCAAATAAGTTTTCAATGCCAAATGCGCGCTCTGCTTTTGACATACCTTCTTCGGTTAGCTGAACGCTTTTGGTTTTGATATCAAACGTAAAATCGGTTTCTTTATCAAGCGTGCGAACGAATGCATTAGCTTGAATATAAAGAGCAGTCGATTTCTGCGCGCTGCCGGATATAATAAGCGGCGTACGTGCTTCATCAATTAAGATAGAGTCAACTTCATCAATTACAGCAAAATGAAGCGGACGTTGAACCATTTGTTCTTTGTAAAGCACCATGTTATCACGTAAATAGTCAAATCCTAGTTCATTATTTGTACTATACGTAATATCCGCCGCATATGCTTCTTGTTTTTCTTCACGCGTTAAATGGTTTAAGTTCAATCCTACTTTCAAGCCTAGGAATTCATATAAACGACCCATTTCACTAGCGTCACGGCTTGCTAAGTATTCATTGACTGTTACTACATGTACACCTTTTCCTGTAATAGCGTTTAAGTATACAGGCATAGTAGCTGTCAACGTTTTACCTTCACCCGTTTTCATTTCCGAGATATTCCCTTCATGCAGAGAAATACCCCCCATTAGCTGAACTTTGTACGGATACATGCCTAACACACGTTTCGCTGCTTCACGTACAACCGCAAAAGCTTCATCTAATAGGTTATCGAGCGATTCGCCATTTTGGTAGCGTTGTTGAAATTCAGCTGTTTTTTCACGAAGCTGATCGTCCGTTAAAGACGCTATTTCAGGACCTAACGCATCAATTTGGTCCGCCATTTTTTCTAAACGGCCAATTTGGCGCTGATTGCCGTCAAACACTTTTTTAAATAATCCAAGCATATTAAAACGCTCCTCTATTTATAATCAGTACATTTTATACTATTTTCATTCATATCTGTATCTTTCATTATAAAACATTCTGAGTAAAATTGTAACATTGCAGCTAAACAAGTAGCAACTTGTACCCTTTTTCGTCTGTCTCGTTACTAGCACTACTCTATTAACAAGTTATTTTCTATTGTGATTTCTCTTGTCTCACTCTTACAATAAAAAAGGGGGAATGTAGAATGAACGTTCAATCGATTACAAAAGAACAAGCTTGGGAAGTCCGACACACCGTCATGTGGCCTGATAAAGATTTCAGTTATATTCAGCTGAAAGATGATCCGTCAGGCATGCACTATGGACTGTTTGAAGAAGGAGAGTTAAAATCAGTTGTTTCCTTATTTATAACAGGTGATGAAGCTCAATTTCGAAAATTTGCTACTCTTAAAGAAGAACACGGAAAAGGATATGGCAGTCGTCTATTAGAGGAAGTTTTTCTCAAAGCCAAGAACCTTGGGGTACGAAAGATCTGGTGTAACGCACGAGAAAATAAAGTCTCTTTTTATAAGGTATTCAAAATGAAAGAAACCACGCGTATGTTTACTAAATCTTCTACGCGCTATGTAGTAATGGAACTATTTTTTTAAACAGCTAAAAAAGCAGCGTGCTTCCGCACGCTGCTTTTATTTTACTGCTCTTACTTATGAAAACCTACAACCTTTAATTTGGTTCAATTAATCCATATCGTCCATCTTTTCTTCGGTACACAACGTTCGTAATATTTGTTTCAGCATTTGTAAATACAAAGAAACTATGTCCTAACATATTCATTTGTAAAATAGCCTCTTCGCTATCCATTGGTTTTAAATTAAATCGTTTTGTACGAACTAGCTCTAATTCATCTTCTTCAGTTGCAACAGCTACGTTCGCTTCGCTTTCTAATGCTGCGAACAGATACTTCTCAGCGCCTTTTTCACGCATTTTTCGATTCACTTTTGTTTTATGTTTACGAATTTGACGCTCTAATTTATCTAGGACAAGATCGACAGCTGCGTATAAATCACTGTGTGTCTCTTCAGCTCTCAATACGAGATCATTCATTGGGATTGTGACTTCTATTTTTTGATCGTTATTGTAGACTTTTAAGTTTACATTTACGTCAGCAGTTGGTGTTTCGTCGAAATAACGCTCTAACTTACCAAGCTTTTTCTCTACGTATTCCCTAATTGCTGGAGTCACCTCAATGTTTTCACCGCGAATGTTATACATCATGTTCGAACTCCTCCTTTAATCCATTGCTATACCTCTACAATTCTACAATACCCGACACAATCCCTTCCTAAACTATTAAAATTTTTTGAAAATTTAGTGAAAAATTATGGAACCTGAGAAAAGTTTATGAAAAAACCAAAAAAATAGACCTTCTTCATAAGAAGAAGGGTTGTATTTTTTCAGGCAAAATTAATTTTTTTTATCGTAAAACATCCCATCAAACGTTTTTGTTTCGTAAGGGTTTACATAGCTATTACTATGCTTTTTTTTCGCTTTTAGCAAACGGAGATCCGCCATAATTTGATGCCGAATTAAGATCAGCTTTTGATTCGATTGCCTTGTTCATTTCGACAATTTTCTTACCCATCGATTCAGTATTCCTACTTTTTGGCGGCAGCTTCTCTATGAGGTCCCGTCTTTTTAATAGAAGATACTCTAATTTTTGAATGTCTTTTTCTCGATTTTTGTCAGAAAATGTTTGAGTAAGCTGGTAAATCTTATCAGTTAGCTGATACAGTTCATTTATCATATTTATGCCTGACCGCCGCTTCCATGGACTTGCTGGCGGTGAAGCTGCACAACTTGCTTCCATGTATCGCGGAATTCTGTTACATATTGTTCGGCTTCATCCAAGCTTGCTGTGTCATTTTTTGTATTTGCTTCAATTAAACACTGGTTAATATAGTCATACATAGCCATCATAGACTTAGCAACTTGCACGTTTGTATCCAGGGTAATCATTAATTCTTGAATAATATTTTGTGCTTTTAACAGATTCGTATTTTTCAGCTCAATGTTTTTTTCCTCTATCCCTGTTCGTGCAAGCTTGATAAATTTTAAACACCCGTTATACAGCATAAGCGTTAACTCTCCTGGAGAAGCAGTCTGAACAGCTCCTTGCTGATACGCTTGATACGGATTATTTGCTGCCATAAACGTTCACTCCTTCTTAACTAAAATATTGCGATAACTGCGCGCTTTGAGCATTTGCATTTTGAATGGCTTTTTCCATTGCTGTAAACTGACGATAATACCGGTCCTCTACTTGTGTGAGCCTGCTCTCAAAACTAGTGATTTGGCTATTTACGCTTTTTAAATTCCGCCCAAGCAAAAATTGTTCACTTGTCCATGTTGAACGGCCAGCGCGCTGCTCAACTTTGGATACGGTTTGAGTAATCGTATCTCGTAAACGTCGTACAATCCCTTTTTCACTTGTTGCACTTCCACTTTTTATAAATAAATCCATAACAGACTGCGGGTCTTTTTCAATTGCTTCTTTTAATTTAGTTCCGTCACCTTCTATGACTAGCTTGCCTCGATCGCTATAGTTTGCACTAGTTGAAATACCGATGTCAGTTAGCTGCGAAAATGCTCCGCTCACTCCTGATACAGAGGCGTACCAGTTAGAACGCATTTGGTTTAGCCCGCTTGATAAAATTGAGTCTCCTTTTAACAAACCGCTTTTCGCCTTATCATCCCACTGCTCAGCTTGTTTATCCGTTAGTTTTTCTCTTTCTTCATCAGTCAAAGGCTGATAGTTCCGGTCTCTTTCTTCCGTAATCTTTCCGTTAATCTTCTCAATCAGTTCATTGTATTTGGTCACAAAATCTTTAATTGTATCAAATACTTTCTGCGTATCATTGCTTACGTTAACGCGCACGTCTCCTGTAAAATTATTTTGGAGGGTATAGGTAACACCTCCCGTTGTAAACGTATTGGATTTACGAGTTGTTTCTAGACCGTTTAGCGTAAACTTTGCATCTGTTCCTTTGGCATCACCGGCGAGCTGTAAAAAGCCCGTCAAAAATTCTCCTGAAAAAACCATGTTTGAACCATCCGCACTATCAGCAGAAGATAAATTTCCCGTATCTTTACGAGTCATGACAACTTTATTTGTTCCTTCATCGAAAAAAGCAGAAATGCCTACTTTTGAATTGCTGATTTGTGTAAGAACAGTGTTTAAGGATGTAGAACCGTCAAACTCAAATGATGTACTGCCATCTTTATTATCACCCGTTGCTTTACCGTTGCTGTCATATGTTGTAATAGAAAAGTTCAATACATTCTGCTGATACGAGAATGCTTCAATTGTACTACCGCTTGTTAGTGTGGTACCAAACGTCATTTCACCTGTGTCTTCGTTAATGAAGACTTCATCAGAACCTAATGTTTCAGCCTTTGTTCCTATTGTCACTTTATACTCTTTACTTGTACCTCCAGTGGTAACTGAGATAAAATTTAAAGTGCCTGTGTCTTGATTTACAGCAGAAACAGAACCCTTAGCTAATTTTATTGTGCTAGTATCAGCGCTTAGCGTTATAGCCGCTTGTTCCACTTTTTTCTCAGTCCAAACACTTGAACCTGTTTTTATTGAATCTCTTTGAGACCACAAGCTTTTCGTTGGATCAATCTTAGAAGCAATACTCTTATCGCTAATACTCTGAGCAGCAGTCGCCATTGTCACGTTTGAAAGTGTATAAGACGCGTTACCTGCTGAGGAAGTAGCTGCTGCTTTTATTTTCGTTTCATCTGCTGAAGATACCGTTTTGGACGAATAAGAAGACTGCAAGGTCATATTAAAAGCAAGATTATTAAATTCTGATAACAGCAAATTCATAGAGCGATAATCATCTCGCTGCCACTCTAACGTTTGCTTTTGTTTTTTCATTTTATCAATAGGCATACGTTCAGCCTTCATTAAATCACTGACGATTTGATCAATATCCATTCCGCTTGCTAACCCACTTACTCTTACCACTTACCATCACCACCGTTTTGTTATTCATCTATTCATCAACTGTTAGTCATAAAATATGAGTATATTTTTTTGCATCTACTTATTCGTTCATAGGTTCAACACTTCTCTATTTTGTATCGGTAAAACAAACATTTTTTTCATAGGTCAAATGGTGCAAGATAGAAAAAGCTCACTTATTTTTCTACAATAAGTGAGCTTTTTATTATTGGCCAAACAAGTTCAGTTTCTGGGATAAATTTCTTTGAATATCTTTAGGAATAAGGTATGGTGCTAGATTTATAATATCTCGTAACGAATCAATGGTTACAGAGGCAGATAAATTTATGTATTCATCCGTTGTATCTGCTTGCTCAAACGAAATGGAATCTGGCAAATTATTGAGCAGAGTAATTTCATTCATTTCTTTATCGACCGTGACATCAGAAGTCTTATCAATATTTAAGCGATCCCATACAAGAGACATCGGAATCGGCATTCTTCCTAGGTGCACGCTATTCACCTTTAAAACAAGCTTTCCATTTTCGGCATTTGGTGTTACGTCAACTACAAACTGTGATTCCATAAAAGATACTACATGTTTATTAATATAAAATTTTATATGTTCTGGAAGCAACTCGGCTTCTGCTCCGTCAACCGTTTCATCATTTTCGTAAAGGTAGCTGCGCAAATAATCATTAACATCGCTCTCGCTTAATCGGTATCCTAAAATAGGAGAGCCTCCGTTCAGTTCTAGCGACGTCGCATGAGCGGACTTTTCTTGTGCCAGTGAAGATAATGAAGCAGTCTGATCAAGTTTTTCAATATTTCTGACTGGACTAACAAAAAAATACAACCCAACTAAAAGGATAACAAATAGAAAAATAACAGCTATAAGTTTTCTCAAACACACGCACCCTCTCAAACATTCTTCTTGGAATATAATACCGATTTCTCTTTTATCATACAAGATATATGAGATAGTTGTCGAAAACTTGTATAAAATGTACGTATATACCCGACATCCCAAGGGGCGAATAAGTCTACGATGAATAAAACGAGTCTTTTTCGACTTAAAATGCGTCAACTTTAGTAACTTAAAGTCGATTTTTATAGGAATTTGATAATTGGCACACTTCTTGCTTATTATAAAGGTAAGGGGAGGAATTTCTATTTATATTTTCAGAATTTACTTTATTTTCTAATAGTCTTTCGATAATTTTAAAGGAGTGAATACGATGGGAAACAAAACAGAATCACACGGAAAGTTAAAGCAACGTCACGTTTCCATGATTTCCATTGCAGGTATTATCGGAGCCGGCTTGTTTGTAGGAAGCGGATCCGTTATTAACGCAACAGGCCCAGCAGCAGTAGTTTCATATGCAGCAGCCGGACTGCTAGTCGTTCTATTGATGCGTATGCTCGGTGAAATGGCTATGGTAAACCCAGATAAAGGCTCATTCGCAACATATGCTCAGCAAGGAATTGGCGCGTGGGCAGGTTATGCTGTTGGATGGCTTTACTGGTTTTTCTGGCTAATTGTAATTGCGATTGAAGCCACTGCAGGAGGAGCAATTGTTCATGAATGGCTCCCTTCCGTACCAATTTGGCTTTTAAGCTTAATTTTAACCTTTGCATTAACTTTAACAAACTTGTTCTCTGTCAAATCATTTGGAGAATTTGAATATTGGTTTGCTATGATTAAAATTGTGGCAATCGTTGCTTTTATGGGAATCGGTTTAGCTATTATTTTCGGATTAATCCCAGGTACATCTTCACCTGGTCTAGCTAATTTAACAGGCCATGGAGGCTTTATGCCAAAAGGTATGAACTCTATCTTCTTAGGAGTTATTACCGTTATTTTCTCTTATTTTGGAGCTGAAATTGCGGCTATTGCAGCTAGTGAATCAGAAAATCCAGCAAAAGCTATCACGACTGCTATTCGCAGTGTCGTATGGCGAATTTTAATTTTCTATATTGGTTCAGTTGCTATTTTAGTAACTCTTTTACCTTGGAACTCAGCTGATTTACTAAAAAGTCCATATGTAACAATGTTAGAAATGGTCAATATTCCAGCAGCTGCACAAATTATGAATTTAGTCGTATTAGTATCCGTTTTGTCTTGTTTGAACTCTGCTTTGTATACGAACTCACGAATGATTTTATCATTAGCTCAAAAAGGACAAGCTCCTCGCGCTTTAGCAAAGGTAAGCAAATCAGGCGTGCCGGCAAGAGCCGTATGGATTAGCACAGCTGCCGCATATGTATGTGCTATCTTTAGCTTCGTTTCGCCGGATAAACTCTTTTTATTCTTAGTTAATGCATCAGGAGCCATTGCTCTTATTGTGTACTTAGCTATCGCTATTTCTCATTTACGCCTGCGCAAGAAAATGATTCAAGCCAACCAGCCAATTAAAGGGATGAAAATGTGGTTGTTCCCGTATTTAACATACGTAACAATTGCTGTTATTACCGTAATCTTCTTATCAATGGCATTTATTGATTCGATGCGCTCACAGTTTTTCTTAACTCTTGGATTAACCGTTGTGGTTCTTCTTTCATACTCGTTCATCAAAAAAACAAACAACAAGCGACCTGACGATCAATTTTCCGAGTCGGAAAATATTGCAAAATAAAAAAGCCGCAGATGCGGCTTTTTTATTTTGCTTTTGATTATTTCTCAACCGATATGTTACGATGAAGATTTCGAAGCGGCTGAGGAGGGCAAATACGTCGCGTCGTGTAAGAAACGATAAAAATAGTTAACAACCCGCCTACCATCGCAAATGTACGAAACGGAAACATGACCACTCCGTCTTCAATCATCGGGTACGGAAGCAGTGCCTTTAAATGAAGCAATGGTTCTCCTCCACCGATTCGAAGAACAAGAGACACAATGAACCCAGCCAAAGATCCGTACCAGTTAGCTCCTTTAAAGAATAAAGCACAAACCAACTGCGGAAAAAGTATGCAATACACTAGGTCCCCTGATAAATACCATAAAGAGTAGACACTCTCAGAGTTTAAAGCAATTAGAGTTGCTCCGGTTCCAATAATAATGATTGAACGCTTAATAACTTTATCTAACTGCGCCTGTGTCGCATTTGGTTTTACAATCGGACGATACACGTTCCAAGCTGCCATACCCGAAGCTGAAAGCAATGAAGCCGCTACTGCAGCCATGACGGCAGCAGCTAGTCCGCCAAGCGCAATCGCTCCTACTAAATCAGGCGTTAGGTATTTAAATACGTATGTTAAAATCATAGACGCGCTCTCCGGGCTTGACGCTCCGAATGAAGACCAGTCTGCACTATAACCAATCATTCCTATTAAAGTTGGAGGCAAGGCCGCTAGAGCGCAAAAAATGCCGGCTGTAATAGATAGCCACATTGCTGCTTTTTCATTTTTAGCAGATAACACGCGCTGAAAATAAATTTGCCATGGAATACCACCAAAAATAAGTAAAAAGGTGCTATCCCACCATTGCCAATATGTATTTCCCCATTTCGGATCTTCCCAGCCTTTTAATGGAGGAAATAAATGAAGAGAACCAGCCATACCTTCTGAATAAGTAGAAAAAACGGCTCCCACCCCTCCCGTATTCGAAAATGCAAAGGGAAGTACCAGAAATAGTCCTAAAAACATAATAGAAAGCTGTAAGATATCGGTATGTGCTACTGCCCACAAGCCGCCAATCACGGTGTATGCAATGGCAATAAGTGCGGAAAGAATGATGGAAATTGAAAAACTGAGGCCTAAAATCACACCGAATGTTGTTCCTAAAGCGGTTAAGATAGCTGCGCTCCAAAACAGCTCTCCTAATATAGCTGGAAAATAAAGAACCGTAGCCATTTTCTTACCGAAACGAGATTCCAAAGGATCGAGCATTGTCATAAACTCAAATCTTCTCATCTTTCTAGCAAAAAAGATACCGCCTAAAATTAAGCTGATTGAATAACACCACGGTGCTTGAGTCCATGTCAACCCTGAGGAATAAACGGTTTCAGCCGTTCCAGCGATATATCCTCCACCGACCCAAGTGGCGGTCATTGTAAACATTGAAATCCATAGCGGCATCGATCTTCCTGCAACGAGCATATCGTCTGATTTTCCTTTTTTACTTGCAGCGGCTCGAGCACCAATAAAATAAATAACACCATACATAATGAACATTAAAATGAGGCCTGGCCAATAGAGATCTGGATTATAGAGAGAATAGATAAATGCAACAACCATAAAGATTGAAAATCCTATAATTGTTGTCCATAAGGGGGTTAGTAGACGGTTGTTCCTGTTTGATTTTCCTGAAAAGTCAGAAGTCTCATTCGACTCTTCAGGCCTGGCTTGTTGTGTGTCTGAACGAAAGGGCTTTTTAGCATTTTGCATCGTCTCACATCCTTTAAATTGATGAAGAAATCTAAAGACATAGATGTCCTCTATTCCTTTTTCCTACTAGCATACAATTAAACCTAAAAATAGATTTTTTTAGAATAAAATATAAATAGTTGGATTATAAATACCAATATTAAGGGGAGGAATTACGGTTATATAGCTATACTAAAATAATTTAATTTCACGTGTTTTATTATTTCGCTAAAAATTCATGAATGTTTTCATTATCTACTTAAACTCCTTTCTTAATTTCCACATCTGAAATTCTTTATTTTTCAAGGTTTGTATGCAAGCAGATACGGTACTATGGTTAATATATCTGAATGTTTAGGATATTGTCAAAAAATTTCGAGTTTTTTTATCTGTAAAAAGAATAATATTCTCTTAGTTTATGTATCAAAAAACCCTTTGCATCAAGCGGCATAGCAATCAGCATCTTTTTATTAAATTTTTTCCTAATATCCGAATGATCACCCTCCTATAGAGAAGGTTTTCTATTAAATTCAGAACATTTCAAGTTTTTTAATTTGACTAAATTAAATAATCGGTGCTATAATTCGAATTGTTAAGAACGTTAAATATAAATTTAACAAATTCTATTATTTGGAGGTCGATGCTATTGGAACAAACACTTACGCTTGAAAAAATGCACATAAACGGCGAATGGGTTGAAGCACGCAGCGGTGAAAAAAGAGAAATTATAAATCCTTTTAATCAAGAGATTATCGCTGTTGTTACAGAAGGAAATCGTGCTGATGCTGTAGAAGCCATTGAAGCAGCTAGAAAAGCTTTTGATGCAGGTGAATGGTCTAAATTTACAGCGGCCGAAAGAGGTTCTTTGCTATTTAAAGTAGCCGAAGAAATTCGCAATGATCGCGAGGAACTAGCAAAACTTGAAACCTTAAATACTGGAAAAACCCTCGTTGAAAGCCTAGCAGACATGGATGGAATTGCTGATGTCTTTCAATACTATGCTGGATTAGCAGATAAAGATGGTGGACAGATGATTGAGTCACCTAATCCCGACTCTGTTAGCCGCGTTGTCCGCGAACCTGTAGGCGTGTGCAGTCAAATCACTCCTTGGAATTACCCTTTATTGCAAGCCTCTTGGAAATTGGCTCCCGCACTTGCTGCTGGGAATACAATTGTTATTAAACCAAGCGAAATTACCCCTTTAACAACTATTCATATGATGAAAATTTTTGAAAGAGTTGGCTTCCCATCAGGTGTCATTAATATCGTGCTTGGCCCGGGTGCGACCGTTGGACAAGAAATGGCAGAAAGTCACTTAGTAGATTTAGTTTCATTTACAGGTGGCGGTGTATCCGGACGTAAAGTCATGCAGGCTGCCGCAGGCAACTTTAAAAAAATCGCTCTTGAACTTGGAGGGAAAAATCCAAACATCGTCTTTGCTGACGCTGACTTTGATACTGCAGTTGACTATGCATTAAATGCGGTATTCTTTCATGCCGGTCAAGTGTGTTCAGCTGGTGCGAGATTACTAGTTCAAGATGACATTCATGATAAATTTGTTTCAGCAGTTATTGAACAAGCCAAAAAAATCAAGCTAGGAGATGGCATGGATGAAGCCACTCAAATGGGACCTGTTATCTCAAAAGAGCACCTAGCTAAAGTGGAACATTACATTGAGCTTGGCAAACAAGAAGGTGCTTCTCTTGTTTTAGGAGGTAAGCGTCCAACTCAAGATTCTTTACAAAAAGGTTTATTCATTGAACCAACCATTTTTACAGACTGTCATGGAGATATGAAAGTTGTCCAAGAAGAGTCATTTGGTCCAATTATGACCATTGAGCGCTTCAGCACCGAAGAAGAAGCGGTGGCACTTGCTAACGATACAATCTATGGATTAGCTGGAGCCGTTTGGACAAGTGATATGAACCGAGCTGAACGTGTAGTGAAAGCACTCCGTATGGGAACAACGTGGATTAACGATTATCACCCCTACTTCCCGCAGGCTCCTTGGGGAGGCTATAAGCAATCTGGGATCGGAAGAGAGCTTAGCCACATTGGGCTAGAAGAATATACGGAAATTAAACATATTTATACGAATACAAATCCACAGCCAATGCGCTGGTTTCAATAAAATTCAAGGGGGAATGTAAAGATGTTTATGCGATTTGAAAGAATGGAACGTTTAAAAAGTTTTGAGATGCCAACGGTTGTAAAACATGGAATTGGTGCTGTAAGACATACTGGAGAAGAAGTAAAAAACCTAGGTGTATCTAAAGTTTTATTAGTAACAGATCCTGGTGTAAAGAAAGTAGGCTTAGCAGACCCTGTAATCGCTAGTTTAAAAGAAGCGGACGTAGATGTTATTTTATTTGATCAAGTAGAAGCCAACCCTTCTATTCACGTAGTAGCAGACGGCACAAAAATGTACAAGGAAAATGAATGTAACGGACTAGTAGCCGTTGGAGGCGGAAGTTCAATGGATACGGCAAAAGCTATTGGTGTGGAAGTAGCTCATAATGCTCCCGTATTAGATTATGAAGCTGCTGAAGGAAAAAAACCTTTAACAAAACGTATCCCTCCTTTAACGACTATTCCTACAACTGCCGGTACGGGAAGTGAAGTCACACAGTGGGCTGTTATTACGGATCCTGTTCGCGAGTTTAAGTTTAATACAGGCGGACCTTTAATTGCTGCCCACTTAACCATTATTGATCCAGAACTGCACGTGTCTATGCCTGCACACATTACGGCCGGTACAGGAATCGACGCATTAGCGCACGCAATTGAATGTTATACATGTCATTTTGCACAACCAATGACAGACTCTGTTGCTTTATTGGCTATTGAGTACGTTGGAAAATACTTACGACGTGCAGTTGCAAACGGTCAGGATATCGAAGCACGCTATGGAATGGCGCATGCAGCTATGCTTGCGGGACTTTCATATGGAAGTGAGTCTGCCGGAGCAGCTCATGCGATGGCTCAAACATTAGGAGGCATTTATCCAATTGCTCATGGCCCTTGCGTAGCAGCGATGCTAGGTCCTGTAATGGAATATAACTGGATGGGTGAACCTGAAAAATTTGCGCGCATCGCTCAAGCTCTAGGCGTTAATACACATGAATTAACGCTTGAAGAAGCAGCTCAAGCAGCTGTTCGTGAAGTATACCAACTAGTTAAAGATGTACAAATCCCTTCTTTAGAAGAACAAGGTGTTCCAAAAGAAGCCGTTTCTCGCTTAGCTCAAGAAGCATTTAATGATCCACAAACAGTGGGTAACCCTCGTGATTTAACGGTAAAAAGTTACGAATGGATTTATAACCGCTGTTTTGAAGCTACACTGTTAACCGTGTAAAAATAATAAAAAGGCTGTTGATTTTTCAACAGCCTTTTTTATGTTATTCTTTCGCTAATTCTTCATTTAAAATATCGATGATTCTTCGGTCGTCAAAAACTTTCACTACTTTTTTCAAGAAATAATAATACTGTTTTGACTCTGTAATCTGCGCTAAATTACGCTTTGCTTTTACTGTGATCTCCTCAGGTACATTCTCATCGTTTAAAAGAATCTGCAGCTTGTTTTCCGCTTCTTCGATTGCCTCTAAATTAACCGAAATTTCTCTTTGCCACTTCTTACAGAAAAAAGAAAAAAAGGACTTAGAAAAATCTTTTTCTGCTTCATATAGGTCTTTTCGAACACCTTTTTTCCACACTTTGTGGACCATATCAATATTTTGCAGTGAACGAATGGACGTACTCATCGTTGGTTTACTCATACCCAATTCTTCACTCATCTGATCTAGCGTAACAGGTTCATCCATAAAATAAAGCATGCCATACAGCCTTCCTACTGAAGGTGTGACACCATATAAATCCATCGTATCAGCCAGGGCGCTGACGACAACATCTTCCGCTTCTTTTAATAAATCATGATACTCTTGAACATCACTCATTCGTTCTTCTCCTCTTTTGTTAAATTTATTTGAATTATACTTAATAAATTTAATGATACACGATAAAAAGGAAAAAAACAGAAATTCAGTTCAATTTTTTTGATAAAAAAAGCCTTTCTCTTAAAGAGAAAGGCTTAAGACATAGTGGGGAATACTATGTGTTTATCTTTCCCGATTTAGATATTATTTATACCGTATATTTTTGATTATTTTCAAACTGATCGTTTTATTTCTTTTTCGGTAATTGTTTCAGCATATCAATAGCATGCAGTGTAATTTGAGAAGCACTTTTATTTTCGTTACGTATTTCTTCATAAATCTCTTGTCTATGAATATCTACAGACTTTGGAGCTTGAATTCCTAACTTTACTTGATCACCATTAACTGCAAGGACGGTCACTTCAATTTCATCACCTATTTTGATTGTTTCATTTAACTTTCGTGTTAAAACAAGCATGGAATCACTCCTTATCTATTCCTCTTACTCAAATAACCTGTGCTTCGTTTCATAAGCTGTATTCATTAAAATCACTTGTTTAGCAAGCTGCTGCTTTGTATTAATAATAACAGGAGCCTGCAAATTAGCCGTTATCTTTTCCACAGAATCTGACATCGTAAGCATTACGTAAACAGCTGCATCTTCCGCTTGTTGTAATTGAAGCTTTTCAATTTCCTGAGGTTCTAGTTGAAAATCATAATCTAAAAAAAACTGAAATGGATCCGTGATAATAAAAGCGAGTTCTTTGGTTTGAATAGACTGCAGAACTTGGAAAGCTTCGGCTTCCGGAAGTGGTAAAATAACAAATTCAGTTTCATCCAAAAAACCTGGAATCCCTTGATTGAATGTCAGTGTTTGCTGATTATCTATTTCTATATCTCCATGATAGCTTGTTGAAATTTTCATCTCATCACACCTTTGCTAATTGATTTTTTCTTATTACTTTTTTCATTGTAAAAAAGCTCCTTCTGTTTAGAAGGAACTTTTTAACGCAAGAAATCTAGCAGCGTAGGCTGAATAATTTGAGCCCCTACTCCCAAAGCAGCACGATGCACACTTTCTTGTACGGTTAAATCCGTAATGACTTGTTCAATATCTGCATCTTCATTATTTGAAAGCATCTTAGTAGCCGTAATTTCCTGTGAATCAAGGCGGTTTTCGATCAACTCAAGCCGATTGCTTCTTGCTCCCAATTCAGATCGCTCCGCTAATAGCGTAGACAGCTGCGTGTCTACCTGTGTAGAGAGATCTTTTAGTGAGTTTACATCGTTTTGTTCAAAAGCTGTTTGAACGCTGTTCATTAAGTCGAATGCACCTTGTCCAAAAATGTTTTCAGGATGAATATTGACTCTCAGCTGGATACCTTTTGAGACTTCAACTGAAAAAGGATCCAGGTTAATAGTTGATTTTATCATACTGCTTGCGTCCTCACTAACAGGCGGCGCTCCTACATTTACACCATTAAAAATGTAGTTTCCTGCCACCTGCGTATTGCCTACTTGCATATAATCCAGCTTTAACTGTTCAATTTCACGTGCAATCGCTTGGCGGTCATCACTTTCATTCGTACCGTTTAACCCTTGCACGACCAGCTCTTTCGTGCGCTGAAGAATGGAATTGACTTGTTCAAGTCCTGATTCTGAACTATCAAACCAAGACTGGGCTTCTGTTAAATTACGTTTATATTGATTTACTTCAGAAAGATTAGAACGATAAGCCATTCCTTTAGTAGCCACTACCGGGTCATCCGACGGACGAGTAATTTTCTTTCCCGTTGATAATTGGTTTTGAAGTGTTTCCAGCTTATTATAGCTATTGCTAATCTGTTTTAACGAATTAGCCGCTAACATCCCTTGTGTGACACGCATATTTACCTTCCTCCAGTTCCAAGACCGTTTACAATTTTATCAAGCATTTCATCAATCATAGTCACCATACGGGCACTAGCGTTATATGCATGCTGAAACTGAATCATATTGGTCATCTCTTCATCTAATGAAACTGCACTGGTAGACTGGCGCCTTTGCTCCACAGCTCCCTGGAGAGTTTCTGAATTACTTTTTAAGCGGTTCGCTTGTTGGGCATCTACTGACATTTGGCCAATGACAGATTGATAAAATCCATCTAATGAAACAGCTCCGTTTCCGGAATTAATAAGCACCTTTTGACGAAATTGAGACAACAGCTGAGCATTTTGTCCATCTCCTTGGCGATCAGTTCCAGCAGCACCAGAAGCAGCAGCAATATTGTTTGTGTTTTGTTTAATTTTATCAGCAATAACAATTCCAGTTGCAGCCCCTTCTTTCTGAGAAATCTCATTAAAAAAGGACATACCAGTATCACCATCTAGCGTGACACCTTGTTGGTGCTTATCATTAAACCATTTCACAAATTCATATGCCATTTCATCTAGATCATCAATCATTGAAGCGTAAACACCTGTTTTATTACCACTATTATCTATATATCCAGAAGCCTCAATTAACCCTTTAAGTTTTCCTTGAGGAAATGACTCAGGGTTCCGTATCTCATCCCCTATATGAATTTCCGTCACATAGGAATCTTGATTTGTTGTCAAACTGATGGCATTTACTTGATGAGTTTTCCCATCTAAAAGGGTAATAGACCCTTGAGAAGTTTGAAGCTGAACCGTTACCACTCCTTCTGACGTTGCAGAAGCGTTCCCGCTGCTTTTTGTATACTCTAAAGAAACCGGCATAAATTTAGAAATCTCATCTAGCAACCGATCTCTTTCATCATACAGATCATTAGGCAAATAGCCATTCGGTTCTACATTTTGTATTTGTTGGTTCACGTTATTTATTTGCTCTAGCAAAGAATTCACTTGTGTTACAGCTACGTCACGCTCGTTTTGTAAATCACCTTGAATCGTTTTTAGAGAAGTAGATAAATAAGAGAAGGTATCGCCTACTGCTTCAGCTCGTTCAATCATAACAGACCTGGCTCCTGCTTCTGAAGGGTGTGAAGCTACATCTTGAATGGACTCAAAGAATTGATTAAAAACAGCTGAAAGTCCATCTTCAGTAGGTTCATTCATAATTTCCTCCATTTTTTCAAGAGCACCAGCGCGTGCATCCCAATACCCCACTTTAATGGTTTCATCTCGATACTGGGTATCTAAAAATGTATCACGTATTCGCTCTACCGTGCTGGCTTCTACTCCCATTCCTATTTGACCCGCAGTTCCAGCCTGATTCATCCCTGGGGCTGGATAAGCTGAGAACGTTTCTAAACTTACTCGCTGACGCGTATAGCCCGGCGTATTTGCATTAGATACGTTATGGCCAATCGTGTAAAGAGCCGCTTGTTGGGCATCCATTCCTCGTTTAGCCACCTGCAAACCATGAAATGTTGAACTCATTCTGCTTTCCTCCGTTCTTTATACCTTCGAATTAAAAATAGAGTTGGACTGAAAGGATCTATTATTTGTTTTTGTGTAATTGAACGAATCCTCTCGTTTCGATGGAACAAGAAGGTCTAGTTCGGTATGAATCAGCTGCAAAGACTGTGTGAGCAGCTGATTGTTCAAGTCATTTGCATACTTTATATCTTGAATGATATCTATTAGCTGTTTTTGAAAGGGTATCAAGATGGAGTATTCAGAGAATGAGCCTGCTATTTCTTCAATAGAGCGAGCAGCATGCCCGCTTTTTTCCATCGCTTCTACACGTTTTGTTTCCAGTGCAGAAATAGCAGCTATATGAGATTGCTCTTTTTGCAAAGAAGCCGTCAATGCCTTTACATCTTGTTTAATAATAAAATTCGTTTTCTCTTTAACAATGACAGACAAACTTTTGTGAAGCGTTACTTGTTTTTCTAGTATCGTTTGAATTTCTTGCACGTTCAATCAATGTCAGTCCTTTTATTTTTTATAGAAATCTACAATACTTTTAGCAATTTCTTTTCCGTTAATTTCGTATGTTCCGCTGTTAATTTGCTGTTTTAGTTTCTCCAATTTTTCAAGTCTTTCTGGAGATGGTTCATTTCCCTGAAGTTTCTTCGCCTCAGATGAAATATGAATCTGGTCTTGTGGATTCTTTTTAGAGACCTGTTCTGTTTTTTCTGATTGTTTTTTGTACGGATTTATTCCAAATAAGTTCGATGGGTTAATCTTCATCTCTCTCACCTCTTTTTATATTTGTATCCGTTATCTCTATTCATTATATCGGAATTTCCACCCAAACCTTTAGCATCGGCAAGGAAGTTGAGACCATTTTCACAGTCCACCTTAAACATAGGTCTATAGATAGAGAACCTGCAAACACTCAGCACACTTTTACTCTTTTTTCCTTTCGTTAGAACGATAGGTGGGACGCGTCGGCTCTTCATTTGAACGAATCATCTCACGATTATGCTTTTCTAACCCATGTTTAATTTCTTGAGAGCATGAATGACAAAGTTTCCCTTCTCGAATCTGAGCGTTGCATTGCATGCATGGATAGCTTATATTTGGAAAATTAGTTAGTACTAAGCGACCTTGTCGAATAAATTGATGAATTAACGAATCTGAAACGCCCGTTCCTTTCATCACTTCGTAAGTCGTTGCTGTACGATTTGCTCTTTTCTTCAAGAATGAAGAAACACGTTGAAACAGAGCTTCTTCTTTGTCAAAACATGATTTACACATGTTTATTGATCCATTTTTTACAAATAAATGACCGCATTCCCTGCAATTATCTAACGTTCCCATATTCGAAACTCCTCATTTGTTTTTTATTTTACTATCGGTCAAAGTTTGAAATTATACATCTTCATGCACGAATTAAAGTGAGCGAACGAACCGAACGTGCCCCAGCTTCCTGCAAACAATTTGCCGCTTGGCGCACGGTTGCTCCCGTTGTATAAATGTCATCAATTAAGAGAAATTCTTGATTCGTAACCATTGAGGAATCGACTACTTTAAATTCCAGCCTTTCTGTCAGCCGACTTCGCCTATTCTTCTTTGATTGCTTTGTTCCTGAACAGCGAATAAGAGGTATTTCTATATTATCACTGAGAAGCTCAGCTAGCGCTAAGGATTGGTTAAACCCTCTCTCATATAATCTTTCGTCCGTTAAAGGTATAGGAACTAGTATAGCTTTTGGATTACATTCTTTTTTATAGAACTTATACCACTGCTCCTTGAATGCTTGGATAATTTCATAATCTCCTTGAAATTTAAAACGTTCTATTATGCTTTGCATAAAATCATTGTACCTATAAAGAGAACGGTTAAAAAAAGAAGCATCATTCCACTTCTGACAGTCCATACATGTGTCTAGCTCATAATGAGAAGGAGCCAGGTCTGCAAGAGAGCGGCCGCACCCCCTGCAAATGCTACTGCTAATGATAGAGCATCTTTGCAAGCAAACAGTGCAAATCCTGTCCGTTGAAGAAGGTTTTAACAATGACCTCCAATCGAATGAAGAGACAAGAGGTTCAAAACAAATCAGACATATTGTCATCAATCAATCAGCCCTTCCTTATAAGCTAGAGCATTCATATATTTAATATGTTCTTTTGCTTTTCGCATAGACAGAGATTGCCCATAATGAAAAAAAACCACGTCGCCCGTTGGGAATTGAGCACTCCTCCCTACTCTTCCTGAAATCTGAACAAGAGCACTTTCAGTAAAAATCGTTTCTTCTGCTCCCAATACTGCAACATCTATGTTGGGAACCGTTACGCCTCGCTCTAATATTGTTGTCGTTACTAAAATAACTAGCTGTCCTTCTCTAAATTTCATCACTTTTTCTTTTCGCTGAGAATCTTCAGCGTGAACACCTTCGACCTTTCCCGTCAGCTTTCGAATCATGTCTGTGATCGGAGCAATCCACTTAATTTGCGGGACGAAGATAAAGCATTGTTTCCCTTCATTTATTCTTTTTTTCAGCCATTTCTCAACATTAGCAGGCAAGGTATCTGTTTTCATTTTTTTCTTCCAATTACCACACCATTCAAAACGAGGAACAGGAATAAGCATTCGGTGATAGCGGGCTGGAATTTTAACTACTTGTTTTTTCCCTTGCTCAACGTCTTTTTTTAATGATTCACTTGGAGTCGCTGTTAAATAAATCTTTGATGCAGCGTGTTTAGCTGCTTTTGCAACAGCGTAGTGCAGCATAGGCTCTGTTGAATACGGGAATGCATCTACTTCGTCAATAATCAACACATCGAATGCTTGATAATAATGCAGAAGTTGATGAGTGGTGGAAATAATAAGAGAGGATTCATGAAAACGGTCTTCGCTCCCTCCATACATAGCCAGCACAGACATATCTGGAAATGCCGATTGAATTCTTGGCTTTAACTCAATCACTACATCTGTTCTTGGAGTAGCAATACAGACTTTCTTTCCGCTGTTCAACGCTGATTCAATACCTTTAAATAAAATTTCCGTTTTTCCTGCTCCGCAAACAGCCCAAATTAACAGCTCTTCATCCTTTTTTATAGCTTGAATGAGTTCATTTGAAGCACGTTCTTGAGCTTTAGACAGCGTTCCTTTCCAATTCATCACGCTGCTTTTTGGCAGGACATTACTTGCTGGTCCTTCCCAGTTTATAAAGGGTGTACACTCACTTACTTTGCCCATTACGATACATGCTCGGCAATAGTAGCAGTCCTGGTGACATCTACTGCATGGAAATGAAGTAAAATAAAAGGGGCTATCACTTCCACACCGGTTGCATTTATATCCGTTTTCTTTCTGGGTAATTGCTTTTTGATAGGAAATATATCCGTTTAGATAATGTTCATGAATGAGAGATAAAGGATAGGGAGTCTGAGTTAGTAGAAGCTGCTTTCCGCTTAGAGAGCGCTGAAGATCTAAAGAGTAGGGGTATGAAGGATTTAAAGGTGGAGTTCTCCACGTATTGATTTTTGAGAGAGGAAAAGCAGCTGGGCTAGGTACTTGAACGGGATCTAGCAATTCTTGTTTAACAGTAAAAAGCATATCTTCATTCCTTTCCATGTTTATCGTACACATCTATATACGCAAAAAAAGGTGTTTTTTCCTGCAAAAAAACCAAATCAAATGATTTGGTTTTCGATTACTTTTTATACCAACCTATACCAATAGCACCTTCACCTAAATGCGTGCCAATGACAGCGCCAAAATAAGAAAGACTCCATTCAATATGAGGATATTCTTGTTCTAAGTCTCGTTGAATTTCTTTTGCTTCATTTTCACGATTAGAATGAATAACTACAGCTTTCATAGGTACGTTTTCTTTTGCATCTTCATCAAGAAGCTCGGTGATTCGTTTTAATGCTCGCTTACGCGTACGAATTTTTTCAAACGGAACGATTTTTTTAGATTCAAAATGGAGCACGGGCTTTACTTGAAGCAGACTTCCGATAATAGCCTGAGCAGCATTTAGGCGACCTCCACGCTGCAAGTGAGATAAATCATCTACCATAAAATACGCACGCATTGATAGTTTCATCTCTTCAAAACGCGCAATGATTTCGTCAGGATGTTTATTTAATCGGACCATCTCGGCTCCTTCAATCGCATAAAAGCCTTGAACCATACAGCTGATTTCTGAATCAAATACGTGCACATCAAAGTCTTCTACCATGCTACCTGCCGTCAAAGCACCCTGATACGTTCCGCTAATTCCACTAGATAACGTAATAACGATAGCAGCATCGAATTGATCTCGTTTTAACTGTTCAAACAACTCTACAAATTCTCCGATAGCAGGCTGAGAAGTGGTTGGAAGATTTTTTGCTTCTTTAATTTTTTCAAAATATTGATCTGCAGTCATATCTACTTCTTCACGATATGTTTCTTCACCAAAAATAACGCTTAGCGGTACCATATGTATATGATAGTTTGATCGAATTTCCTCTGATATATAGGCGGTACTATCTGTAATAATTGCTGTTTTCATAAGATAGGGATCCATCCTTTGTTATATAAAATAATTTCACTCTATTCTACAACATTTAGGATTAAAATGCATGTAACGAGAGGTTTACCTATTAGTAAAGCTCCCTCACGTATACATATTAATTAACAAACCTTGAATTTCTCCAACCCGCTTGAGTAAATTTAAACTGTCTTTTTCTTTTTGAAGGATATCATTTGTCAAGTCAACTAGTTTCGTATCCACTTCTTTCACTAACTTATATACTTTAGTCGTTCCCCTATGGTTAAATCCTCTTTCTTCATGCAGTTCAAAACCATTTTTAACGACTTCGTTCATAAACTGCTTCACAAGCGTCTTGTATTTCCGCAAAGAATCAATGGTTTGACTTTTCACTAACTGCTTTCCCTGTTCTTCAATTTTATTTATCACTTGAGTTAAATGTTCATAGGTTAGTTCTTTTTGTTTCTTGGCCATTACTCCTGTAAATGAAACCGAACCACTTACTTCTTTTTCTCTAATGAGATTCACGGAAGAAGAAAGACCGTTAATTCGCTGCACCTCCACTATGTATCTCTCCTTTCTCTGTTAGTATACACTCCATTCAATTTAGACTTTTAGATGTGCCAGCTTGATTAGCTGAAAGGTTTCGAGAGGCATCTGATGTGTGGGCATGATGATTATCCTTTAGCTAAGAGTGATACTTATGTGCTGTTCATAAGAAGACAGCTTGTTTTTTCGGAGCGAAGAGGTAACTTTAGGCGTTGCTTTTAACACTTCATTCCAAGCGTTAGAAAGTTTCTGCATCATTTGTTGAACTTCATATAAAACAAACGTATCTTTTTTAAAATTAGCCATAATTAATCGCTCAGACATATAGTTGTATAGGATATCTAACTGCTCTGCAATGATACCTGCTTGATATGTTAAGCCAATTCCTAGCCGATATAAAATATCGTTGCACTGTTTAATTTTTTCATTCGCTATAAAATAATCGCTGTGTTGAATTGCTATAACAGCGTCATCAATATTTTGAATGAATTTTTCATACATCATAGCCGTTAGCTCTTGCGGAGATTTATGATAGATTAATTCTTCCGTTATAAAATTCAGCTTCATCACCTTCTTGTCTTCTTTAAATCAGTTTTCTATTTATTTGACTAAAAGCTAACTCTTAAATTTCTAAAGGATACCAGTTGAGGTTTGAATAAATTCTTCTACAACCTCATATGTATCTCAAAGTATTAAAGACCTTCCTTTACAAGAGCTTGCGTCAAATTGATGGACATTGTTTTGAGGTATGGATGCTTTTGTCGAAATTTGAAGGACGAGTAAATGCGCAAAGATATCACCCTTCGCCTTCCTAAAAGATATTTTCTCCCTTTAACTTATCGGGTGTTTTCCTCTCTCATTAAACATGACTTTTTACCCACAATTTCAAAAAAAGTTATAAAAAGAAAAAAAAAGTCCGATATACCTAGTGGTATATCAGACTTTTGGACTTATCTTACTTCTACCCAACCGTTTTTAATTGCCACAACAACAGCTTGAGTACGATCATTTACATTCATTTTTTGCAAAATATTACTCACATGGTTTTTAACGGTTTTTTCACTAATATATAATGCTTCTCCGATTCCTCGGTTACTTTTACCATCAGCTAACAGTTGTAGCACTTCGCACTCACGACGTGTTAACAAATGTAGTGGACGGCGAATCTCAATTGGTTCGTGCGGATAAGAAGACGATTGTCCTTGAGCTGCTAGTCGACGGTACTCTTTTACTAAACTATGTGTTACTTTAGGGTGTAAATATGAACCACCTTCTGCAACTACTTTCACCGCTTCAATTAACGCATCCGCATCCATTTCTTTTAGCAGATAGCCTCGTGCCCCTGTTTGTAAGGCATGAGTTACATATGTCTCATCATCATGGATAGATAAGATAATAACTTTAGCATCCGGATTTACTTCTACAAGCTTTTTCGTAGCTTCTACACCATTTACAGCCGGCATGTTAATATCCATGATTACAACATCAGGTTGATGTTCTTCTACAAGGTCAATAACTTCGCTACCGTCGTCACCTTCTGCAACTACTTCAAAATCTTTTTCGAAATCTAAAATTCTTTTTACTCCTTCACGGAATAATTGGTGATCGTCGATTATGATAATTCTTGTCTGCATGTTTGATTCCTCCCCAAATCGAACAACAAATGTTTTACTCTATATTGACCCCTATTTATATACATATCTCTGCCTTTTTAAGCGGCTATAATCGGTACTTTAATCATAACAAGCGTGCCTTGGTTAATTTTCGAATGAACAGAAATAGTCCCATCTAATAAATCAACACGCTCTTTCATTCCTATTAAGCCGAACGAATTCTCTTTTTTCTCTTCTTGATTAAAACCGCAGCCGTCATCTTTGACAAGCAAAATAGCGTGTTCATTGTTGAACTCTATCTTCACTTGGATTTCCGTCGCGTCTGCATGTTTTAATGCGTTCGTTACAGCTTCTTGCACTAGACGAAACAGTGCTACTTCTAATTTTGAAGCAGTTCGCTTCTCTTGTCCAATGGAAATAAACGTAATCCGAGGCTTGCCTTCGTTATAATCTTCGATTGTATCAAGATATTTACGTAGCGTCGGAATTAGACCTAAGTCGTCAAGTGCCATCGGTCTTAAATCATATATAATTCGACGCACTTCGTATAGGGCAGAACGAACCATTTTTCGTAAATCTCGAATTTCTTCCATTGCTTCTTTTGCACTACGTTCCCGGTAAATTCGGTCAATTAATTCCGATCTCATCATAACATTTGCAAGCATTTGAGCTGGGCCGTCATGAATCTCTCTTGACAAACGTTTCCGTTCCTCTTCCTGAGCTTCAATAATCCGAAAGCCAAAATACTCTTTTTGAATAGCATCTTCTACTATTTCCCCTACTTGTTTTAAATCACTTGTTAAATAATTTAACACAACGGAAATTTGACCTACTAGGTGATCTGCACGTTTAATCGTTTCTTCCAATGTAAGCAAGCGTCTTTCTAGTTCATCTCGACGATTACGCAGCTGATATTCGCTTTGCTGATTCATCAGTAGCTTGGTTTGTAATTCGTGTGCTTTTTCATAAGCGTCTTTTACTTCAGGCTCTGAATAAATTTGAAAATGTCGGCTCACATCAGACAAACGCTTTCGAGCCAACCTTGCCTGAGTTTCCAATTTATCGCCTTGCTCTATCGTCTCAAGGACTTTTCCTTTTAACACTTCTAACTCTTCTTTAATTTGCTGATATTCTTGTCTGGCATCTTCAGAAAGGCGATAGACTTCATTTTTA
Organism: Priestia sp. 40; assembly: GCF_049368575.1. Lineage (NCBI taxonomy): Bacteria > Bacillati > Bacillota > Bacilli > Caryophanales > Bacillaceae > Priestia > Priestia sp. 40. Next base: position 1,767,518 of record NZ_JBMPZA010000005.1, read on the forward strand.
CTATCTCCTACTGTGCCAATAATCTTCTCAAAAATTTCATCAAGTGCCTTGCTTGTTAATTTATGTTTCGACATTTACTCACCCCAAACTATACTCACATTCGGAGAAATGTCTATACGTTCATGCTATATATAGTATTCGTATGACCTATCTGAATTGTGAGGATAAGATCCATATTTTCTCCCTATCTGACTTTTTATATCCAAAAAGTAACGGTTGTTTTTAGTACCCTCAAACTCGACATCAATCAACGCTTGACTCGCGTTATTTGAATAGATTACCATTTACGCTCACTCTTCAACAGTGACTAACTGCCTGTTTAAATCATTTCATTATTTAGCTATACAAGCCTGCACACTCTTTTATTATAACGTATATTCTGTATGGCTTGTTTAAGTGATGTTGAATTTGATTAATTGATGTCTTTTCATAAACATTTTATACTAATAGCAAGTAAACAGTACGTAAATACCCGTTTTTCTTCTATTTATAACGCTAAGGAGGATTTTTTGATTGTTATCACAATATTATACCGTAAAACAAGAAGGTTCACATGAAATCACTATTCAAAAATCTAGATTCATTTGTCATATGAAACGTGTAACAACTGAGGAAGAAGCTCAGCAATTTATCCAAGACATCAAAAAACAGCACTGGAATGCTACTCATAACTGTTCAGCTTACCTAATTGGAGAACGAGATCAATTTCAAAAAGCAAACGATGATGGAGAACCAAGTGGCACAGCAGGCGTACCAATGTTAGAAGTGCTTAAAAAGAGAGGCTTAAAGGATACCGTGGTCGTCGTTACGCGCTATTTCGGAGGCATTAAATTGGGCGCAGGTGGCTTGGTGCGCGCGTATGGAAAATCCGTTTCCGAAGCGTTGAATGAATTAGGTACAGTCAAACGAACTCTCATGGCGGTTATGCATACAACCGTCGATTATACATGGCTTGGAAAATTAGAAAATGAGCTTCGCAGTTCCGTTTATCTATTAAAAGAAATCCACTACGCAGATATGGTAGAGATTGAAACATTTGTAGAGGAAGCTCAAACAGAAGCATTTACTGAATGGATGACCGAGCTAACAAACGGCCAAGCAGATATTCGAGCAGGTGAGACGACCTATTTAGAAGAAGATGTAGAATGAATTATTTACTCTTATTAAAAAACATTGTACAATTGATAAATAGCGCAACTATTCTGATGGTTGCGCTACTTGTCAATGAGTAAAAACCTCGTACAGATGCATAGCTTTGACGAGTTTGATTCATACATTCCAATTTATAACACATACTAAGTGTCACAATAAGTGTTCGAATATACGAATAAAAGGAGAAACCGTATGGCTCAATATAGACGTTTTCAAAAAAGAGTAAACAAACGGAAAAGAAAGCGAAGGCTTTTTACATTTTTTCTGTTACCTATCCTTATTTTAGGGCTTTCTGCAACCGCTTATGGCTCTTATTTATTTGTTAAAGCTAAAACAGTAGCTTCTGATTCTTATGAAGGTCTCGGAGATCGCGATAATTCTCCTATGCGTGATCGTAAAATTGACCCCAAAAAAGATGATATATCCATTTTATTTATGGGCGTAGATGATAGTGAAACGAGGAAATTCGGAAAATCAGCCCGTACAGATGCTTTAATTTTAGCAACTTTTAACGAAACGAATAAAACCGTGAAGCTTGTAAGCATACCTCGAGATTCAAGAGTTTATATACCTGAAGTGAATAAAAAAGATAAAATTACTCATGCGCATGCGTACGGCGGTCCAAAAGCAACGGTAGAAACGGTAGAACAGCTGTTTAATGTCCCTGTTGATTACTATGTTAAAGTAAATTTCAAGGCTTTCACAGACATTGTAGATTCACTTGGCGGAATCGATTTTGATGTACCTTATGCGATGAGTGAAAAAGACTCGAAAGATCGTCATAATGCTATTGTCTTAAAACCAGGAGAACAACATTTAAATGGTGAAGAAGCGTTAGCTGTTGCTCGAACACGAAAACAAGACAACGATATTGAGCGAGGAAAAAGACAGCAGCAGTTGATTGAAGCCATGATTAAAAAAGCTGCCTCCATTGGATCACTAAATAAATATGGCAATCTTATCGAAGCTGTTGGCGATAATATGAAAACGAATTTAATGTTCGGTGAAATGCTTTCGTTTTATGATTATGCTTCGAAAAAAGTAGACATCGAAACCGTTAACTTAGACGGTAGCGATGAAAAAATTAACGGCGTTTACTACTTCAAACTAGATAATGATTCAGTGGAAAAAGTAAGTGAAAAGCTCCGCAAGCATTTAGGCATTGAATCAACTTCAGATACAACAGAATAATTAAAAAGACCTCTTGGATATCCAAGAGGTCTTTTTAATTAATTTTTTAAACGAAGCCCACGAACCATGTTGAGAATTGGCCTATATGTCTTATCAACTAGTCCTATCTTTTCAACGATAATTTCAATCGCTACAAGGAGGATAGCTAGTACAAGAAAAGACCCCCACATTGTTTGTACCTTTGAGAAGATAACTGCCGCTAAACCAAATATCGCACTCATTCCATAAATAATTAAAACCGTTTGTCTATGGCTGTACCCTAAGCGCAACAAGCAATGATGCAAATGAGATTTATCAGGAGCCGATAGCGGTTGATTTTTTACGATTCGGCGAATAATAGCAAAGAACGTATCTGAAATTGGTACCCCTAAAATAATAACTGGAACAATGAAGGAAATAACCGCTACATTTTTAAATCCTAACAGAGACAATACAGAAATCATATAGCCTAAAAATAGTGCTCCTGTATCGCCCATGAAAATCTTAGCGGGGTGAAAGTTGTAAAACAAAAATCCGAGCGTACTTCCCAATACGATGAAACCCATGCTTGTCACAAACACATTGCCCATCATAATAGCCATACCCGAGATGGTAATCAATACAATAGAGGAAACGCCGGCAGCTAATCCATCCAATCCATCAATTAAATTAATAGCATTGGTAATTCCTACAATCCATAATACCGTAATTGGAATACTTAACATTCCGAATTCTAATTTTCCGCCAAACGGCAAGTTAATGAAGTCAATTTGGACTCCACCGTATACAACAACAATTAATGTCGCTACTAGCTGACCGCCTAATTTGATTTTAGCGGATAGCTCAATCATATCATCTAAGACACCGGTAATAATGATAATGATGCTTCCGATTAAAATCGGCAGCGCATATTTACTGTCAGGCTGTAAAACGAGGTATCCAATAAGAAAACTAAAAAATATCGCCAAACCTCCAAGGCGAGGCATAATTTTTTGATGAACTTTTCGTTGATTTGGTTTATCCGTTGCACCTATTTTAAACGCCAGCTTCTTAACCAGCGGAGTGATCAGAATAGATGTAATAAAACAAATAAACAAGGTCAAATATAGCATGGAGACCCTCCTCAGGTTTATGTTAACCAAAACCATAAAAAATGTATCCAACTTTATATAATTGGATAGTATTTCAAATTGCGTATAACAATAATTACTTACTTATTCCCAAAATGGATTATATCACAATGATTCTACTACTTAAATAGAAATTTATTCTCAAAAATTAGCACATTTACAAACTATTAATAGAAAAGAACCGTATTTTTTGGTGTATAAACAGCTGATTTACTTTATTCTTATGTGGTTATTTTATGTAGAACATTTTCTTTACTATATTTTATTAAAATATAAGCGAACTCCCCCCTTTTCGTCTAATTTATTCGTCATCTTTAACTCTTTTTCCTTTTTATTAAGCATATTTAAACCTTTATTTTTATTTCACATGGCCCCACTCATTATATGAACAAACTTTTGACCTATGCATGTCCACTACTCCAAACCACATTCACTGAATCGTTGTCCTTATCTTATATCATTTAAAAGTTAAAATATAGTGAAATGGACAGAGATAAAATTAAACAAAAAAAGGAATTTTATCAAAAAAATGAAACTTTTTTTGATACGGTTCGTAATACATAGTAGAAACAGCATCAATCATCTTACATAAAGGGGGTGTTGAATGAACTATGTTCGATCTATCTGTTCAAACAGTGTATTTGTATGGATTAATTATCTGCGGAAGTCTCACCTTCTTATACATTTTATTTAGCGATTTGTTAGATGGATTATCTGAAGCGATACCTTTTTTTAACCCCACTCTTCTTTTTTCTTTTTTAACATTCTTTAGTGCCAGTGGATATTTGTTCACCTATACGTCATTGCAAAATTATTGGATTATTTCGATTTCCGCTCTTATTGCCCTTCTACTCGTTATTTTGCTCAACGTTTTCGTATTGATTCCTTTATCATCGGCTGAAGAGTCTCTTGCTTTTACTGAAGATTCGTTAAAAGGAAGACTTGGTACCATTATTACTTCCGTTCCTGCAGATGGTTATGGAGAAGTATTTATCGAAGGGGTTAGCGGCACGATCTCCAAACCCGCTGCCAGCTTTAAAAACACTGCTATACCTTTAGGCAGCAAAGTGCTTGTGGTAGATATACAAAGGGGCAACGCACTCGTTGTGATTTATGAAGAAGTTATGACCAATCACTCATTATAAATAGTATTAGGGGGAGTTTTATGTTTTCAACACCTATATTAGTTGTCGTTGGAATTGTTGTTTTTTTATTAATTGCGCTGATTGCCGTATTTATTACAAAATACCGTACAGCAGGTCCAGATGAAGCGTTAATTGTAACAGGGAGCTATCTCGGAAATAAAAACGTGCACGTCGATGAATCCGGAAACCGCATTAAAATTGTTCGCGGCGGCGGTACGTTTGTGCTGCCAGTTTTTCAGCAGGCTGAGCCTCTGAGCTTGCTATCAAGCAAACTGGAAGTGTCTACACCTGAAGTATATACAGAACAAGGTGTTCCTGTTATGGCTGATGGGGTATCAATCATCAAAATTGGAGGTTCTATTTCAGAAATCGCAACGGCCGCTGAGCAGTTTTTGGGCAAAGCAAAAGAAGATCGTGAAACTGAAGCTAGAGAAGTCTTAGAAGGTCACCTTCGCTCGATTCTTGGTTCTATGACGGTAGAAGAAATTTATAAAAACCGTGAAAAATTCTCTCAAGAAGTACAGCGCGTAGCTTCACAAGATCTAGCTAAAATGGGATTAATTATTGTATCGTTTACAATTAAAGACGTTCGGGATAAGAACGGCTATCTAGAATCGCTAGGGAAGCCTCGTATTGCTCAAGTTAAACGAGATGCTGACATTGCAACAGCGGAAGCTGAAAAAGAAACAAGAATCAAGCGTGCTGAGGCTCATAAAGATGCCCAAAAAGCGGAACTTGAGCGAAATACAGAAATCGCGGAAGCTGAAAAAATGAATCAGTTAAAAACCGCTGAATATCGTCGCGAACAAGATATTGCCAAAGCTCGCGCTGACCAAGCATATGATCTAGAAACAGCTCGCGCGAAACAAGATGTAACAGAACAAGAAATGCAAATCCGCATTATTGAACGTCAGAAACAAATTGAATTAGAAGAAAAAGAAATTCTTCGTCGTGAGCGTCAATACGATTCTGAAGTAAAAAAGAAAGCAGATGCAGATCGTTACTCTGTTGAGCAATCCGCTGAAGCTGAAAAAGCAAAACAGCTTGCTGAAGCAGACGCCAACAAATATCGAATTGAAGCAATGGCTAAAGCTGAAGCTGAACGCGTTCGAATTGATGGTTTAGCAAAAGCTGAAGCTCAGCGTGCCCAAGGTGAATCTGAAGCTGAGATTATCCGCTTAAAAGGTTTAGCTGAAGCTGAAGCTAAACAAAAAGTAGCTGAAGCATTCGAGCAGTTCGGTCAAGCGGCTATTTTAGATATGATTATCAAAATGCTTCCTGAATATGCAAAACAAGTTGCAAGTCCTTTAGCAAATATCGACAAAATTACGGTTGTGGACACAGGAAGCAACGGTGAAAACAGCGGAGCTAATAAAGTGACTGGCTATGCAACAAACTTAATGTCTTCTCTTCAAGAATCGCTGAAAGCATCCTCAGGTATAGATGTGAAGGAATTGATTGAAAACTTTTCTGGAAAAGGAAATGTGCGACAAAGCTTGCACGAACTAACGGATGAAATCAAGCAACAAAACAAGAAAGAAGATATCTAAAAATAAAAAGCATGCGGATATAATCCGCATGCTTTTTTAACCTCTTAACACTCGAAGAAGAAACCTAGGTAATTCTAACTGACGCTTCCATCTCCATGGTTCTTTTAACAGTCGATAAAGCCACTCTAAACCAAACTTTTGAAAAACAGCAGGTGCTCGGTTCAATCGTCCTGAAATAACATCGAACGAGCCCCCTACGCCTTGATAAACAGAAGGATTAAGTTTCTCTTTATGAGCAATAATCCAATTTTCTTGGGCTGGACTGCCTAAAGCCACAAACACAATTTCTGCTCCTGAATCATTAATCGTACATTCAATGACTTCTTCATTTTTTTCGTAGCCATTTAATGTTCCAACAATTAAAATCCCTGGAAACATCTCTTCCAACTTAGCTTTGGCTTCATCTGCAATGCCAGGCTTGGCTCCGTATAAAAAAATCTTTTTACCGTTATTCGTTGCTTCTTGACACAGCTTCAGCATCATATCAATACCCGTTACACGCTCACGAATACGTCCTTTTTTGAGCTTTGAAGCTAAAATCACACCGATTCCATCTGGAATTTGATAAGTCGCCTGGTTTAATAGTGACTTTAATTCCCTGTCTTCTTGTGCTTTCATAATTTTTTCAGGGTTGATTGCTACAATAAATGATTTTCGGCCTTTATCTATATCCTGAAGTAACTTTGCCGCTAGCTCATCGTACGTGTCGCTACAAACGTCTATTCCTAAGATGTTTTCCTTCATTAAATCACCCGTATGTTGATTTTTTAGTTTTTTACAAACGAAAGACAGGCTGTTCAGCCCGTCTTTTTATAAAGTAGAAACTTTTGAATCACCAAGTAACACTACGTCAAAGCCTGCTGCTTTCCATTGATCACGCTGAATGCAGTTTTTCGTATCAAAAATAACTTTTGTACGCATATGATTTTCAACAGCTGATGGAAGAAGCTCTTTGAACTCATTATGATCTGTTAAAATAAGAATCACATCTGCATGTGCAACAGCTTCATCCAAACTTTGCGTTTGACGTTCGATTTTATTCTCTTTGATATGAGGATCAAATGCTGTGTAATCAACACCTAGCTTTTCTAAGTGATGAAGCACATCCGTTGATGGACTTTCACGCATATCATCAATATTTCCTTTAAAAGCTAAGCCTAAAACCGCTACACGTCCATGTTGAATGCCCTTTTCATCTAGTAGGCTTTTCGTTTTTAATGCTGTATATTCAGGCATTGAATCATTTGTCTGACGAGAAAGAGAAATAATTTTCGCCAGTTCCGGCTGAAGCTCCGTTAAGAACCAAGGGTCAACAGCAATACAGTGGCCGCCTACACCAGGACCTGGTAAGTGGATGTTTACACGTGGATGATAGTTCGCTAACTTAATCGCTTCCCACGCATTTACACCAATTTTTTCACTGATTTTTGCCAGCTCATTTGCAAAGGCAATGTTCACATCACGATATGTGTTTTCAATTACTTTCACCATTTCAGCTGTTGTAGCATCCGTTACGTGAATATTTCCTTTTACAAATGTTTTATAAAGCTCAACAGTCAAGCGACTGGACTCTTCGTTAATACCACCGACAATACGGTCATTATTTACTAGTTCCTCAAATACTTTTCCTGGAATAACACGTTCAGGTGAGTGAGAAACAAATAGCTCACTGCCTAATTCTAAACCAGTTTCTTTTAGCACAGGTAGCATAACGTCTTCTACTGTACGCGGAGGAACTGTGGATTCTAAAATGACTAAATTTCCTTTACGAACGTAAGGAACAATTGATTTTGTCGCTTCTCGAACATAGTTCAAGTTTGCCGTTTTATCTTCATTAATTGGTGATGGTACAGCAATAATAAAAATATCCGCCTCTTCAGCTGTTGTGCCTACCGTGAAGTGGCCTTTGTCAACTGCTGATTCTAAACGTTCTTGTAAGCCGTTTTCTTCTATATGAAGTTGCTTATTTTTAATTAATTCTACTGCTTTTTCATTTACGTCGACACCATGTACATATAAGCCGTGATTGGCAAACATAACAGCTGTCGGTAAACCTATATATCCTAAACCAACTACACACAATTTCTTTGTCATTGCAGAAAATCTCCTTTATATGACATGCTTAATAAATAAAACCTATCTGATATTATATCGAAAAATGTCATTTCATGATAGCATTTATATAAAAACATGAAATAATTTCTTTTACTTATTATTATGTAACATTTTATGAGAATTCATCAATAAACGATATAACCATCTTTTGTACAAAGAGCTCTAACCCAAAAGAACTATTGAAAATCTCCTTGATTCCCAATAGTTCCCCCAGTAAATATATTTTACATATGCCCTTCTTTTTCGACAATTTCTCTAAAATAGCTCACTAGCTCTGCTCGCAGCGGTTCTCTTTGCAGAGCTAAATCAATTGTTGCTTTAATGAATCCAAATTTATCTCCAACATCATAACGTTTTCCTTCGAAATAATAAGCAAGAACACGTTGAAATTCATTCAGACGTAAAATAGCATCTGTTAATTGAATTTCTCCTCCTGCACCAATCTCTTCTCTGCTTAAGATATCGAAAATTTCCGGTGTTAAAATATAGCGCCCCATAATTGCATAGCCTGAAGGGGCATCTTCTGGATTCGGTTTTTCAACGAGCGTTTCTACGTCTAATAATCCTTTTTCAAGAGGCTCTCCTTTAGGACCTACAATTCCGTACTTTGAGGTTTCTTTCCTAGGCACCTCCTGTACACCAACTACAGCGCATTCATATTTTTCGTATACGTCCATTAACTGTTTCAAACAAGGTGTTTCTGATTGGACTACATCATCCCCTAGCATAACAGCAAACGGTTCATCTCCGATAAAACTTCTTGCACAGTGAATGGCATGACCTAATCCTTTAGGTTCCTTTTGACGAATGTAGTGAACATTAGCCAAATTCGAAATCCCCTGCACTTCTTCAAGCATGTCCCACTTTTCCTTTGCGGCTAATGTTTCTTCTAACTCATATGATTTATCAAAATGATCCTCGATTGCTCGTTTTCCGCGACCGCTTACAATTAAAATGTCTTCAATACCTGATGCTACTGCTTCTTCCACAATGTATTGAATCGTTGGTTTATCTACAATTGGCAGCATTTCTTTAGGCTGTGCTTTTGTAGCCGGCAAAAAGCGTGTCCCTAATCCAGCTGCTGGAATAATAGCTTTACGAATTTTCACTTACTTTTCCTCCTGTCAATGTCAATCGTGCTTATTGGTTATAGTATAGTAAGTCTTCGATTGAGTATGTACACAAAGTCATGTTGAATCCATTTCTTTTTATAAAGAGTCATGTTGGATTCTGCTTTATCATAACAAAAGATTTTGTATAATTCTATTTTTATCATTTATAATGAAAAGAAAATTAATCACTTATAAATATAATTTTATGTTCCACTTATGTATAGAAAGGAATGGGATTATGAGTTCGTTTTCAGATCACTTACAGCACCAATTTATACATTATTTCCCGTATAGTGATACACGCTATCGTACGAATGCCCAAGCAGGACTAGACCTTTACCGTACCCATTCATTCTTCATTTTGCACAATGATGAACAGATATTAAACGTTAAAATCGATTCGTTTTATGTTGAACTAAACAAGCAGCTGCTCCCTGAAAGTACCTGTTCTTGTCAGCATAACGGATTTTGTGAACACTGCTTTGCAGCGTTTTTTTATATGTATTCATTAATAGAACCGCTTGCGCCCCTATTCAAAGAATGGCGAAACCATGAAAAAGAAGCTTTGACTATGCTATCTGCCAAACAAGTGTTAAAAAAGCCGAAGGCAACTTTTCAAGAGTGGAGACAAACTTTTGAGGAGCAGTATACGCTTTTTATGCAGGGGCGGAACGAAAATGACCGTTCCATTTATCATGAATATCATCAGTACTATTACCGTTCTTTAGTGAAAAAGGCTCCTGAGCATCCATTGCTTTATGCTTTATTTTGTATGTATGGAGCGGTTCATACATTTTATAAACTATCAGCTCAATTACAGGCACATCAGCTTTCTACTAACATCGAGGAATCGTTCGTATATAGTCACGTCTACAAAATAACAAATGAAATTTATGCTACCGCTGATTCATTAAAGCAAACGAAATACGATAGGGATGCATTATCTATTATAGAGGACAGCATCCCATACATCCGAGAATTATTGCATAAAGATATGCCTTTACAATATGAACGTATTGAGATTTATCGCGTTATTTGGCAAAAAATCTTCACGTTAGAAAAGTGGCGAAAAACTGAGGAAAGCGAATTAAAAGCTAAGCACGGTTCTTTTATAAACAATACAGCTCTTTCCTATCTTTTATTCCTTCAAGAAAAAGATGGAGAAGCAAAAGAACGTTTGAGCGATGAAACATTAAAAATGATTCCGTATCTTATTCCTTGGTTAAATGATTTATTGCACGAAAAAGAAACTGACCGCTTTGCTCAGTGGGGCTCTTATATAATGGCCTATATAGGAGATTACGTACGCACCGTTCCGACTACTTATCAAGGAAGCCGAAACATGGTCTCCATGATTGTAAATTTATTTCAGCACTATAAAGACTTAACGAACGATCAAACTTTGTATACTGAAGCATTGCAAACATTACTTCCCTATAGTTTTATTGAATACAGTGATTTTCTATATGCTTCTGACCAATTAAAAAAATGGGTTGAATTACAGGTGCTTCTTCAATATGACAGCATCAAATATGACGAGCAAACGATAGAAGCCTTAAAACAAAAAGATGAAAAGCTGGTTATTCCTCTTTATCATCAAATGATTTCAAAGCTGATTTATGAAAAAAAGAAAAGCAGTTATCAAGAAGCCTATATCTACTTACAAGAATTAAAGAGACTTTATCTACAAATGAATCGCTCTCTACTATGGGAACATTATATAGAAGAATTAGCGATAAAAACGAAGAAACAGCGCGCGTTTCAACAACTATTAGAAAAAGGAGATTTACTGAATGTTTGATTTGTTTCATTTAACACTTGAAGTCGAACCTGTACACGGTGACTTTTTTCTCTACTGTGTATCACCTAGCGGCCAAATTTTACTCCCTGATACATGGAAAGATGCGCTGTTTCTATGGCATGAACAGACCTATTACGGAAGCAAAGCTACACAGGTTGAGATTAATGGAAAAAAAGGAATTCTTCTTTCTGCATGGCAAATGTTCACTTTCATACAATCACCTATTCAACAGCATGTGTTGAAACCAGCTTTGTCCGCTTCAGCGGAAGCTTATCAGCAAATTGCAGTTGATATGACAAAGAGGATTATCCAAGGGAAATTTCATTCTCTTCCTTTTAAAAAACAAATGACTGGATTGCTTTCACAAGCTGATGAGCAAGAGTGGCGAGCACAAATTAAAGAGAGCCTATTAAAAAAAGAAGGAAAGGACTTTTTAATAAGCATAGAAGGCGAGAGCTATAATCCTCCCTTTGACCTTTCATTACGTATTGTAGAGCCAGCAACCGATGGAGATGTATGGACGGCTGAAACATTCGTGATTCCCCACGATGAAGCCAAAGAACCTTTTATACTGGGAAGAACGCTTCCTAAAGAATGGAATCACTACGAATCATATATCGCTTACGAACACGAACGATGGAAAGCATTGGCTCCTACTTTATACCAAAAAGGAGCGTTTATTCAGTCTGTCCTAACAGACGAGGAAGTATGGGAATTTCTAACTCAAGATAGTGCAGCATTGATTAAACAAGGTGTCTCTATCCATTTGCCAAGCTGGTGGGAATCATTAAAAAAAGCCACCATAAAAGTATCTGGCGCTATAGAAAATACTTCATCTGCATTGTTTGGTAAACAAGCTATCAGCAGCTTCCGCTGGTCATTTTCTATTGGCGATCAAACTTTCTCAGAAGAAGAGTTTCGGAAATTAGTCGAACAAAAACGCCGATTATTATCTATTAACGGACAGTGGATTCAACTGGATTCTAGATTAATTAAACAAGCGCAGAAAATTGTTAAAGAAGCTAGTAAAAAAGGCGTCTCAATTCATGAAATTTTAAAAACGAAGCTAACCTACATGGCAGACAGTAAAACTGATGAAGAAGAGGTAAAAGTTGAGTTCCAACTCCCCGCTTCCTTTCAATCATTTATTACATCCTTAACGGATTTAGAACGGCTGCCGGAAGTGCTGCCTTCCTCTGAATTTAAAGGTGCATTAAGACCTTATCAGCAACAAGGTTTGAATTGGCTCATGTTTCTAAGAAAGTTTAACTTAGGAGGATGTCTAGCAGATGACATGGGGCTAGGTAAAACCATTCAATTGATTAGTTATTTAACAAATATTCATCAGTTACATAGCTCTCCTTCTCTTATCGTTTGCCCAACTTCTTTAATTGGAAACTGGGAAAAAGAATTACAAAAATTTTCCCCTTCTCTTCGTGTTCATGTTCATTACGGACCGAAAAGAACCAACGGATACGCATTTGAGAAGATATGTGAAAGTACTGACGTTGTGATCACGACTTATCAAGTTGCTCTTTTGGATGTCGAATTGTTGAAAGGGTTTATGTGGAACAGCATTTCCTTAGACGAAGCACAACATGTTAAAAACCCGCAGACTAAACAGGCGAGAGCCATCCGTCAGCTGCAAGGAAGACACAAAATTGCGCTTACTGGAACTCCAATTGAAAACCGTCTGCTGGAACTATGGTCATTATTTGAATTCATCAATCCTGGTTACTTAGGAACAATCAATTCATTTAAAAACCGATTTGTAGCCGGCATTGAAAAAGGCGAGAAACCTGAACGAGCTGTTGAGCTTAAAGCACTCATTCAACCTTTCTTATTGAGAAGAACAAAACAAGATAAAAACATCGCCCGCTCATTGCCTGATAAACAAGAACAAAAAGAATATATCCCGCTGACAGCGGAACAAGCTTCACTTTACCAGGAGCTAGTTCAAGGAATGCTTCAAGAAACAGAGGAAAAAACAGGATTTGAACGAAAAGGCATGATTTTGCAAACACTAAATAAGCTAAAATTATTATGCAATCATCCAGCTTTGTACTTAAAGGAAAGCCCATCTAAACAAACGGTAAGGCGATCTCATAAAAGTGAAAAGATTATTGAACTCGTAGAGAGCATTCGCACACAGCAAGAAAGCTGTTTAATCTTTACTCAATATATTGAAACAGGACTCATGCTGCAAAGAACCTTAGAAAAAGAAATCAACGAGCCGGTTTTATTTCTTCACGGAAGTTTGTCAAAAGAACAAAGAGATGAAATGGTTGCTCAATTTCAAGCAAGAAAAAAAGCCATCTTTATTCTTTCTCTTCGCGCAGGTGGAACTGGATTGAATTTAACAGCTGCAAATCACGTTATTCATTTTGACCGATGGTGGAACCCAGCCGTTGAAAACCAAGCAACCGATCGCGCTCATCGAATTGGGCAGAATAAATTTGTTCATGTTCATAAGTTTATTACAAGAGGAACGATTGAAGAAAAAATTGATGAAGTGATCAATCAAAAACAACATCTAAACAATGAACTCATCCAAGGAGATCAATGGGTAACAGAACTTTCTAATAAAGAACTACAAGAGCTTCTTGCGTACAGAAATGAATAAGAAAAATTATAAAATGTGTTAAAACGTTACTAAAAAGAGGACTTTTTTACTTGTCCTCTTTTTTTATTAGATCATTCGACATAAAAAAATCAGTATAAATCATTCTCCACCTACTGATAAAGATACAAAAAACGCAATAAATATCGTTTTTTGAATAAAAAGGTATTTTTATAGCGAAAAAGACCCTTTACTTTCTCTTTAAATTCCAGCATATTTATACATATAATATTTTTGTAATTTAATAGACATATTGGAAAAATAAACACGAAATATTTACATAATTAGGGGGATTTATTAATGAAAAAAAGGCAGCTCGCTTTATCTCTAGGCGCCATTGTTGGCGGGACATTCTTATATCAAGCTTCAGCTGAAGCATCTGCTTCAACTGTTCAAGTGAAAGCTGGAGATACACTTTGGTCATTATCTACCAAATACCATACAACGGTAGAAGCTTTAAAAAGCGTAAATAAGTTATCTTCAAATACAATTCGTGTAGGACAAACGTTATCGATTCCTTCTGCTTCAACCTCTCAACCATCTAATAAGGAAGAAAAGCCTTCAGCTCCTGCTACTGGTTCAACCTATAAAGTTCAAAGCGGCGATACCCTTTGGAAAGTTGCTACTCGTTTTAATATGAGCGTAGAAGAATTAAAACGTTTGAACGCTCTTTCTTCTAACATTATTTATATTAACCAAACGTTAAAAGTAAATGGAAGCAATAGCGCATCGACTCCAACTACGAGTAAACCAGCAGAAACTCCTTCTAAGGATGCAAATGGAACTTACAAAGTTCAGCGTGGAGATAGCCTATCTAAAATAGCTTCGACATTTCACATGAGTGTCAGTGAGCTAAAACAAATAAACGGATTAACATCTAATACGATTTATGTAAATCAGCAATTAAAGGTATCAAAAAGCAGCCAAACAACTACGCCAACAACAAAACCAAGTACATCCACACCTCCAACTTCTAACGGAACATTAAATGTATCGCAAATGATTTCAGATGCAAAACGTTATATAGGTGTTCCTTACAAATGGGGTGGCACAACTCCTTCTGGTTTTGACTGCAGCGGATTCATTTATTACGTAACGAAACAACAAATTTCTACAACGCGCTATACGACGGCTGGTTATTGGAGTGTATCAACACCCGTCAGTAATCCACAGCCTGGAGACTTAGTGTTTTTTAATACATATTCTAGCGGTCCTACACATATGGGCATTTACCTTGGTAATCGTCAATTTATTCATGCTGGATCTTCTACCGGTGTAACCATTGCAAGCTTAGATAACAGCTACTGGAGCAAGCGCTACTTAGGTGCAAAAAGATTTGCTAAATAAATGATAAAAGCTGAGACAAAAGTATTTTAGTTGAAGGAAAATCCGAACGAGTTTGATTCTTGATGGAGAATCAAACTCGTTCGGATTTTTTCATTGGTAGGGCGGACGCAGGTTTCATATGTGTAGGTGCTTCTAGCTGTTGAGTGGAGGGCAAAGCGAAGACTCCTGCGAGAAAAGCAGAATAGATGAGACCGTGCGCAAGTGACGAGGAGGCTCATCGACCGCCTGCGGAAAGCGAAGTCTTGCACGGAAATCAACAGTGGTGTAACAAGTGACCTATACTAGCTCATCCCATTTGTTTGTCTTTAGATTGCATTGATTCAGTTACGTCTCAATCTCTTATATACAGAAAAAAACCGTTAAATGATTTAACGGCTGAAATAGAGGAATAGTTCGGGGATAGTAAATACTTTAATTTTCTCTCTTGAGAATATAGAAAGAGCATTGCTCTTAAAGAGGATCTATCTTCTATTATGATAGATAAGAGGACTTAGAACCTTAGCCGAACTAATCACCCCCTTTCATGCTAGATAACTTCATTCTTCTTGCTGATTTGAATCAAATGAAGAAGAACCGGATGGCTTTCCACTTAAAAACTTAACAGCATCAGCCACAACGTCGGTCATATATACTCGTTGCTGAAGATTATTTTCAAATGTGCGCGTTTGTACACGCCCTACCACACCTACAACCGCTCCTTTATCACAGTAAGCAGCCGTATTTTCTGCATTTTTTCTCCACAGAGTAATGTTGACAAAATCAGCATCATATTCACCTTCAACATTTCGAAACGTTCGATTAATTGCTAAAGTAATAGTAGATACTGCAATCCCTTCATGGGTATATCGAAGCTCAGGTTTTTTTGTCAGTCTTCCTACAAGAACAATATGGTTAATCATAGTCTACCACTCCAACTGATTGAATAATGAGAATCTTTAAGCTCATTCATGTTATAATATGGATAACCTACTATTTACGTAAAGGAGGAAACATCAATGAAAACATTTAAACTTGTGTCATTTCAATTGGTTGATGATCAAGAAAAACGTCAGTCTGTCTCACTCACTAATGGCCTTATTATTAATAAAGAAGACGGCGAAAATAACTGGATTTTAGAAGCAGTTATCGATAAGAAATGGTACGATGAATTTCATGTTTTGTTGAAAGATAAACAAAAAATGACGGTAGAAGCTAAAATTACGAAAGAAACAAATGATCCGGCTACCTTTATAGCTACCGTGGCTTCCATTACTTCAATTGGTGAAAATCGTATTAGTTTGTTGATGAAAGGTGTTTTAAAAGAACGGAGACTTCATTATGCTGAAATGCTCTTAGAGGATTTAATTAACCAAGGGTTATCAGGTCAAGATTTACTTCAACAGTTCAAACTGCAGCTTCGAAACAGACCGATAAAAAGTACATCTAAAAAATAAGTCAAGTCATCTCAAGGTGTCTGGATTTAAAAGAGAGGATTATTGTTTGCGGTCTTTTTCGTTGGTCCATGAGAAGGATAAAGAAAAGAGAATTCACTGGAGAGGTGCCTTTCTTTTTTCCCTAAAAATAAATGAGCACAACTAGAACGTTTGAAGCGATTATCTCTTGTGCGAGCGCCTTGCCTTTTCAAATAAAAATTTGTCATTTTTTCACTCCTTTTTCTTTGTAATTCGTATATTAATGCATTTTTCCCCGTTATTCAACCATTTTTTCAATATACCGAACAAAAAATAGGATTTTTTTACTATGAAAACCTCTATTTTTGTTCTTTTTTTTATATCTATGCAGAAAAATGAATATTTTTAGAGAAAAAAAAGAAATAAAAACAGGTTTTATTCCCTTTATTGCAGAAGGTAAAGTATATATGTTTCATATTGTGCGAATTCAGCATGTTACAAAGAACATGAACTACATTCGAACAATAAGACATGTACTTATCTTTACGAAATCAGGTGATGCATATGAAAGATTTGGGAGAAAGAATTAAACATTTCAGACTAAAAGGAGGGTTTTCACAAGAAGAATTAGCAAATCAGTTGAATGTTTCTCGTACAACTATTTCAAAATGGGAATGTTCGAAACAAACGCCTTCCATTTTTGATTTTCTATCTCTATGTAATTGTTTTCAAATTACGCTGGACCAACTTATTGATCCTTCCTCTTATAAACAAGATTATTTACATGACTTCCAACTTCTTTACTTAACAAGAAAACGTGAATCGGATTCACAAGACGATACCATTTTAACCCTCATAGATAAACAGCCCTTATTAAAACATGTGCTCTTGCAATTTTCATCTCTGTCACCAACTCTTCAAAAAGAGTTGCTAACGGATATTATACCTTTATTAAAGAAACTGTTTTCTGCTTTGCAGCGCCAATAAAAAAAGCTGCATCAGCAGCTCTTATGTACTATTCTTTTTTATCGCCTAAAGCAAACATAATATCTGTTTCGCAGACTAACTCTCCATCTACAGTTGCGATACCTTTTCCTTTGCCAATAGATCCACGCGCACGTACAATTTCAACCTCTAAACGCAGTTGATCACCAGGTCTTACTTGCTTTTTAAAACGGCAGTTGTCAATGCCTGCAAAAAATGCTAAACGTCCTTGATTTTCTTCTTTTTTTAGCATAGCTACGGCTCCTACCTGAGCCAAAGCTTCTACAATTAAAACCCCTGGCATCACAGGATAGTCAGGGAAATGCCCATTAAAAAATTCTTCATTGGCAGATACGTTTTTTAAACCAACTGCTTTTTTTCCCTCTTCCACTTCTAAAATACGATCGACCAATAAAAATGGATATCGGTGTGGAATAATTTCTTTAATTTGTTCAATATCAAGCATAAATAAGTCTCCTTTCAAACCGCATGTAACATACGATACTATTATCAATATACAGAATGCTCAATTGAGAAGCAACTACTTGCTTAAGCTCTGATCCCATTCACCAAGCCCATCATTTGGTCTGCAATTGAAATAGAGCGGGAATTAAATTGATACGCACGTTGAGCGATGGACATATCAGTAAGTTCTTTGCTCAAATCTACATTTGACTGTTCCAATTTCCCTTGCTCTACGCCTGCTGTTTCTCGAGCTTTTCCAGTCAAATCTGTAAACATATTCGGTTGGTTCATCCTAGCTGGAAAGGCAAATAGATTTTCTCCTTTAGCTTCTAGCACCTGCGGCTTTTGGACATTTGTTAACCCAAGGGTAAACTGGTCAACGCCCGTATTCGTAGTAACTGTTATCGTCCCACTTCCATCAATTTGTATATCTTTGAAGGCGTTACTGAAAATAATAGCTTGACCATTTTCCCCCAGCACATCCTGACCAGAACCGTTTACTAATTTAACATTGTTCGGGCCTTCAGGGCTAAGATGGAAAGAACCATCTCGCGTATATTGTACAGGCTGTTGGGAATCGTTTACGGCAACTTGAAAATAAACGTTTGGATTTGATGCAGCTACGTCTAATAGTTTATCTGTGTTCTGAAAAGCACCCTGCGTCATATTCAAGCTCGTTTGATCTAAATAAGCGCCTGTGCCTTGCCGAATTCCGGCTGGCGTAAGCCGCTTTTCTGTTCCCTTATCTTCTTGATTGTTTACTTGTTGATACAGCATATCATTAAATGAAGCATCTCTTGATTTATATCCTGTCGTATTTGTATTAGATAGATTATGACCAATGACATCAAGCTGCTGCTGCAGCTGCCCCATCGTATTAGCTGCTGTTATCATTGTACGGTTCATCCTTCTCATCTCCCCTGTTGCTTTTAGCGCACACGCCCAATTTCATTTGCCGCTTTATCCATGCTTCTATCGTAAGCTTGCATTATTTTTTGATTTGCTTCAAAAGCTCTGTAAGCCGTCAGTAAATCAGTCATACTTTGAGCAGCATCTACATTAGAACGCTCAACAAACCCTTGGTTTAACTGATAAGAAACTCCTGGATTATTCCGTGCTGAAGGCAGGGGCTGATTGTTGAGGGTTTCATATAATCCATTCCCGGCCTTTTTAATCGTTTGTAAATCACTAGCATAAGCAACATCAATTTGCGCAACCTGCTGATTATTCTCCGTTACGTTACCCTGTGAATCAACTGTAAAGTTTTCACTTTTTAGTTGAATTGGCTGATTATTTGTATTTAATATATAAGCTCCGGTAGACGTAGTTAAAAACCCTTCTTGATCTAATGTAAAATTACTGTTTCTTGTATATTGAGGCGTATTATCAGGGCTTTGTACCACAAAAAATAGGACGCCCTCTTTTGTAGGCATATTTTGCTCCATCAATGCAATATCAGTTGATTGAGACGTTTGTTGAAGATCACCTTGTGTAAAATTTGGAACTGTTTCTTGCATATACACGCCCGTATTAATCGCACCTATGTCTTTTTTGTTCTGAACAGAGATGTTACGATCAGTGGGTAAATCTTGAGATTCCATTCGCTGCAGTAACATATCAGGAAATGCCTTTAACGTACCTTGATCTGCTTTAAATCCTGGCGTATTAGCATTTGCTATGTTATTCGTTAATAAGTCAGTTTGACGCTGCTGAGACAGCATACCCGCTGCTGCCGTGTAAAACCCTTTAAACATACTTCATCCTCCTTACAAGTAAACGTTGTTCGTTATAGACGGCTGACAGAGTATAATAAATAAAAGAAGAGACTCCTCTGTATGAAACGAGCCAATAGAGGAGTCTTTATTTAAACAATATTGCGACGAGATAGTTTATCAATATTATCGAGCATAATACCTGTTCCAACAGCTACACAACCCATTGGATTTTCTGCAATTAGCACAGGCACCTTTAATTCTTCCGCTAACAGCTGGTCCATACCGTGAAGCAATGCTCCACCGCCAGTTAAAATAACGCCTCTGTCTATAATATCGGCAGAAAGTTCGGGAGGTGTACGCTCTAATACACTTTTCGAAGCTTGTACAATGACGCTGACAGACTCTCTAAGTGCCTCCTCCACTTCTTCAGAATAAACAGTAACCGTACGAGGGAGGCCTGAAACCATGTCTCGCCCACGAATGTCCAGCTCTTCATTACGAGCTTTAGGAAACACCGTACCAATTTTCACTTTAATTTCTTCTGCTGTACGCTCACCAATTAAGAGCTTATATTTCTGCTTGATGTACTGCAAAATTTCGGCATCAAAACGATCACCAGCCATCTTAATAGAAGCTGCTGTTACGATATCACCCATTGAAAGGACAGCCACATCGGTTGTACCTCCACCAATATCTACGACCATATTTCCGCTCGGCTGAAAGATATCCATTCCAGCGCCAATAGCCGCGACTTTTGGTTCTTCTTCCAAATAAATGGTTTTTCCACCGCTTTTTTCAGCAGCTTCGCGAATGGCTTTTTGTTCAACAGAGGTAATATTTGTTGGACAACAAATTAAAATACGAGGCTTGGATAAAAAACCTTTTACATTTAATTTATTAATAAAGTGTTTGAGCATAGACTCAGTAATTTCGAAGTCAGCGATAACGCCATCTTTTAGTGGACGAATGGCAATAATATTACTGGGCGTTCTTCCTACCATACGTCTCGCTTCTTCCCCTACTGCTAGCACTCTATTTGTATTTTTATCAATCGCCACAACAGACGGTTCATTTAGCACAATTCCTTTGCCTTTAACGTGAATTAAGACGTTAGCTGTACCTAAATCGATACCAATGTCTTTTGCTAACATACCTTAAATCCTCCTTCTATTTACATATCTTTGCATGATAACCATTCTTTTTTCCTAATTTACTATTTTATCACAATTTGTATATGTATGTTGTTATTAGCAAAAATATTTATTATATACCTATTTTATCCAAAAATTAAAATGCCCTATACTACCTCTATAAAAAAGGCAATATCGGGCATTTTTTTACTTTACAGTTTCTTCTTCTTTTTTGTACTTTAATTTTGTTGCTTCTCCTCCACGCAAATGCCGAATAGATTTATGATAATCAAGAATTTCTTTTACTTCATTTGCTAATTCAGGATTTATTTCTGGTAGACGCTCTGTTAAATCTTTATGGACAGTACTTTTCGAAACGCCAAATTCTTTCGCAATTACACGAACTGTTTTCTTTGTTTCTACAATATACTTTCCAATCTTGATAGTTCTCTCTTTGATGTAATCGTGCACACTACTCGCCCTCCCCAAATTGGATATGAGAAGTATCCAAGGGAATGTATATATTATCCCTTTTCTAACATTCTCTTTATAGGTTTGTAACAGTTTATTAGCTTGTGTGCAGATATATGCTAGAAAAGTCAGTAAGGACAAGTGATTTCTTATATTTTTTTGAAAATTTAGTGTTTTTTATTTATTTTTTTAACATAATGCATCCCATTTTAAAAAATTTCATAAAAAAAGAAGCTCGGTTTTGCCAAGCTTCTTTTCGTATTCATAGCCTTGCTTTATGCATTTGGTTTAGACGTATCTGTTGAAGGTTGTTTTGAATCTTTATCTTCTTTAGTCTTTTCATCAGATGATTTTTCGCTATCCTTTGATCCTTCAGAAGAAGAGTCGTCTTTTGGCTCTGTTACTTCAGCTGCTTTTACTTCTTTAATAGAACTAACAGATTTACCAAAGTAACTGCTCGGATTAATCGCTACACCATCTTTACGAACTTCAAAGTGCACATGTGTTTTAGCTTCTTGATTATATAAGCTTTTTCCAGCTTTTGCGATCGTTTGACCTTGTTTAACAATATCTCCCACTTCTACATCAGCTTTCTCAAGAGATTGATACTGTGTTACTAAACCGTCTTTGTGATCAATTTCTACTACATAACCAAGTAAAGGATCTTTTGTTGCTTTTGTTACTGTACCGCTAGCTGCTGCTACAACATCAAATGATTTATCTCCCTTAACAGCTAAGTCAACACCTGTGTTTGGGTGATACGTATTGTTGTAGAACACTAGTGCTTCTTCTTGTTGTTTTTCAGATGCTTGATCGTCGTAGAAAGGCTTTTTCACGATAGCTGATGCTTCACTAGCAACTGGCATTTTTAAATTTTCAAGCGAAGCATTTACCTCTACAGCATCGTCTCGATAAGCCGTACCGTCTTGGCTATAGCCGCTTTTGTCTTCTTTGCTAATATCGTTGCCATTAGCTTGAAACCAAAGGACTGCTGTAAGAATAATTGCTGCACTCGCTAAATAGATAGCCGGGAACACCCAACGCTTTCTAACTAATTTTTGAACTTTCGATTTTGGAGAAGTACGTTTCTTTTCTTCCTCTCTCATATATCATCACCTCAGCAATCAGTCTGAACACAATTGAATGAATATATACACAGCGATAAAAAAATTTTTTCGATTATTTTTTAACAAATGAATCTAAAATATACATTTTTATTTTAAAAAAACGAAAAACATAAAAAAGACCCTGCTATAAGGGTCTTTGAATTAGCGCTTAGCTGTCAATTGTGCAACGAACTGATCGTTAGGGGTAATCGCAACGCCTGTATAATAATGAGTAACAATATCTTTATACGTTTTCCCTTCTAGTGCCATGCCATTTGCTCCGTACTGACTCATCCCAATACCATGTCCATATCCTTTTGTGTTGATGATAATTTCATTCCCTTTTTTTGTCCAATGAAAGTCGGCTGACGATAAGCCCAGTTTTTCCCGAACATCTTTTCCAGACAGTTCTTTACCGTTTATCTTTACGTAGTCTACGCGTTGCCCCGGCGTTCTAGAGACGATTTCACCTACTGATCCACTGTTTGTTAATTTCACTCCAAGCCTCTGTTCAAAACTAGCAACCGACATTACTTTCTGATTTGTAAATTCAGGAGATTTTTTATCCCATGGACTAGCCACACTTTTTAGATAAGGAATAGAATTCTTCCAATACGCTTCTGAATTTTCAGTGTAACCATTGCTGGTAGAAAAGAACGTAGCATTAATTGGTTTGTTTTTGTACGTAAGAATTTGACCTTGGGTGTCCTTCACCGCTTCTTGAATTTTTTTGATTTTCCAATCATAGTCTTTGTTCCATCTGCTTCTTAGCTCATCTTTATTTAAATACACTTGGTACTCTACGGTATCTGTCACGTCCGCTCCTTGGGGAAGATGACTATTTCCATTCATCATTGTTTGCACAATATAGGTTCTGGCTGCCAAACTTTGAGCTTTAAGTGCTTCCAGTTCAAAAGTAGCAGGCATTTCAGCTGCTACTACCCCTACAAGATAGTCTTCGAGCGGCAGTTTTTCTACTTTTTTCGTTTCTGTACGATAAACACTGACGTCAAGAGGAGATTCTGTCACTTTTTGTAGTTTTTCGGTTTTTGGGGTCTGCTTGACATTTTCATGTAGCTTTCCATCTATCTTTTCAGTAAAAGGAACAACGAGCAGTGTTGGGATGAGTAACACAACGAAAAAAAAGATGACTCCTAGTACGACGATTGGCTTTGCTTGTTTCATGAACGCCTAGCCTCCATATCTATTATTTTGACAAGGAACACCTATATCCTTATATTTCATGTGTATGGAGGTGGACAACCTTTTATGACAGCAAACCGGCTATAAGGGTCGTCCAACGACAAAAAAAGCACCTCGCCATGAGATGCTTTTTTTATGATATATTTACTTAACGTCTGAAGCCTGTTGAGTTTGTTCTACTTGCTTTGTTTCGTCATTTACACGTTCAATATCAGCGCCTAAAGCGGCTAATTTATTGTGGAAATTCACATAACCACGATCAAGGTGTTTTAATTCCGTTACACGCGTATAGCCGTCTGCTACAAGTCCTGCTAATGTTAACGCTGCTGCTGCACGAAGATCTGTTGCTGCTACTTCAGCGCCTTGTAGTTGAGAAGGTCCGTTAATAATAACAGAGCGTCCTTCAATTTTAATATCAGCGTTCATACGGCGAAACTCTTCTACGTGCATAAAGCGGTTTTCAAAAACTGTTTCTGTAATCATACTTGTGCCTTCTGCTGCTAATAATAATGCCATCATTTGAGACTGCATATCCGTAGGGAACCCTGGATGAGGCATTGTTTTAATATCTACTGATTTTAGCTTTTCAGGTCCTACAACACGTAAGCCGTCGCCTTCTTCAGTAATTTCAACACCCATTTCTTCCATTTTAGCAACAAGTGAACTGATGTGCTCTGCCACTGCACCGCGTACAAGTACATTTCCACCTGTAATAGCTGCTGCTACCATGAACGTTCCAGCTTCGATACGATCTGGAATAATTGCATGTTCTGCACCATATAATTTATTAACACCTTCAATACGGATCGTACCAGTTCCTGCACCGCGAACTTTAGCGCCCATTGCGTTTAAGAAGTTTGCTAAATCGACAATTTCAGGTTCTTTTGCTACGTTTTCCATAATTGTAGTGCCTTCCGCTAATGCTGCTGCCATCATAATATTTTCTGTGGCACCTACACTTGGGAAGTCTAAATAAATTTTAGCACCTTTTAGTCTTCCTTCAACTTTTGCATCAATAAAACCATTTCCTACTTGAACTTTAGCACCCATTGCTTCAAAGCCTTTAAGATGCTGATCAATCGGTCTTGATCCAATCGCACATCCACCAGGTAAAGCTACACGAGCCTCACCCATACGCGCTAATAAAGGACCCATTACAAGTACTGAAGCGCGCATTTTTCTTACATATTCAAAAGGTGCATCTGTTTTTAACTCTCTTGATGCATCTACAACTACACGATTTGTTTCAAAATCTACTTCTGCATTCAGATGTCTTAAAACTTCGCCAATCGTAAATACATCGGAGAGAGCTGGTACATCATTTAGAATTGTTTTTCCTTCACTAGCTAATAAGGTTGCAGTGATAATAGGTAAAACGGCGTTTTTTGCTCCTTCAACTTTAACTGTACCGCTTAATCTATTTCCACCGCGGACGATGATTTTTTCCAAGGTATTCCCCTCCGCGTCCATTTTCTCTATATTAATATTCAGACGTAATGATAGGTGTGCCAACAACTATGGTTGTTTGACCGCCCATTCTTGTCTTGCGTAATGCAATTTGTAAGTTCATTTCCTGCTTTTTCGTTTGAAGAGCTTCTTTCCACAGTCCAGTATATGCTGAAACAGAGGTAAATGACTCTTCCACTAGAGATTCCACTGGTTTAGCATTGAAAGCTCGTAATAGGTCTTGAATTTCAACAGACAAAACACTTTCCATCTTATCATTGATTTCCCCTGTTGCACAAGAGAAAATTATGGGTTCTGACAGGAAAATTTTTTCATAATTTGTCTGAAATACATTTTGAAAATGGGTCATATTTTTTTCTTTTAAACCTTGTCCCGTTACATGATACGATATGTACGCATTGCTGTGTTCATCGATCGCATAAGTTAACAGAATGACTTCGTTCACATCTTCACTTTTGCGTGTACCTATTGCTTTCCATAGGTCTCTTTCCCTCTTCACTTCCCATTTAAAACCTCTAAAATTACTTTTAATACTTTTTGCTTGCGAATAAAAGGTTTTTTGGTCAGTAACAGCTTTTACTTCTTCTCTTGCATACAACGATACTTCAGTTAACGAAACATGCTGCTTATTTAAGGTGTGAACAATCTTCTCAATAGTAGTTTCATTGTTTTGGGCATTGCTCACATAACTTCCATGATATACGAATAAGCCAGTAATGAAAATAGCCAAAAAGACACTAATTTTTTTAAACATTTCGCCACTCCCTCTCCGTACTCATCAGTCTTTCCAGAAGGCGATGATACATACATGAAAAGGGTCGTCATATTTAGACATAGTGACATACATTAGCGTATAAATTCGTATATTCTTCAATGAATGAAGGTCTGTTTTATAGTAGACTCATAGCTTGCCAATCATTGAAAAAATGTGGGAATGCGCTGTGACCAAAATAAATAATCCAAAAAGAAATTACTTACTGTTGATGAAATCGTAATGGTCAATAAAATAAGCATTAATTTTGCTTGAAACACATGATTAGGTTTCATCAGCTTTTCAATTTGAAAGCCTTGCAAAGCATACCAGGTAATCACAATAAAAATCAAATGTGAAATCATGGTTAGTAACGTTTGCTGTTCAATTCCTCCAAACAATAAAAGCACTCCTTTTAGACACCATATGAAAAGAAGAGACGATCATCGTCTCTTCTTTTCATATTAAAGCACACTTATGCAAATTCGTAAACGGTAACATGAAAAACATTTATTTTATTCCCTATTTTAAGATCTTTTTCCATTATTGAGCAAAATAAAGAAGATGGATGCGCTTAGTTAAATGGAATATATAATCATAGATGAATGCTATTTGCTCTCCCCTTTTTGTATAATAGAGCAAAAAAGCCCTCTCATTCGTTTGAGAGGGCTTTTTTTAGAACTTACGTTGACTAATATCTAAACGATTGACTGCCCGTTTTAAGGCAATTTCAGCACGCTTAACATCAACGTCGTCTTGTTTGCTATCAAGGCGCATTTCAGCGCGCTTTTTCGCTTCTTCTGCACGAGCTACGTCAATCTCTTCAGCTGTTTCAGCAGCCTGTGCAAGAATTGTTACTTTGTCAGGTCTTACTTCAAGAAATCCTCCGCTAACAGCCACAAGTTCTGTACTGCTTGCTTTCTTCAAGCGGACGGCTCCAATTTGTAAAGGAGCAACCATCGGAATATGGCCATGTAAAATACCAAGCTCACCGCTCTGTGCTCGGGTACTTACCATTTCCACTTCTGATTCGTAAACTGGGCCATCAGGAGTCACTACACTGACATGGATTGTCTTCATTTAAAAAACCTCCTATGTCCCTTAAATTAAACTTCTACTCCCATACGTTTCGCATTTTCAATAACTTCTTCAATGCGACCAACTAAACGGAACGCATCTTCAGGTAAATGATCGTATTTACCTTCTAAGATCTCTTTAAATCCTTTAACAGTTTCTTTTACAGGAACATAAGAACCTTTTTGGCCTGTAAATTGTTCTGCTACGTGGAAGTTTTGAGACAAGAAGAATTGAACGCGACGAGCACGTTGTACAACAAGTTTATCTTCATCAGATAACTCATCCATACCTAGGATTGCAATGATATCTTGTAACTCTTTATAACGCTGTAATGTTTGTTGAACTTGACGCGCAATTGCATAGTGCTCTTCTCCAACAATTTCAGGAGATAAAGCGCGAGATGTAGATGCTAATGGATCTACCGCAGGGTAAATACCCATCTCTGATAATTTACGCTCTAAGTTTGTTGTTGCATCTAAGTGAGCAAATGTTGTCGCTGGAGCTGGATCCGTATAGTCATCGGCTGGTACGTAAATCGCTTGAATCGATGTTACAGAACCTACGCTTGTTGACGTGATACGCTCTTGAAGCTGACCCATTTCTGTTGCTAATGTTGGCTGATAACCTACTGCTGATGGCATACGGCCAAGTAATGCTGATACTTCTGAACCCGCTTGTGTGAAACGGAAGATATTATCGATAAAGAATAATACGTCTTGACCTTGTTCGTCACGGAAGTATTCTGCCATTGTTAATCCTGTTAATGCAACACGCTGACGTGCACCAGGTGGCTCATTCATTTGTCCAAATACCATAGCCGTCTTCTTAATAACACCAGAATCTGTCATTTCATGGTATAAGTCATTACCTTCACGCGTACGCTCACCTACACCAGCGAATACCGAAATACCGCCGTGCTCTTGAGCAATGTTATTGATTAACTCTTGAATTAATACTGTTTTACCTACACCGGCACCACCGAATAGACCGATTTTTCCACCTTTAATGTAAGGAGCTAATAAGTCTACTACTTTAATACCTGTTTCAAGAATTTCAGCTTGCGTAGATAGATTTTCGAACTTTGGTGCTTGACGGTGGATTGGATCACGACGTGCACCTGCATCGATTGGGGCGTCTAAGTCGATTTTTTCACCTAATACGTTAAATACACGACCTAACGTAACGTCACCAACTGGTACTGAGATTGCTGCACCTGTATCTTCTACTTCTAATCCACGAACTAAGCCGTCAGTGGATGACATTGCTACTGTACGAACTGTGTTATCACCTAAGTGAATCGCAACTTCTAATGTTAATTCGATTGCAACTTCACTTGCACTGCTCGGTTTATGTGAAATTTTAAGGGCGTTATAAATTGCCGGAAGGTGTCCGTTGTCAAACTTTACGTCTACAACTGGACCCATGATTTGAGTAACGCGTCCTTTTGTCATCGTGTTCCCTCCTAACTTGCTTTTCCATTACACTTTCTATTCTAACGCTGCCGCTCCGCCAACAATTTCCGTAATTTCCTGGGTAATTGCCGCTTGACGTGCACGGTTATATGACAATGTAAGATTATTGATAAGATCTTTTGCGTTGTCTGTTGCACTTTTCATTGCTGTCATACGAGCAGCATGCTCACTTGCTTTTCCATCAAGCAGGCCGCCGTAAATTAAACTCTCTGCATACTGAGGAAGTAATACTTCTAAAATCTCTTCTTGTGATGGTTCAAATTCATAACCAACAAGTTTACCAGAAGGTTGAAGATCTGTTAGAGGCAATAGCTTCTTCTCCGTCACTTCTTGTGAAATCGTATTGATAAAGTGATTGTAGTATAAGTAAAGTTCATCAAACGTACCGTCCGCAAACATTTGAACTGTTTGTGAAGCGATTCCTTGAATGTCAGCAAAAGCTGGCTGATCTGCTAAGCCTGTGATTTCAAGCAAAACCGGAATACCGCGTTTTACGAAGAAATCTCTCCCTACTCGTCCAATTGCAATCACACCGTATTCATCAGGTGATTGATGGCGTTCTTCAATAGCTTGAGATACTTTTCGTAAAATATTACTGTTATATGCTCCTGCTAGACCGCGATCTGAAGTGATTACGATATAACCAGTCTTCTTCACGCTGCGTGCAGTTAACATTGGATGTGAAGCGCCTCTGCTGCCAAGGGCTACGCTTGAGACTACCTCTTGAATTTTTTCCATATATGGAACAAACGATTTTGCATTTTGTTCCGCTCTATTCAGCTTTGCAGCTGAAACCATTTCCATTGCTTTCGTAATCTGGCTCGTTTTTTTCGTCGATGTGATTCGAGTTTGTATATCACGTAATGATGCCAAAGGTTTCACCACCTTGTTTTAGAAGATCACGTGGTATGAAAGGTGAACAAATGTTCACCTTCACCTTATTGAAAGATTGTCTTAACATACCATGCTGACAATATATTATTCAGATGCAATAAATGTTTTCTTGAATTCTTCAAGTGCTGATTCGAATACGCCAGCTTCAGGAAGGCCACCAGTTGTACGGATTGATTCAAGTACTTCTTTACGGTTTGATTCTAACCATGTTAAGTACTCGTCTTCAAAGCGTGTAATATCTGATACTGGAACATCATCTAAGAAGCCTTTTGTTAATGCGTAAAGCACAGCTACTTGTTTTTCTACGCGAAGCGGTTTGTGTAAACCTTGTTTTAAGATTTCAACTGTACGCGCTCCTCGATTTAATTTTGCTTGAGTTGCTTGGTCAAGATCAGAACCGAACTGAGCAAACGATTCAAGCTCACGATAAGATGCAAGATCTAGACGCAGTGTACCTGCTACCTTTTTCATCGCTTTAATTTGTGCAGATCCCCCTACACGTGATACAGAAAGACCAGCATTGATCGCAGGGCGTACGCCTGAGAAGAATAGATCTGACTGTAAGAAAATTTGTCCGTCTGTAATCGAAATTACGTTGGTTGGGATATAAGCAGATACGTCCCCTGCTTGTGTTTCAATAAATGGAAGAGCTGTTAATGAACCTCCACCTTTTGCGTCCGATAATTTTGCCGCACGCTCTAATAAACGAGAGTGCAAGTAGAATACATCCCCTGGATACGCTTCACGACCTGGAGGACGACGTAATAGTAATGAAAGTTCACGGTAAGCTGATGCTTGTTTCGTTAAGTCATCATAAATAACAAGTACGTGCTTACCGTTATACATAAACTCTTCACCCATTGTTACCCCAGCGTATGGTGCTAAGAATAATAGCGGAGCTGGTTGTGAAGCTGATGCTGTTACAACGATTGTGTAATCTAGAGCACCGTGTTTACGTAATGTCTCTACTACGTTACGAACTGTTGATTCTTTTTGGCCAATCGCTACATAGATACATACCATATCCTGATCTTTTTGGTTTAAGATTGTATCGATTGCTACCGATGTTTTACCCGTTTGACGGTCACCGATAATTAACTCACGCTGTCCACGACCGATCGGCACAAGTGCGTCAATCGCCTTGATACCTGTTTGAAGCGGCTCATGTACTGATTTACGATCCATAACGCCCGGTGCAGCACCTTCAATTGGACGTGTTTTTGTTGTTTCGACTGGGCCTAAGCCGTCTACTGGCTGACCTAGTGAGTTAACAACACGACCAATTAACTGCTCCCCTACTGGAACTTCCATGATGCGTCCTGTACGGCGAACTTCGTCACCTTCACGAATTTCCGTGTATGGTCCTAAAATAATGATACCTACATTGTTTTCTTCTAAGTTTTGTGCCATTCCCATGACACCATTTGAAAATTCAACCAGTTCTCCAGCCATGACATTGTCGAGGCCATGAGCACGTGCGATACCGTCCCCAACTTGGATAACAGTACCTACATCACTCACTTTAATCTCAGACTGATAGTTTTCAATTTGCTGCTTGATCAGCGCACTAATTTCTTCAGCTTTGATGCTCATGAATTTCACCCCTATCTACGATCTGTGTGCAAGAAGTCCTCGGTGGATCGTTTCTAATTTGCTGCTAATGCTGCCATCATAGATACGATTGCCAATGCGAAGCTTCACGCCGCCGATTAGGCTTTTATCTACTATATTTGAAATATTTAACGTATGTTTTCCAACTTTTGAAGCAAATGATTGTGAGATTGCTCGTTTCTCATCTGCACTTAAAGGTTTGACAGAATAAACAGTTGCATCTGCCACGCCACGTACTTCGTTCGCTAGGAAACGATACTCTTGCACCATTTGGCCAACGATTTGAATGCGGTGACGCTCTAATAATAGAAGAACCGTATGTTGAACAGTTGGTGAAAGTTCAGCGAATGCCTCACTTACAAACTGTTTTTTTCGCTCAATTGTAATTTTTGGATGAGTTAATACATCCATTAATTCAGGTGTTTTAGCAAACACCTCTTCAACAATTTGTAGCTGGTCTTGCATTTCATCGATCATCTGTTTTTCTGTTGCTAATTGAAAAAGAGCTAGTGCATAGCGCTTGGCTACAGCTGGTTGACTCATCGTACATCCCCTACTTCTTGGATATATTCATGAATTAACTTCTCTTGATCTTGTTCAGAAAGTTCTTTTTCAATAACTTTCGACGCAATTAAAACAGATAATGAAGCAACTTGCTCACGTAACGCAGCAACTGCTTGATCTTTTTGCTGTTCGATTTCTTGTTTTGCTGCAGCTTTTAGACGCTCAGACTCTTCACGTGCTGCCGCAATGATTTCTTCTTTTTTATCTTCTGCAGACTTTCTAGCGTTTTCCATCATTACTTGCACTTCTTGACGAGATTGCTTTAAGATTTCACGCTGCTCTTCAACAAGCTTCTTCGCTTCCTCATTTTGCTTTTCTGCTTCATCAATCTCACCGGCAATATGCTCTTCACGTTTTTTCATGATTCCCATTACAGGACCAAACGCGAATTTTTGAAGTAACGCAAGTAGGATAAGGAACATCACTAATTGGAAAAGAATATCTCCACCATTAATGCCTGCTGCTCCTAACACAAACATGTTCGACACGGCCATGTTCACTCCCTTCAGAGACTCCACATATATAATTTACTTATTAAAGACATAAAGTAATGGCGAAGGTTCTTTTGAATGATCTTCGCCACATGTAACACATTATTATTTACCTTGTACCATGAATGCAATAACTACGGCGATAATTGGAAGCGCCTCAACTAAGGCAACCCCAACGAACATCATTGAAGTTAATGTACCACGTGCTTCTGGTTGGCGAGCTGTGCCTTCAATCGTCTTAGAAACGATAAGACCGTTACCAATACCAGCACCTAGTGCCGCTAAACCAATCGCAATTGCAGATGCTATTAAACCCATTTTATAAAGTCCTCCCTTAATATATATGATTTTGTTTAACTAAGTTTTGTTTTGTCCAAATTGGGTATTACTTGAACAAAGCTTTATAAATTAATGGTCGCTACTCACTTTGTGAGATAAATAAACCATCGTTAACATTGTGAAAATGAAGGCCTGAATTGCGCCTACAAAAATACTGAATCCTTGCCATAAAAGCATTGGAATAGCAGCTCCAATTGTACCTAGGAAGCCTGTTGTTGCTAAACCAGCTAGCAAGCTTAACAAAATTTCCCCAGCATAAATATTACCGTAAAGACGAAGGCCAAGCGTTAACGTATTGGCAAACTCCTCGATAATCTTAAGCGGGAATAAAAATGCCATTGGCTTGAAGTAATCTTTCGTGTATGCAGAGAAACCTCGCATTTTAATACCATAATAATGTGATAGTACAACTACCATAACGGCTAACGTCAGCGTAATTGCTGGATCAGCGGTTGGCGATTTCCACCATAAGTTATGGTCAATCACGATGGCAAATGGAAGACCCAACATATTTGACACAAAAATGTACATAAGTAAAGTTACACCTAGCGTCAAAAAGCGGCCACCTGTTTTCCAATCCATATTGCTATTAACGAGTCCTTTAACAAAATCTAAGACCCATTCAATAAAGTTTTGTGCACCGCTTGGCTTCATAGCAAGAGTACGAGTACATAAAACTGCAATTAAGAATACAATAACAGAAGCTACGGTAACCATAAGCAAGTTACTTTGACTAAAAGTAAGGCCTAGAAACTCTATAGTTGGTGATTCATGACCCAACTGTGTTCACCTCTCTTTCTATCTTCTACGCATATTTTGAACAACTAAATCTATGATAATGACAACATAATACGTCATTAATCCCACAACTACACTAATAATATGAAAGGTTTTTGGATAAGAGATGGTAATCACAACTGCGAGAGCAGCTGTTGCAAATCTTACAACAGTACCAATTGAACGGGGCTTTTTCCCCTCATCCAACGCCTGTCCAAACTGCTCAAACTTTCTTACTAAGTTCCACAAATTATACAAACTCAGGGCGGTTCCTAAAATTAAACCTGCAAAAACAGCCTTATAACTTGTAAATCCCCAGCCGAGAACGTATAATGCTAACAAATACAATATGTATGAACGAAGTCTTGGAAAAACGTGCTGCAAATCCTGCATGAATTATTAATCTCCTGAAAAAAAATGGTGGACTGTCCGCAGCATCATAAAAACACCTGCTGCTAGCCCTGAAAGAAGGCCTAAAATCAAAAATAGTGGTTCGGTGTCAAGCCATTGATCAGCCCATCTTCCAGAGAATAAGCCAATTAAGACTGAACCTGCTAACTGTGATAGAATGATTGACACTAATGCCATCGCTTGCAAAGGATGACGGTTGCGATCTTTCATAAGCTCATACCCCTTTTGCAAAATTTTCTTTTTTCCGAATTCTCTATCGTTTTTATAGCTCAATATATGATAGAAAGGCAAAAAAAATTGCTAAAAAAGGTAAAAACAGCTAATAAAATACGCAGAAATATCAACGGTTTTCACAGGTTGAAAACCTTATCATTTATATTCCCTGTAAGCATACAATAGCGTATATTTAATGTCAATGTGTTTAAGCTAAAAACTTCACAATCTCTTCTTATTGTTCACATTTCTGCCACACATAAAACCTCTTCAAATGAAAACATTTAAAGAGGTTCATTCAATCGTTATTGTACTGTGTACAACCTGCTCTTGTCTATGCTTTTTCACAAATGCAAATATTTGGTACACCCCTGGTACAAGCGATTCATCAATCGTTATTTTTCGTTTTCTCATGCCTCTTTCTACATCAACGTCAACATCTAAATACGACACAAACTGTAAAGACTGCTTATCAAAAAGAGCAACGCCTAACTGATCTGCTCCTTCAGGCAAAAACAGTTCATAGCTATACGTATTTTTCTCTTTTTCCGCTGCTACTTGCAATCCCATGACACGAGGATAATCTGGAATGCTAACCATGTACATATAAGGAAGCGAAAATGTTTCACGTGAATCATTTATTTCCAAATATCCGTCATATATACCTTTATTTTTAAAACGGGGCTGCACCGATAAAGTGACAGCTATTTCTTTTGTCTGATGGGGCTGCACCGTGACGGGTAATGGAACATCCCAGTTCACTCCTTCATCCCTTTTTGGAACGTTTAAGCGATACGTTTTTGCTTTACCAGACTGGTTATCAATTTTAAATGATAAGACTTTCTTTGATGGGCGCGTAAAAATACCGAAAGATAAAGAAGATGGATAAAACAAAGAGTCTGCTGTGACAGCTTTTGCTATTTGAATTCTCCCGGCTCCTTGTTCATATACGCGATACGTTTGACCGTTTAGCTGCTCCATTACTTTACTTGTGTTCATCAATGAAGCTTTGACTTGTTCAGGAGACCAGTTCGGGTGAGCTTGTAAAATAAGGGCGCACGCTCCAGCTACATGGGGCGCAGCCATACTCGTGCCATGCATGCGTTCATATCCTCCAGGAACTGTACTATTAATGAAGTAACCAGGTGCGACAACGTCCGGCTTGATTCCCCAAGTAGTCGTTACAGGCCCTCTTGAACTGAAAGATGTGAGTAAGTCTTGCACCACTTGCTTGCCAGTGCGTAAGTATGGTTGTTGAGACTGAATGTGTTGGTTAATGGTATCACCGCTTTTTTTACTTACCCATATCACTGGAATATTTACTGAATCTTTTAGTTTACCGATTATGCTTTTTTCAGTCGGACTATATAAAATAACGGCTTTTGCTCCTGCCTGTTCAGCTTGTTTAATCTTTTTTTCAACCGCATTGCCTTCTGCTTTTAGCAAAATGACGTTGCCCAACGCATGCTTTTGCTCTTTGGAGTATTCTTCATTTATTACACGCAGCGTTTGATTAAACGTCCATGGACGAGACCCTTCTACTGGCGCCATCATAATTTTTTCTTTGTTAAATCCGATTGTTAGAAATTGAACTGTTGTCGGGGAAACAGAAGCGCCAACCGAAATAGCTTTTCCCGCTGTACCCGGAGAGCCCACGGTCCATAAACCTGGACCTGAATTGCCGCTAGATGTGACCGTTACAATTCCTTTTTCAACAGCTCGATCTAACGCTAAGCTTGTTGGTAAATCAGGGCCATTCACATCATTTCCTAATGATAAATTAATAATGTCTACATCATCTTGAATTGCTTTTTCGATAGCTAGAATCACACTTTCAGACGTTCCAGCCCCTCCTGGTCCAAGAGCTCGGTATGCGTAAATCTCCGCTTGAGGTGCTACACCTTTAACATTTCCGTTTGCTGCAATAATACCAGCTACATGAGTGCCATGCAGAGTAGGCTCTCCTTGCTCCCGAGTGGTTTCCATCGGCTCATAATCTTCATCTATTACATCGTACCCCCCTCTGTAGGTTTGTTTTAAATCAGGGTGAGAATAATCAACCCCCGTATCGATAACGCCTACTTTGATTCCTTTTCCTGTTAAGCGCTGATTGTGAGTATCTAACAAGCCTCTTACCTGTTCTGAGCCAATGAACGTTACGCTATTTTCTTCTGCAACCTGGTAGTTTTTAATAGAATGTGAACTAATAATAGAAGGATTATGAGATAGTTTTTCCAAATCCGAGATGGAGCCGTTTAACGAAAGTCCTGTAAACACCGTGTGAAATTCGCTTTTAATCTTTATATTAGGATAATTTTTTTGTAGCTGACTTTTAAATTTCGCGAATTTTTCTTTTTCAATCATGACAATTATTGATTTTTCCTGATGATTCATTTCTTGTTTTATAGAAGGAAATGTGGGATCGAGCGACATTTGCCCTCCCCCGCTTCCTAATATAAAGCTAATCATTAACCATTTAATCCACATAAAAAAACACCTCTCACACTATCGTGTCTCAAAGAGACACTTTTCATGTGAAAGGTGTTTAGAAATCTTACGAAAGCGGATTAAAAGCTTCCGGTCTGTTTTCACGACGGTTGAAATAGTAGCTAATAGCATCACAAATGCGTTTAGAAGCTAAGCCGTCTCCGTAAGGATTCGATGCTTGTGACATTTGCTTATATACGTCTTCATCTATTAACAGCTCTTTTGCTAGCGCATAAATCGTTTCTTCTTCCGTTCCTGCTAGTTTGAGCGTCCCTGCTTCAATTCCTTCCGGTCGCTCTGTTGTATCACGAAGTACCAATACAGGTACGCCTAATGAAGGAGCTTCTTCTTGAACACCACCCGAATCTGTCAAAATAATATGAGCGCGCTCAGCGAAGTTATGGAAGTCAATTACGTCTAACGGTTCAATTAAATGAATGCGTGAGTCATTTCCTAAGATATCGTTTGCTGTTTCTCTAACTACCGGATTTAAATGAACAGGATACACAACTTGCACATCTTCATGTTCATCCACAATACGTTTAACAGCACGGAACATGTTTTTCATTGGTTCGCCTAAATTTTCGCGGCGATGCGCCGTTAATAAAATAAGACGATCATCTCCCAATTTCGTTAACACTTCATGCTCATATGTCTCTTTTACTGTCGTTTTTAACGCATCGATAGCTGTGTTTCCAGTCACGAAGATTCGCTCTTCTTTTTTATTCTCTGCTTGCAAATTAGCTGCAGACTTATCGGTTGGAGCAAAATGCAAATCAGCGAGAACGCCTGTAAGCTGACGGTTCATTTCTTCCGGATATGGAGAATATTTATTCCATGTGCGCAAACCTGCTTCAACATGTCCCACCTGAATTTGATTATAAAAAGCTGCCAGTCCGGCAATAAACGTCGTAGTTGTATCGCCGTGTACAAGTACGATGTCCGGCTTTACTTTTTTCATTACGTCGTCCAAACCTTCTAATCCTCTGGTCGTTACGTCCATAAGGGTTTGGCGATCTTTCATAATGTTAAGATCATAGTCAGGCTGAATGTCAAAAATGCTCAATACTTGGTCTAACATTTCACGGTGCTGAGCCGTTACTGTAACAATCGCTTCGAACTCCTCCGGTCGCTTTTTAAGCTCCAGCACTAGAGGGGCCATTTTAATTGCTTCTGGTCTTGTCCCGAATATCGTCATTACTTTAATTGGCTGCTTCATGTTCATCACCCGAATCTACAAATTATTTTGTACCGAATAAACGATCTCCTGCATCACCTAAACCTGGAACAATATATCCATGGTCATTTAATTTTTCATCTAATGCCGCAATGTAAATATCTACGTCAGGGTGTGCTTCTTTTACGATTTCCACGCCTTCAGGAGCAGCAATTAAACACATAAATTTAATGTTTTTAGCGCCTCTTTTTTTAAGAGAGTTGATTGCTTCTACAGCTGACCCTCCTGTTGCAAGCATAGGATCTACTACAATAAAGTCACGCTCTTCTACATCATTAGGTAGCTTTACATAATATTCAACAGGCTGTAATGTTTCTGGATCACGATATAAGCCAACGTGTCCAACTTTAGCAGCTGGCATTAGTTTTAAAAATCCATCTACCATGCCGATACCAGCACGAAGAATTGGAACAATACCAAGCTTTTTCCCTGCAATAACTTTTGACTTTGTTTTGCAAACCGGTGTTTCAATTTCAACGTCTTCTAGCGGTAAATCACGTGTCGCTTCAAAAGCCATTAAGCTTGCCACTTCATCAACTAATTCACGAAACTCTTTCGTTCCCGTTTTTACATCGCGTATGTAAGTTAATTTGTGTTGAATAAGCGGGTGATCAAATACGTATACTTTGCCCATTGATATCTCTCCTTATATATAAAGATGTACACATTAAAATACCATTCAACGAATTGAATGGTACGTACTAGTAAAAACATATCTCTTGCTAATTAAATTTATACATTGCATTCATTTTACAGAAAAAAGTTTTTGAGTTCAAGCATTATTCAAAAAATGATTGAATTGCTACCACTTTCTCCATAAAAAAACAGGCACAAAGGCCTGTCTCTCTTAGAGTGATTTATACATTTCAAACTTGCTTGTTAAAGCTTCAACGCGTGTTTTAGCTTCAGCTAACTTTTCTTCATCTTCAATATTTTTAAGCGTTAATCCGATGATAGAAGCAATTTCATCCATCTCTTCTAAGCCAAATCCGCGAGTTGTAACCGCAGCTGTACCAATACGAATACCGCTTGTTACAAATGGGCTTTGCTCATCATAAGGAATTGTATTTTTGTTTGTTGTAATACCTACATCATCAAGTGCTTTTTCAGCTACTTTACCTGTCAAATTCATTGAGCTTACGTCGATTAACACAAGGTGATTGTCTGTTCCTTCAGATACAAGAGCAAATCCTTCTTTCTTTAATCCTTCTGCTAAACGATTAGCATTGTCGATGATATTTTGAGCATAGTGCTTAAATTCATCTTGTAATGCTTCACCAAACGCTACTGCTTTGGCAGCGATAACGTGCATTAATGGACCACCTTGAATACCAGGGAAGATTGACTTATCAATCTTTTTCGCGAATTCTTCTTTACATAAAATCATACCGCCGCGTGGTCCGCGCAGTGTTTTATGTGTTGTAGTTGTAACGAAATGAGCATGTGGCACAGGATTTTGATGAAGTCCTGCAGCTACTAGACCAGCAATGTGAGCCATGTCTACCATTAAATAAGCCCCTACTTCATCAGCGATTTCACGGAAACGCTTGAAGTCGATTGCGCGTGGATATGCGCTTGCACCAGCCACAATTAATTTTGGTTTATGTGTACGAGCTTTTTCTAATACATCATCGTAGTTAATACGATGTGTTTCACGATCTACGCCATATTCGATGAAATTGTACTGAACACCACTAAAGTTAACAGGACTTCCGTGCGTTAAGTGACCGCCGTGCGATAAATTCATACCTAGTACTGTGTCTCCAGCTTCTAAAACAGTGAAGTATACAGCCATGTTTGCTTGTGCACCTGAGTGAGGTTGAACGTTCACGTGCTCTGCTCCGAAAATTTCTTTTGCACGATCACGAGCTAAGTCTTCTACTACGTCCACGTGTTCACAACCGCCGTAGTAACGTTTAGCTGGATAGCCTTCAGCATATTTATTTGTTAAAACTGAACCTTGTGCTTCCATTACCGCTGTTGTTACAAAGTTTTCTGAAGCAATTAGCTCAATCTTAGTACGTTGTCTTTGTAATTCATCCTTGATCGCATTATAAACTGCTGGATCTTGTTGCATTAGTTGTTTCTCCATCAAAATCCTCTCCTCGTTTCGTATTCGCAATGTTCGTTATTTGTTGATTCAACTACATTGTAACATGATTTATTTAGAATAAAAAAGAAAAAATGTGTATTATTTTAATATATTTAATTACGAAAGTTCGTAAAACGCTCTCATTCCACCAATTAGTTTTGGACGCGTCTTTGCTACAGTAACATGAGCGTGTCCAACTGCGTTTAACGTACAACGAACGGGTACTGCGACATGCTTTAAATGCATACCAATGAATGTATCTCCAATATCAATACCGGCATCAGCTTTAATAAACTCTACCAAAACAGGATCTTTAAGCTGGCCATAGGCCTGTGTAGCCATCGCTCCGCCTGCCTTATGAATAGGAACAACACTAACGATTTCTAACCGCTCTTTACGAGCTAATTCTCTTTCTACTACCAGTGCTCGATTGAGATGTTCACAGCATTGAAATGCTAAGTGGACACCCGTTTTTTTTCGAAAATCTGCTAGTGTATCAAAAATCATTTCTGCGACTTCCATTGCGCCTGCGGTTCCTATTTTTTCACCAATTACCTCGCTTGTACTGCATCCAATGACAAGTGTATGTTCTGAAGACAACTGCACTTGCGCTAAAAAATCAGATAAAACTGTTTCCAACTGCTCTTTCCATTTCGTAAGTTCAGACACGTTTTTCTTCCTTTCTTTCATTGAATACGTTCACATTATACAGTTACTGTTGCATCGCTTTGCTGCTCATACTGTTTAATTTTATTCACGCGATTTTCATGGCGACCGCCTTCAAATTCCGTCATTAACCAAATTTTCGCAATTTCACGTGCAAGTCCCGGCCCAATGACACGTTCACCCATTGCCAAAATGTTGCTATCATTATGTTCTCTTGTTGCTTTTGCACTGAATGTATCATGCACTAGAGCGCAGCGAATTCCTTTTACTTTATTAGCTGCTATACTCATACCGATACCTGTTCCACAAATAAGAATGCCTCGGCTTACTTCTTGGCTCGCCACTTTTTGGGCAACGGGAAGTGCATAATCCGGATAGTCGACAGATGTTGAGCATTCACACCCTAAATCCACATATTCAATATTTAATTCTTCCATTAAAGAGATAATTTCCTGTCGCAAATTTATACCGCCGTGGTCAGATGCAATAGCTACTTTCATCTTTGTTTCCTCCTCATACATAACCTTCGTCTTATATTAAATTTCTGTTCATTTTAAGTCAGCAAAAATTTATGGGACCTTTTATAATTTGTCGACTATTTTGTTAATCATACGCTCTAACTCTTCTAAAGTCTGTTCGTACGTCCGTAATGATCCTCCAAACGGATCAGATACTTCACCTTGCTCGTCGGCAAATTCTTTTAGTGTAAACAATTTATCACTTACGTATGGAGCTTGGTTCAAAATCAGCATTTTATGCTGCTCCGTCATCGTAAAAATATAAGTAGCCCACATCAATTGTTCTTCCGTTAATGCTGCCGAAGCATGAGAACAAGCTATACCTTTCTGTTGAAGGGCAACTTGTGCATGAACAGAAGCTTCGCTTCCATTTGAAGCGAATACACCTGCAGACTTCACGTTTATTCCATCTATCTCTTTAGCTTTGAGCAACGCTTCTGCCATAGGGCTGCGGCACGTGTTTCCTGTACATACAAATAAGATGTTTTTCAAGATACATCCTCCCTTGCTTTCACTATGTTCGACTATGTTGACATTCCACCCTATTGTATCTCTATTGCTTGCATAAATCCAGTTCGCTTTTCTGGGTATTTTTTATCCATTACCGCTTCATCCATCTCGAAAAAACGACTTCGCTTTCCTTCTTTTATCGCTACAATCCAAAAGAAGCAAAAAAAGACCATAACCTGCATGGTCATGACCCCTTACCAATTTATATATAGTTAAAAAGGTAGTAACAATTTGATGCCAAAAGCTAATAAAATGCTCCCGCCCAGCGCCTCACTATATGAACCAAGCCAGCCTTGTACTCTTCTGCCTAGCAGCAGTCCTAACCAAGTTAATAGCATACTCACTACGCCAAAAACAATAATGGTCAAAAACGTTCTTGCCCCAAAAATACCTAAGCTAAGTCCAACAGAAAAACTATCTAGACTCACGCTGAGCGCAAAAAATAACAGTCCAAAGCCAACTGGTTTGATAAACGGCGTATCGTCATGCTTAAAGGAGGAATAAATCATCTGGGCTCCAAGAATCAGCAATAAAATCCCACCGCCATAGGTAGCAAACATTCCAAGTTTATCAGACAATAGTCGTCCAATAAACATGCCTAACAGTGGCATCCAAATATGAAATACACCGATAACAACACCAATGTAGAAAATTTGGCGAAAGCGTAAACGAATTAACCCCATTCCCAAACCAACTGAGAAAGCATCCATTCCTAAGGCAAACGCCATAATGACTAACGTGATCATTTCACTAATTAACTGAGATACATTCATCTTTACCCTCCTCGGACGTGCTCCTATTTCAAAATATGCACATTCGAAAAGGTTTAGAAGATGAATTTTATTGCTTAATCACATGATGTCCTGCCGCTTTCATTAATCGATTCATAACGGCATGACCGACTCCTTCTTCAGAAAAACTTTCACTAACGATAATATCTACATCACACTCATTAAATGAACGAAGCGACTCGTATAAGTGGCTAGCAACCGTCTCTAAATTTGAACGAGATCCACATGTGATAACCGCATCCGCTTTATACGCATCTTCATGTTCAGATGTCGTTAATACCCCCACTCGCTTACCCTGATCTTTATAGCGATCAATAATAGATTGGAAAAAATCTGAACTGCCGTCAACAATGACAAGCGGTGCATCAGGTGCGTAATGCGTATATTTCATACCTGGAGATTTTGGCGCTTCTTTATCACTTAATAACGCTCGATCTACTTTTACGGGACCAATTACATTTTCCAACTCTTTCTGAGTAATGCCGCCCGGACGTAAAATAATAGGAATCTCTTCGGTACAGTCAAGGACAGTCGACTCTACTCCTACCCCCGTTGCTCCTCCATCCACAACTCCGCTAATACGCCCTTCTAAATCATTCATCACATGATGAGCTAGAGTGGGACTTGGCTTGCCGGAAAGATTTGCACTAGGAGCTGCGATAGGCAAATCCACTTTCTTTAATAATGCGAGGGCTACCGGATGTGATGGCATTCTCACTGCAATGCTGTTTAAACCAGCCGTAACCTTATCTGAAACTCGATCTTTTTTAGGTAATATTACTGTAAGAGGGCCCGGCCAAAAAGCATCAATCACTTTCTCTGCTTTTGAAGGAATCGACTCTACAAATGTATGGAGCTGCTCTTTATCTCCAATATGAACAATAAGAGGGTTATCACTAGGACGTCCTTTCGCTGCAAAAATTTTATCCACAGCTTTATCTGATGTGGCATCTCCTCCTAATCCATACACCGTCTCTGTAGGAAAAGCAACTACTTCGTGATTGCGCAGCAAATCTGCCGCTTCTTCTATCTGTGGATAAATATCTTTTTCGTTCATAAAATTATCCACAACCCATAACTTAGTTTCCATCTTCTTCAACTCCTTTTTCTTTCTATATCTAGGTTTTTTTTACTTTAAAAGTACAATATGTATTAAAAGTAGTAAAATACATGAGTTCATTATATCAATAAACAAGCTTTATCCACAAAATGTGGATAAAGCTTATATTTTTGTGAATAACATTGTGGATACTCCATTAAAATGATTTATCCACATTTTCTTTTAACTAGCTGCATAAAACATCACGTAGACATCCTGAGGGTTTGGTAACTTTTTTAAATAAGAATGTTCTTTTAACAACTCCGGCAGTGCACTGTAAGATGTTTGCTGAAAATTCATCATTTGAAAAAAATGCAGAGAAGATGCCTTATTTGTTAGTAAATATAGTTGCTTCACGCCATGCTTTTGAGCCAGCTGGACGATGCTTTTAAATAGCAGCAGAATATCAGATTGCATTAAAGAAGGTGATACGACAAGGGAGCGGAGAATTCCATCCACACCTTCTTTTTCAAACCCAACTGTTGCTAGCAGCTCGCCTTCTTCATTTTCCATTATGACAAATTGATGAATATGCTCTTCCACGCCAGCTGTGCTAATGCCCGCTTTTTGTAAGAACTGTTGAATTCGGATATAATCATGTTTACTGGCAATTTTTAATTGTTCTCTCATTTTAATCACCTCAACTTGTTTTCTAGTAACAAATCTATGAGATGATTAAAAAAAGTAGAACTGAATTTTATTTTTAATGATTCTATTAATTAAATACTGACGATACCCATTCTACTACAAAAAACTTAACTTCTACAGAATCTTCTTTTGATTGAGAATCAGCTTTTTTCTTAGATGAAACAGACTTTTCAGCTTCTTTACTTTCCTTTTTTTCAACTTTAGCACTTGTTTCTTCCTTTACTGTGCCGATTGTATCTTTTGCAATTGCTTCTTTAGAAGATATTGTTGGTTGAGAAGGTTCCTCAGCTTTCTCCTCAATAGAATCCGATGTAATAGTTGCCGATTGAATTTCTGTTTTCACTGCGGGTTCTTTACTTTCAGCCGATTTGGCATCTGTTTTGTCTGCAGATTTTGATTCAGAAGCGGCTGGTTTCTCTTTTTCTTCCTTTTGCTCTTCTTCAGATGGTTCTGGCGCCTTTACCGCTTCACCGTTTGAGAAATCTAAGAAGCATAAAGGAGGGAATAGTACACACCACCAGTTTGCTCCCTCTCCTTTGCCAAGAGTAATAAGCACGGCTTCATACTCACCTGCTGGATATAAAAACTGACCGTACAACTTAGTAGGAAACTCTACTTTTCCGAATTTAACATGAACAGATTCATTTACGCCTTCTTCTTTTAGCACTTCTTTCGCAATTGTTTCAAGCGCCGGCAAATTTTCTTTAATTGTTTTTCGAGCTACAGTTACAGATGTTAAATCTTTTACCCATTCTGTGATTTGTTCGTTCACGCGGTCACGAATCAGACGTTTTACGTACTGATCTTTTTCACCGTCGCTGTTTGCTAAAATGCGCAGTCGAATTGCCTCGTCTGGAATGACTGCAGGCTGATCTGCCTGCACTTGGTTATGTGTATATATAAGTTGAGCATTTGCTCCAATAATTAATAAAATAAAATAAATGATAGCATATTTCTTCATTTCGGCCACCGCCCTTTCATAGGAACAGTATGGCCGA
The DNA here is from genome assembly GCF_049368575.1 of Priestia sp. 40. Classification (NCBI taxonomy): domain Bacteria; kingdom Bacillati; phylum Bacillota; class Bacilli; order Caryophanales; family Bacillaceae; genus Priestia; species Priestia sp. 40. Next base: position 1,812,238 of record NZ_JBMPZA010000005.1, read on the forward strand.
AAGCAAGATATCTTAAACTAGTAATTTAGTAAAAAAATGCATGATTTTCAAAAATCAAAGGGAAAATCATTCCCTCTGATTTTTTTAGTGCTCACGAAGTTGTGCAAATACCATTCGATCTTTTCCATTAATATCATATACACATTCTACAAAAGCTGTCGGAAACGTTTTTTGCAGCATCTCAGCTACATCTTTTGTCTGTCCGGCCCCAACTTCAAATCCAATAATAGTATTTGGCTTCGTCACGTATGGCAGCTCTTCCATAAAACGTCGATAAAAATCCAGGCCATCTTTTCCCCCAAAAAGAGCTCGATTTGGCTCATGATCTTTTACCACTGTGGACAACTCATCATCTGCTGGAATATAAGGTGGATTAGACACAATCACATCAAATTTCTGCTTCGATGATAGAAATGGTTGTAATAGATCTCCCTGTATAAACTTGACATCAGCATCTAGATTTTGAGCATTTTCCTTGGCTACATTTAGAGATTCCGTAGCTATATCTGTTGCTATAACATCTACTCTGTTAAGTTCGAGGGCCAAAGTGATAGCAATTGCCCCACTTCCCGTTCCAATATCTACAAGCTCAATAGGCTGGTGTTGAAATTCTTTTTTTATTCGAGAAATCATTCCGTATACCAGCTCTTCCGTTTCGGGTCTTGGAATTAATACATGTTCGTTTACAATAAATGAACGCCCGTAAAATTCTTCTGTCCCGATGAGATATTGTACAGGCATCCCTGCTTTATGAGCATGGACATCTTGTTCAAATCTTTTTAGAATTTCTTCTTCTAGTTCTTCCTGCAGAGAACCTAGCAAATGAGTTCTCGTCATTTGTAAGTGATGGCGAAGCAAGAGTTCTCCCGCGTTTTCATCTCGCTTTGCCTCTTTCAAAAAAGAAGAAGCCCACTTAAGGGCTTCAAATACTTTCATTAGTTCGAATCTTCCATTCGGCGCGCTTGGTCTTCCATTACTAATGCATCGATAATTTCATCAAGCTTGCCTTCTAAGATTTGATCTAACTTTTGAATCGTCAGACCAATACGATGGTCCGTTACGCGATTTTGCGGGAAGTTATACGTACGGATACGCTCAGAGCGATCTCCTGATCCAACTGCTTGTTTGCGCGTTGCATCGTACTCTGCTTGTGCTTCTCGCTGGAACTTATCGTACACGCGAGCACGCAATACTTTCATTGCTTTTTCTTTATTTTTAATCTGAGACTTTTCATCTTGACATGATACCACTGTATTTGTTGGTAAATGCGTTAAACGAACGGCTGACATCGTCGTATTAACACTTTGACCTCCAGGTCCACTTGAAGCAAATGTATCTACACGGATATCTTTTTCATGAATGTCCACTTCGACTTCTTCTGCTTCAGGAAGACATGCTACCGTTGCTGTAGATGTATGAATACGACCGCCTGATTCCGTTTCAGGAACGCGTTGAACACGGTGTGCACCGTTTTCAAATTTCATCTTTGAGTACGCACCTTTACCGTTAATCATAAAGATGATTTCTTTATAACCGCCTACTCCAGTAGTCGTTGCTTCCATTACTTCTGTTTTCCAGCCTTGTGATTCAGCAAAGCGCGAATACATGCGGTACAAGTTAGCTGCAAATAATGCTGCTTCATCTCCACCAGCCGCTCCACGAACCTCCATGATTACGTTTTTATCATCGTTTGGATCTTTTGGAATTAATAAAATACGTAGCTTTTCAACTAGCTCTTCTTGCTGCGTTTCTAACTCGGCAATTTCTTCTTTTACCATGTCACGCATATCTGCATCAAGCTTATCTTCAAGCATCGTTTTCGCTTCTGATAACTGCTCTTTTACATCTTTGTATTCCTGATAAGCGGCTACCGTTTGTTGTATATCTGATTGTTCCTTCGAATATTCTCTCAACTTAGAGGGGTTGTTTACGATCTCAGGGTCACTCAGAAGTTCGTTTAACTTCTCATAGCGCGCCTCTACCGCTTCTAAACGATCAAACACGTCATTCACCTCATTCTTTATCCATAACATTGTAATTATAGTATAGCTTTAAAATAGAGTCAAAACCTTGTTAATACACGTATATGAACAAAAAAACAGAACTGCGCGTTCTGTTTTTATCATCATAAAATTCTTGCTTTATTTTTCGACCATTTCGCTTGAGTCCACAGACACAGCTTGTCCTTTGGACTTTTGCACAACGTGGCAATGACGACATCTTGGTTCGTAAGATTCAGACGCACCGACTAAAATGATAGGGTCGTCATAAGAAGCAGGCTCACCGTTAATCAAACGCTGCGTACGACTCGCAGGAGAGCCACATGAAGCGCACACGGCCTGTAGCTTTGTTACCGATTCTGCAATGGCCATTAACTGCGGCATTTGTCCAAAAGGTTCACCTTTGAAGTCTTGGTCTAACCCTGCTACGATCACACGAAAGCCTTGATCTGCTAAAGATTGAACAATTTCTAAAATATCTGTGTCAAAAAACTGTACTTCGTCTATCGCTACTACGTCTGTCTCTTCATTTACTCGCTTTAAAATATCGCGCGATGCCGAGATTGAATAAGCCATAACAGATGTACCATTATGTGAAACGACAGCTTCTTCGCTATATCGATTATCAATTGCAGGCTTGAACACTTGTGCTTTTTGTTTAGCAAACTGCGTACGGCGCACACGTCGAATCAACTCTTCTGATTTCCCTGAAAACATACTGCCACAAATTACTTCTATCCAACCGCTTTGTTTCATTACGTACACCACTGCGGGACTCTCCCTTCTTCTCGTTCCGTTTCTGAGCGAACCGCTACTAACTTAATCTACGTCTTCTATGTAGATCTTATTCTTATGATAAAGTACCCACTTTTTTATCAAGCAGACACTGTTTTTCTACTTTTATAAGCAAAAAAACAGGCAAGAAGTTAAGCTACTTGCCTGTTTGTTTCGACAATGTGATTATTTAAGACCGTATTTTTTGTTGAAGCGATCAACACGGCCACCAGCTTCAGCGAATTTTTGACGACCAGTGTAGAATGGGTGACATTCAGAACAAGTCTCAACGCGGATCTCTTCTTTTACAGAACCACTTTCAAATTCGTTTCCGCAAGTACATTTAACCATAACTGTTTTATAGTTTGGATGAATTCCTGTTTTCATTCGTTTCATCTCCTTCCGCCCTGAATCATTCTGAAACAGAGTTTATTGATAAAGATAGTGATGAAATAATAACTATTTCACTGTGTACTTTATCAACACACATGATGAAATTATAACAAGGGTTGTATGCTTTTGCAACCACATGTTTTATAACTTATCGTTTATTTGCTAGAAGCGTTTTTTTCTCTTCCGTTAACATCGAGAAGAACTCTTCATTTGTCTTTGTTTGACGTAAACGTTTTAAGAATTTTTCTGCAAAATCAGGAGCATCTGCCATTGATTTACGAATTGCCCATAAGTGGTCTAAATGCTCTTTTGGAATTAACAGCTCTTCTTTACGTGTGCCTGAGCGACGAATGTCAATCGCAGGGAAGATACGTTTTTCAGCTAGTGAACGATCTAGATGCAGCTCCATGTTACCTGTACCTTTAAATTCTTCATAAATAACATCATCCATACGAGAGCCTGTATCAATTAAGGCTGTTGCTAGAATGGTTAAGCTGCCTCCATCTTCAATGTTACGAGCAGCTCCAAAGAATCGTTTTGGACGGTGAAAAGCAGCCGGGTCAATACCCCCTGATAGTGTACGACCGCTCGGTGGAATAACTAAGTTATAAGCACGAGCAAGCCTTGTAATGCTATCCATCAAAATGACAACATCTTTTTTGTGTTCGACTAATCTCATCGCACGTTCAAGGACAAGTTCCGCTACTTTAATGTGGTTTTCTGGCACTTCGTCAAATGTAGAACTGACAACATCACCGTCAACCGAACGCTCAATGTCCGTCACTTCCTCAGGACGCTCATCAATAAGAAGGACAATCAATTCTGCATCAGGATGATTCGTTGTAATGCTATTGGCAATTTCTTTTAACAGCATCGTTTTACCTGCCTTTGGCGGCGCAACAATTAGTCCCCTTTGCCCAAATCCAATTGGTGAAATCAAGTCAATAATACGCGTAGAGAAACTTCTTGGCTGAGTTTCCAGCAGCATTTGCTCATTTGGATAAATCGGGGTTAGTGCTGGAAAATGTACGCGTTCTTTTGACGTTTCTGGGTCTTCTCCGTTTACTGCTTCTACATGTAATAATCCGTAGTAGCGCTCATTTTCTTTTGGAGGACGAACTTTCCCCGATACCTTGTCTCCATTACGCAGATCGAAGCGACGAATTTGTGAAGCTGAGATATAAATATCTTCTGAACTCGGTGAATAGTTAATTGGTCGTAAGAAACCGAATCCTTCTGACTGAATAATTTCAAGAACGCCTTCCATAAATAAAAGCCCATCTTGTTCAGCTTGAGCCTTTAAAATAGCAAAGACAAGTTCTTTTTTCGTTAATTTACTATAGTACGAAACTTTATACTCACGAGCATGTTCATATAGCTCTTTTAATTTCATATTTTCTAAACTGGATAATGTTAAGTTCATTAGGACACCACGCTTTATAATGAATAATTTTTAACCGTTCCTCCCATATTAAATTCAAATATAAAATTGAGAGATGATATGGATGGAATAAATCTGTGAAAATGGAGAATATAACCTTTGAAGTATAATAAGTAGAATCAATTGATTAACTATACACTTTTAGAAGAATAATTCCGACATAAAACCATTTATATTATCTTGATAAATTTAACGTAGCAATTTATATTCTAACCTTTTTCTATCTTTTTAATCAATCTTTTTTTACTTTAGAAGATGAATAAAAAAAAGGAAATTTAATAGCTTACGAGGAGCGAGGAAAACCTTTTCATAATTTCACATTAAAGGAAATAAACTGGACGTTAAAATAAGAAGTGAAATTTATCTTTTAGCTTCCCTTTCTATCTATTTACCCTATTCATAAATATATAAGCTACACAGACATAGAAGAACCCTCCTACGCCTGTGTAGCTTATTAAAAAGCTCTTTTCTAGACTTTGATTTCATGACTGTGGCACCGATTTGCCTCTATGAATTTTGAAATTGCTCAATTTCCTCTTGAGTCATCTCTTCACGCCAAATCATTGCCCCTAACTCCGATAGCTTGTCTACTAAATGACTGTAACCTCGGTCAATGTGCTCTAAACCCGTTACCTCTGTAATCCCTTTGGCCATTAAGCCAGCGGTTACGAGAGCTGCTCCTGCTCGTAAGTCCGACGCTTTCACACGCGCACCTTGTAAGTGAATGGGACCATTAATAATAGCAGAACGTCCTTCTACCTTAACAGATGCATTCATTCGTCTCAGCTCATCAATATGCTTAAACCTTGCACCGTAAATTGTATCCGTCACAACGCTTGTACCAGACGCTCTTGTTAGAAGCGTCGTAAATGGTTGCTGTAAATCAGTTGGAAAACCTGGATATACTAGCGTCTTAATATCTACGGGCTTCAATAGCTGACGAGTCGCTACAAGAATCTGATCTGAGCTTGTTTCGATATGAATACCCATCTCACGCATTTTAGCCGTTAATGACTCCAAATGCTGAGGGATAACGTTGTCGACAACAACTTCTTTTCCCATACTCGCTCCCATGATCATATATGTGCCTGCTTCAATTCGGTCTGGAATGATGGAATGACGGCATCCTTTTAATTGATCTACTCCATCAATTCGAATAACATCCGTACCTGCACCTTTAATACGGGCACCCATACTTGTCAGTAACGTAGCTACATCAATAATTTCAGGCTCTTTAGCAGCATTCTCAATAACGGTACGCCCTTTTGCTCTTACAGCAGCGAGCATAATATTGATTGTTGCTCCTACGCTAACAACGTCTAAATAAATTCGAGCACCAATCAGTTCCTCAGCTCGAATGTAAATAGCTCCTTGCTCATTTGTTACTTTAGCGCCAAGAGCTTCAAAGCCTTTAATGTGCTGATCGATTGGTCTAGGACCAAGATAACAGCCTCCTGGAAGCCCAACTACCGCTTTTTTAAAGCGTCCTAACATCGCCCCCATTAAATAATAAGAAGCGCGTAATTTTTTTACTTTTCCGTTCGGTAAAGGCATTGCAACCATTCCGGATGGATCTACTGTTAATTCGTCGTTATCAATGGTTACTTTCCCACCAATTTCTTCAACTAAATCCCCTAATAACTGCACGTCTGAAATATCGGGCAGACCTTCAATTGTAACAGGTGACTCGGCTAAAATTGTTGCTGGAATAAGCGCAACGGCACTATTTTTAGCACCACTGACGCGGACGGATCCACTTAAGGTAAAGCCACCTTGTATTTTTAACTTTTCCATTTATAGCTCCCTTCTAGTGAAAGAAAGTTTCTCACCTAGTAATTGAGGAAAATTTTGGTACAAAGAATACCTAAAAGAATGGTTATTTTTCCTATTACCTACTAGTGTACACGAAAATGAAAAAATCATGTATAGTTTCGACAAGATAAAAGAAAAATATGGCATTCACCTGTCAGGATGGTAAATGCCACACAAATTTATACATGTTTAGACATTTCGTTTTTCCCAATCCGCTAAAAATTGGTCAATTCCTGCATTTGTTAACGGATGTTTGAACAATTGCATTAAAACTTTGTAAGGAATTGTCGCAATATGTGCTCCATTTTTTGCAGCTTCTGTTACGTGCATCGGATGACGAATAGATGCTGCAATAATTTCTGATGGAATGTCATGAATTGCAAAAATATCTGCAATATCTGAGATTAAATCGAGGCCATTAAAACCAATATCGTCTAATCTTCCTAAGAAAGGCGATACGTAAGTAGCACCTGCTCTTGCTGCCATTAACGCTTGGTTAGCTGAGAAAATAAGCGTAACGTTTGTCTTAATACCTAAACTAGTAAATTCTTTTACTGCTTTTAAGCCATCTGGAGTCATCGGTACCTTGATTGTAATATTCGGCGCAATCGCAGCAAGCTCTTGTCCTTCTCGAATCATGCCTTCTGCATCAAGCGCAATTACTTCTGCACTTACAGACCCTTCAACGAACTCTGTAATTTCACGAAGACGATCTTCAAATGTGATGTTCTCTTTAGCTACTAAACTAGGATTTGTTGTAACCCCCGCTAACAAACCTAATGAATGCGCTTCCTTAATCTCGTCTAAATTAGCCGTATCAATAAAAAACTTCATGAATGCCATCCCCCTGTGTTATGTATTCAGAATGATAAGAAAATTATAGTAAAAATAAAACCGCCTTACAATAAAAATAAGACGGTTTTATTTTTCAGACTCAACTAACCGCAAACAGGTAATCCGAAGATTTCAAATTATGCTTTGTTAGAAGAACCGAATTCACGCATTTTACCTTGAACCGTTTCTTTGATTGCTTCGCGAGCAGGTCCTAAGTATTTACGTGGATCATATTGTTCAGGTTGCGCAGCTAATACTTCACGAACAGCTTTAGCTGAAGCAATTTGGTTTTCAGTGTTTACGTTGATTTTAGCAGTACCTAAAGAAACTGATTTTTGGATATCTTTTGTTGGAATACCAGTTCCACCATGTAAAACTAATGGTAAGCCTGTACGATCTCCGATTTCTTTCATTTCAGCAAAACCTAGGTTTGGTTCACCTTTGTATGGTCCGTGAACTGATCCTAATGCTGGAGCTAAGCAATCGATACCTGTACGGTTAACAAGTTCTTCACACTCGTTAGCATCTGCATAGATAACGCCCTCAGCAATAACGTCGTCTTCTTGTCCACCAACAGTTCCTAGTTCTGCTTCTACAGATACTCCGTGGAAGTGAGCTAGTTCAACTACTTTAGAAGTAATTGCAATGTTTTCTTCAAATGGGTGGTGAGAAGCATCGATCATTACAGAAGTGAATCCAGCATGGATTGCTTTTGCACATGATTCAAAGCTTGAACCGTGGTCTAAGTGAATTGCAACTGGTACTTGAACGTCGTAATCTTCGATTAGAGCTTCAACCATTGCTACAACAGTTTTGAAACCGCCCATGTAGCGTGCTGCACCTTCAGATACACCAAGAATAACTGGAGAGTTTTCTTCTTTTGCTGCTTGAAGAATAGCTTGAGTAAACTCTAAGTTATTTAAGTTAAATTGACCTACTGCATAGCCTTGTTCTTTTGCTGTAATAAGCATTTCTTTCATTGATACTAAAGGCATATTGAAATCCTCCTTAAAATCAACCTTAGATTAGATGCTAACCAAAAGGCACACTCAAATAGTATGCTCTTGAATTGAGTGTTTCATGTAGAAACAACGCGCATCTTTACATAATAGATTGTCGAATTATGAATACAGTAATTAGGATACCAACTAACAATGAAAACAGCAACATTTTTAGGCTGATATTCAAAATTTGTTAGTATGAAAACCCTATCAAAACCTTAATTCGACTTTACTGGTATATATTCCCTAACAACTTTTCGGATTTCATCAATATCAAACGGTTTTGCAAAGTGTGTTAATGCTCCTAAATCTTTTGCTTCTTGAATCATATCCAATTCACCATAAGCGGTCATAATGATGACTTTAATCGTTTCATCGTGCTGCTTTAACCTTTTTAAAATTTCAATTCCATCCATTCCTGGAATTTTCATATCTAATAAGACAAGATCCGGTGCTTGCTCTTTTGTAATGTCAATCGCCTGGAAGCCGTTCGCCGCTTGAAATGTCGTATAGCCTTCTTTTTGCAGCACTTCCGTTAATAAAATACGTATACCATACTGATCATCAACAATTAAAATTTTCTCTGCCAATATAATCCCACCTTTTATATTCCTCTTATACAGACAAAACTAACATATGTATTTCGCCTTTAAAACAAAAATCCCTGCTAATTAGAGAAATTGTTACAAAACATAGCTTTTTTTGTCGTCCATCCAACTTCATTGCACTTTACTTTCATTGTAGCTCATTTCAAGATAGAATACAGATAGCTTTTTTCGTTATAATGTGTAGATAGACGGCTTTAGCCGCTTAAATCGAAGGGAGATTCTATGCTTAAAATTTTCACAACTCAACTTTCAGGCTTTTTTAAACGAATTGAAGAACAAGAAGAATTCCAATTTGAAGATGCTGCGCGTATTTTAGCCCAGGCCTCTGTCGGAGAAGGATTTATTTATATTTATGGTGTAGAAGAAATGCACGCCATTACGCTGGAAGCACTAAGCAGTGCAGAACCTTTAAGTCAGGCAAAAGCTTTACCTTTACATGAACTGGATCAGCTGACTAGCGTTGATCGCGTACTGCTTGTCTCTCGATTCTCAACAGATAATAAAGCAGTGGAAATAGCTGAACGTTTAAAGAAACGGGATATTCCATTTGTTAGCATTGCTGCTGTTCCTAAAGAGATAGCCGAACCTTCTTTAACAGCACTCGCAGATGCACATATTGATACAAAATTGTTAAAGCCGCTTATTCCTGGAGAAGACGGCTCACGATTTGGTTTTCCAGCAATGATGGTCGCTTTATACGCATACTACGGTTTAACTTTCACATTAAAAGAAATCGTAGAAGAATATAAATAAAAAACACGCTGTCTTTAGACAGCGTGTTTTTTATTTCACTTATTTGTTTTGACTTGATTCCATTGATGCGCGAATAAATTCTTTGAACAATGGTTGTGGTCTAGTTGGACGAGAAGTAAATTCTGGGTGGAATTGTGAAGCCAAGAACCATGGGTGGTCTTTTAGCTCTACAATTTCAATTAAACGGCCGTCTGGGCTTGTACCAGAAAAGATAAAGCCTTTCTCTTCCATTTGTTGACGGTATTCGTTATTAAATTCATAACGATGACGATGACGCTCATATACCACTTCATCTTGATATGCTTCATATGCAAGCGTATCTTCAGACAATTTACAAGGATATAGTCCTAAACGTAGTGTACCGCCTAGGTCTTCTACGTCTTTTTGTTCTGGTAATAAGTCAATAATTGGATAGTTTGTTTCAGGTGCAATTTCTGCTGAATGTGCGCCTTCTAAGCCTAATACATTACGCGCAAACTCAACTGATGCTAGCTGCATACCTAAGCAAATACCTAAGAATGGAACTTTTTGCTCACGTGCATATTGTGTTGCTACAATTTTACCTTCAATTCCACGATCACCAAATCCACCTGGAACTAAGATACCGTCTACATCACCAAGTAAATCTTGAACATTTTCTTTTGTTACAAATTCAGAATTTACCCACTTGATGTTTACATCTGCATCGAATGCATATCCAGCATGTTTCATTGCTTCTACGACAGAAATATAAGCATCTTGAAGCTCTACATACTTACCAACCAATGCAATTTTTGTTGTATTTGAAAGTCCTTTTACTTTCTCAACCAATGCTTTCCACTCAGTCATTTCTGCTTCTTTGCAATCTAATTTCAAGTGATCGCATGTGATTTGATCTAGGTGCTGCTCTTGTAGAGATAGTGGAATTTCATATAATGTTTCAGCGTCTGCACACTCAATAACCGCTTTTGGATCAATGTCGCAGAATAAAGCTAGCTTGTCTTTCATATCTTCAGAAATTGGCATTTCTGTACGAACAACGATAACATTTGGCTGAATACCTAAGCTACGTAACTCTTTTACACTATGCTGTGTTGGTTTTGTTTTCATTTCACCAGCAGCTTTTAAATATGGCACAAGTGTACAGTGGATATACATAACATTGTCACGGCCAATATCACTTTTGATTTGACGAATAGCTTCTAGGAAAGGAAGTGACTCAATATCTCCTACCGTTCCGCCGATTTCAGTAATAACAACGTCCGCATTTGTTTCTTTACCTGCACGGAAAACGCGTTCTTTAATTTCATTTGTGATGTGCGGAATAACCTGAACTGTTCCGCCTAAATAATCACCGCGACGCTCTTTTTTCAATACGGTTGAATATACTTTACCTGTTGTTACGTTGCTGTAGCGATTTAAGTTGATATCAATAAAACGCTCATAGTGACCTAAGTCTAAGTCTGTTTCCGCGCCGTCATCCGTTACGAATACCTCACCGTGCTGGTATGGACTCATTGTTCCTGGGTCTACGTTAATGTACGGATCAAACTTTTGAATCGTTACGTTCAATCCACGGTTTTTTAATAAACGGCCTAAAGAAGCTGCTGTAATCCCTTTTCCTAGAGATGATACAACACCGCCTGTTACGAAAATATACTTTGTCATCTATACTTCCCCCTCTAAATAATTTGAACTGTACAATATTAAAAGTTTTCACATAAACAATCACAATTCATTCATTGTGCATGCGAAATTATAAGAAACCTTATGAATGTGAAACGTTCAAGAACCAAAAGAAAGTTTCTATCAAGGATTTATAAGAACCTATCGGGGTGTAAAACATGGATAGATAAAATAAAAAAATTGCTCCCAATACCAAAACTGGATTGGGAGCAATAGTCTATTTTAAATAAAAACTTTTTAAATGCTTGTTTAAAGAGCCCAAAAAAGATTCTACCTACTTCGCTTGAAAAAGTCAAGAAGGATTATTTTTCTTTTTCGTCCTCATAATCTTCTTCTTCATCTTCTTCATCATCGTCTAGATCATCTTCTAAATCGTCAAAGTCGTCTTCTGCAAGGTCATCTTCATCTTCTTCTAGCTCGTCAATATCTTCAAAATCTTCTTCTTCGTCTAGATCATCAACATCTTCATAATCTAAATCTTCTTCTAGATCATCAAAATCTTCAACTTCTTCAACAACAGCTTTTTTCGCTTTTTTCTTTTTAGGTTTTGCAACCGGAATAACTTCTTCTTCAGCTTGGTCAAAAGGATACCATCCACGAAGACCCCAGTGGTTGTCCCCTACTGTTAAAAAGCGACCATCAATATTAATATCTGTATAAAACTGAGCTAATCTCGTTTTTAATTCTTGATCTGACATTTCAGCTGCTGCTTTAATTTCAGCAATAATTTCTTGGAATGACATTGCTTGACGATCTGTTTTTTCTTCTAGAAGCGCATAAGCAATCTCAATCATCGACATTTCTTTTAAATCCGTTTTTGAGTACTGTGCTAAACTCAAATCTGGCACATCCTTTCTATGGCTATGTATATCGAAAATCTATTAAATCAATTCATCATATGTGTAAATGATGGAAACGAATAAATACATACCATTCATTATAAACAAATTCAATACATTTATGCTAGCCTCGTTTCTAAAATTCTCGAGAATTTCGCATAAAACAACGAAAAAATAGACATTTTATTACTATAATACATTCTACTTAATACGCCAACAGCACCCTTTAATCAAAAGAGATTCACCATCAGTTATTCTGACTCCGTTGAGGTTAGGTCTATAAAAGCCGAGAGGACCAACACACGGTCATCTCGGCTTTTAATATATCACTATATACTAACGATACATTATTACATATTTCGGCGATATTGCCCACCGCATTCATATAAAGCTCGCGTAATTTCTCCTAAGCTGGCTACTTTAACGGTCTCCATTAACTCTTTGAAAATGTTCTCTCCTTCTGTTGCAGCTTTCTTTAACCTTTTCAGCGCATCTTCTCTTTTTTCTTCATGCTGCTGTTGAAACTTCTGAAGCTGATTAATTTGGTGATTTTTTTCTTCTTTTGATGCGCGGGCTAACTGCATGTCATCAACTGAGGAGCTCTCCTCTTCATTTGGATTAATATACGTATTTACTCCTATAATAGGTAAAGCTCCCGTATGTTTTTGCATCTCATATTCCATCGATTCATCTTGAATCTTACCTCGCTGATACTGCATTTCCATCGCACCTAAAACTCCGCCTCTATCATTTAAGCGTTGGAACTCAGCCAATACCGCTTCTTCTACCAAGTCTGTTAGTTCATCAATAATAAAAGAGCCCTGTAGTGGATTTTCGTTTTTAGTTAATCCATGCTCTTTTGTAATGATTAATTGAATGGCCATCGCTCTTCGTACAGATTCCTCTGTCGGTGTTGTAATTGCTTCATCATACGCATTGGTATGAAGGGAGTTGCAATTGTCATGAAGAGCCATTAAGGCTTGCAGCGTCGTACGTATATCATTAAAATTAATTTCCTGTGCATGAAGCGATCGGCCGGATGTTTGAATATGATACTTAAGCTTTTGACTGCGTTCATTCGCGCCGTATTTATCACGCATCACAATTGCCCAGATCCTTCTCGCTACACGTCCAATAACCGTGTATTCAGGATCAAGTCCATTACTAAAGAAAAAAGATAAATTAGGAGCAAAATCATCAATGTGCATACCTCGGCTCAAGTAATATTCCACGTACGTAAAACCGTTGGCTAATGTAAACGCTAGCTGAGAAATTGGGTTCGCCCCTGCTTCAGCAATATGATAGCCTGAAATAGACACAGAATAATAGTTGCGCACTTTCTCGTCAATAAAGTACTGCTGAATATCTCCCATCATTTTTAATGCAAATTCTGTGGAAAAAATACACGTATTTTGGCCTTGATCTTCTTTTAAAATATCCGCTTGAACGGTTCCTCTCACTTGTTTCAACGTACCCGATTTTACGTCCTCGTATTCCTCTTCTTTTAAAGGACGCTTTAATTCCGCTTCCTTTTTTTCCACCTGCTGACTGATAGCTGTATTCATAAACATAGCTAGTAATATTGGAGCCGGCCCATTGATCGTCATCGAAACGGAAGTCGAAGGATGGCAAAGATCAAATCCCTTATACAAGAGTTTCATATCATCAAGCGTACAAACATTTACGCCGCTTTCGCCAATTTTTCCGAAGATATCCGGCCTTGGATCAGGATTTTCTCCATAAAGCGTTACAGAATCAAACGCTGTACTTAAACGCTTGGCCTCATCATCTTTTGATAAATAGTGAAAGCGGCGATTGGTTCGTTCTGGTGTTCCTTCGCCTGCAAATTGACGCTTAGGATCTTCACCTTTTCGTTTGAAAGGAAAAACACCTGCTGTATAAGGAAACGCACCTGGCACATTTTCTTTATAAAGAAAACGAAGAACTTCCCCGTATTCTTCAACTTTTGGAAGGGCCACGCGCGGAATACGCAGTCCTGATAGCGTATCAACTTGCAGAGAGGTTTTAATTTCTTTATTTCTTATCTTTGTAATAAGTTCTTCTTGCCGATACTGACTTTTTAATTTAGGCCAGTTTTCCAGCTTTTCAATCGATTCAGCCGTTAGCTGTTTTTGATATTTCTCCTTTAGCTGAGTGAGCTCTTGCTTGGCTGTTTCTGTTTCCACTTCTTCCAGAGCACCCTCTAGCTGATAAAATTTACGCGCTGTTTGCACTTGAACATCAGTATTACGGTGATAAGAGCGAACGCTGTTTACAATCTCCTGTAAATATTGCTGTTGATCATTAGGAATGATGGTATATTTCTTTTCACTTACGCGCTCTGATGATTTTTCTACGTGCCAAGACGTATGGCATGTTTGATGCAGATGATTTACAAGATCTTCAAATAAAATATTTGTTCCCCCGTCGTTGAACTGACTCGCAATTGTTCCGTAAATTGGCATCGTAGAGAGATTATTTTCAAACAGCTGATGATTACGCTGATATTGACGCTGCACTTGTTTTTTTGCATCTTCGGAACCTTTTTTTTCAAATTTATTGATTACAATAAAGTCTGCGTAATCAATCATTTCAATCTTTTCTAACTGCGACGGCGCGCCAAATTCGCTTGTCATTACATAAAGAGAGACGTTTGCAATATCTTTAACTTGAGCATCAGCTTGCCCAATGCCGCTTGTTTCGACAATGATAATGTCGAAACCCGCTTTTTTCACGACAGCAATTCCATCTCGAATGGCCGCCGATAGCTCATGTCCAGATGAACGCGTGGCCAAACTTCTCATATACACACGAGGAGAAGCTGCAATGTTCATGCGAATTCGATCCCCAAGAAGCGCTCCTCCGGTTTTTTGTTTAGTTGGATCAACGGATAAGACAGCTACATGAATATCTGGAATATGTTCAATAAACCTTCTTACTAATTCATCCGTAAGTGAACTTTTCCCCGCTCCTCCTGTTCCTGTGATTCCAATAACCGGTATTTTTTGGTCTGTCTCGCTTTCGATTACACTTTCTCGGATTTCTTCAAGAGCGGCTGCATGCTCTTTTGTGTATTCATAGGCTTCATTTTCAGCACATGTAATAAGCTGGGCAATTAAACGGTCATTAGCCGGCGTTAAGGTACGATCCTTCGGCAGTACAGGGGGATTTGTGTAATAACAATCATCGATCATGAATTGAATCATGCCTTCTAAACCCATTTTTCGTCCATCTTCCGGAGAAAAGATTTTAGAAATGCCGTAATCATGAAGCTCTTGAATCTCACTCGGAATAATTACCCCTCCTCCGCCGCCATAAATTTTAATATGAGAAGCCTGTTGTTCTTGGAGTAAATCGTACATATACTTAAAATATTCTACATGGCCGCCTTGATAAGAAGAAATGGCAATCCCCTGCACATCCTCTTGTATGGAAGCGTTAACAATTTCTTCAACAGATCGGTTATGCCCTAGGTGAATGACTTCTACCCCCTTGGCTTGAAGAATTCGTCTCATAATATTAATGGACGCGTCGTGGCCGTCAAACAGGCTAGAAGCGGTTAAAAAACGAAGCGGTCTTTTGCTTGTATTCAAACTGTCTCCCCCTCACACAGTTGTTGAAATGAAAAATTTTTAAGTAAAAAATCTAACTGCATATTTGTATATTCTTCTAGTGAATAATGCTTTTGCAGCCACCATCTACGAAATGCCCACATCTGACCTTGAACAAATAAATGATGAGCAAACAGCGAAATTTCTTTATCCGTAAGTGCAAATTGATTGTTTTCTACGCAGCCTTCGATAATAACCTTAAACATTTCAACCATATCCAGCTCTTTTTTTAATACATATGGAAGCGCATCTTTAGACAGCGATTTCGCTTCTTGGTACATGACTAATACTTCATCTTGAAGCTCATCCACAACTTTAAAATAGTGCTGAATCGCTTGTTGAAGCTCAGCGATTGTATAACGATCCACTACCATCTCTTCTAATCGTTCTCTCACTTCATCGTAAATATTGTCACATACAAGATATAAAACATCTTCTTTAGATTGAATATATTCGTAAAGTGTACCGATACTGAACCCAGCGGCTTTGGCAATTTCCCTTGTTGTTGTTCGGTGAAAACCTTTTTCCTTAAATAGCGTGACGGCACCTTTAATCATTTGATTACGACGCTCTACAATCAGCTTTTCATCTTTAATGGATGTGAGAACTTCTCTCTTTTTCATTTTTTCACCTCTCCTACAACAAGTGTTTTATTTAGCAAGATACCTAGAAATGACGAGACGCTGAATCTCTTGTGTGCCTTCATAAATTTGCGTGATTTTTGCATCTCTCATAAAACGTTCTACTGGATAATCTTTTGTATAACCGTATCCTCCAAATACTTGAACAGCTTCTGTCGTTACTTTCATTGCTGTATCCCCGGCATATAATTTTGACATGGCTGATTCTTTGCCATACGGCAGCCCTTGGGACTCCAGCCAAGCAGCTTGATAGGTTAACAGTCTTGCAGCTTCTATACTCGTTGCCATGTCAGCTAACTTAAAAGCAATTCCTTGCTGAGAAATAATTGGCTTACCAAATTGCTGACGTTCCTTGGCATAAGCTACGGCCGCATCTAACGCCCCTTGAGCAATTCCTACCGCCTGCGCTGCAATGCCATTTCTGCCGCCATCTAGTGTCATCATCGCAACTTTAAATCCTTCTCCTTCATTTCCTAGCAAATTTTCTTTTGGAACACGGCAGTCCTCGAAAATAATTTCTGTGGTAGGTGAAGAGCGAATGCCCAGTTTCTTTTCTTTTTTACCAACTGAAAATCCCGGCATATCTTTTTCAATAATAAAAGCGCTCGTGCGTTTTTCATTGGGGTCGATGCGAGCAAATACGACGTAAATATCCGCTTCGCCGCCGTTTGTAATAAAGATTTTAGAACCATTTAAAATATAATCTTCTCCGTCTTTTACAGCGAGCGTTCTCATTCCTCCTGCATCTGATCCAGCACTCGGTTCGGTTAACCCATAAGCACCTATTTTCTCACCCGTTGCCATAGGTTTCAGGTATTTGTGTTTTTGTTCTTCTGTTCCGAATGTATAGATTGGCCAGCCGGCAAGAGAAGTATGAGCCGACAACGTAACGCCTGTTGATGCACATACTCTAGACAGTTCTTCAACAGCAATGCAATAAGCTAGATAGTCGCTGCCAATTCCTCCGTATTGCTCCGGCCATGGAATACCTGTTAATCCTAGATCAGCCATTTGCGTAAAGATTCCTCTGTCAAAACGCTCTTCTTCATCTCGTTCGGCCGCTGTCGGAGCCACTTCGTTTTTGGCAAAGTCCCGCACCATTTTTCGAATCATTTCGTGTTCTTCTGAAAGTTTAAAAAACATGACTATTCCCCCTATAATTGACTGCTAATCACGATACGTTGTATTTCGCTTGTACCTTCGTAGATTTCGCACACTTTGGCGTCACGAAAATACCTCTCTACTGGATAATCTTTCATATAACCGTATCCCCCTAAAACTTGAATTGCGTCCGTCGCTACATTCATAGCCGTTTGGGAAGCAAATAATTTCGCCATTGAGGCTTCTTTTTTACAAGGAAGTTTTTGATCATATAAAAAAGCGGCTCGGTACATTAAAAGCTTTGCTGATTCAACAGATGTTTCCATATCGGCAAGCTTAAAAGCAATTCCCTGCTGAGATAAAATCGGTTTTCCGAATTGATATCGTTCATTTGCATAGTTTTTAGCTGCCGTTAACGCACCTTCAGCAATTCCTACCGCCTGAGCAGCAATACCAATTCTTCCGGCATTTAAATTAGCCATAGCAATTCGAAAACCTTCACCTTCTTCTCCGAGACGATTTTCTACAGGTACCTGCATATTTTCGAAGTGCAGTTGAACCGTGCGGGAACCATGAAGGCCCATCTTATGTTCATCCTTTCCTACCGAAAATCCCTCCATCGTCTTTTCAACGATAAAAGCGCTCATTCCCCTCGACCCGCGTTCTGGGTTCGTTTTTGCAAATACAATATATGTATCTGCTTCTCCGCCGTTTGTAATGAAAAGCTTTGATCCATTTAAGAGGTAGTAGTCTCCTTTTCGTTCCGCTTTCGTTTTTAAGCTTGCGGCATCAGACCCTGCACTAGGTTCTGTTAAGCAAAAAGCCCCTAAATATTCACCTGTCGCCAGTTTTTTTACATACTTTTGTTTTTGATCTTCGGTCCCAAACACGACAATAGGATTCGTACCTACAGAAGTATGAACAGACAAAATGACACCGAGGGCTGGGCTTACTTTTGATATTTCGTGAATAGCAATCATGTACGATATAAAGTCCAGTCCTCCTCCGCCGTACGTTTGAGGAACGGGAATGCCCATTAGGCCAAGATCAGCCATCTGCTTTAATAAATCTCGAGGAAATTCGCCCTTTTCCATGTTTGGTACAGCTGCAGCGACTTCTTTTTCACTAAAATCAGCTACCATCTTTTTAATCATGTGTTGTTCAGACGTAAAAAAGATCATTTCGCCACTCCTTTATGTTTCGTACGTAAAAAATCCTTTTCCTGTTTTTCGACCAAGCCATCCTGCCTTTACATATTTCCTAAGCAATGGACAAGGACGATATTTGTCGTCGCCAAACCCTTTATGGAGCGTTTCCATAATAAACAAGCATGTATCGAGCCCGATGAAATCTGCTAGTGTCAATGGTCCCATTGGATGGTTCATTCCTAGTTTCATGACTTGATCAATATCCTCTTCGTTTGCTACACCTTCATAGAGCGTAAACACAGCTTCGTTAATCATTGGCATTAAAATTCGATTTGAAACAAACCCGGGAAAATCATGAACTTCCACTGGGGTTTTATTTAATTTTTTCGTTGTTTCATAGACTGCTTGATACACTTCATCGGTAGTAGCCAGCCCTCTAATAATTTCAACGAGTTTCATCACCGGAACAGGATTCATAAAGTGCATGCCAATTACTTTTTCAGGTCGAGTGGTCACAGCTGCAATTTCAGTAATAGGAAGCGAAGATGTGTTGGTTGCTAAAATAGTATGACTCGGGGCTAACGAATCCAACTCCGCAAAAATGGCTTGTTTGACCTCCATCTTTTCCACAACCGCTTCGACGATTAAATCTGCTTTTTGTGCTGCTGTTATTTCATTTGCCAGGTGAAGGCGCTCCATAATTTCTTCATATTCCTTAGCTGAGAGAGAACCTTTTCCCACCTGTTTTTTTAGACGTTTATCAATACCTTCTATTCCTTTTTGTGTATTTTTTTGATCAACGTCATACAAAGAAACTTGATATCCGCTCGCAGCAAATACTTGTGCAATGCCTGCTCCCATCTGACCTGCTCCAATAACCATAACTGTTTCGATATTCAAGTTGATATCCCCCTTTTACACCTCTACCATGATGGCATCACCTTGGCCGCCGCCGCTGCAAATAGAAGCAATGCCTAGACCGCCGCCTCGTCGTCTTAATTCATGAATGAGCGTGACAACAATACGAGCGCCGCTTGCGCCAATCGGATGTCCAAGTGCCACAGCCCCGCCGTTCACATTTACTTTTTCAGCCGGAAGCCCTGCAATCTCCATACTCATCAACGCTACTGCTGAAAAAGCTTCATTGATTTCAAACAGCGCAATATCGTCTACTGTCTTATTTGTTTTTTGCAGTAGCTTGTTAATAGCAAACCCAGGCGTTTTCGGAAATTCCCTTGGCTCCATCGCAAGAGAAGTATGGTTTATAATCGTAGCCAACGGCTCATAGCCATTTGCTTTTGCCACATCTTCATCCATTAACATGAGTGCAGCTGCTCCGTCATTTACGCTAGGTGCATTTCCTGCTGTAATGGTTCCACTGTGGCCAAATACAGGCCGAAGAGACGAGAGTTTTTCTATCGACGTATCTTTTCTTGGTCCTTCATCTTTTTGAACCGTTATCATTCCTTTTTTAGACGGAATATCAACTGAAATTCTTTCTGCATCCCATCTCCCTTTCTCTTCTGACTCTACCGCTAACTGATGACTGCGAAGCGCCCATTCATCCTGCTTTTCTCGGGAAATATTCATTTCAGAAGCTATTTCATTTCCATACGTACCCATTTGAACCCCTGTAAAGCTACATGTCAAACCGTCATGAACCATCAAATCCGTCACAACACTATCTCCCATACGGAATCCCCATCTTGCTTTTGGAAGAAGATACGGCGCGTTACTCATCGATTCCATTCCACCTGCAATAATTGTTCTTGCTTCTCCTAATCGAATCAGCTGATCAGCAGTTGTAATACTGCGCATGCCCGATGCACAAACTTTATTAATGGTTTCCGTCTCTACTTGCCACGGTAAACCTGCATAATGCATGGCTTGCCTAGAAGGTAGCTGTCCTTGGCCCCCTTGCAGCACGCACCCCATAATAACGGAATCAATTTCTGTACGTCCCTTTGATGCTGCTTGAATCGCTTTCCCGCCTAGTTCTGCCGCTTTTAGTCCGCTTACGCTGCCACCTAATTTTCCAAAAGGTGTTCGAACTGCACTCACAATAACTGTTTTCCCCACTATTGTTTCCTCCCCTTTTTCCTAATCTTTGTCCTTGCTGATTGAACGCTTGCTCAATTTCCTTTCTGTAAAAAGTAGAGATGAATACCATCTCTACTTCTCCTTTATGAAACCTGTTCTTGTACGTGACCATAAATTGACTTTTCAAGCAGTTCTGCTACGTCATACGTATGAACCTTTTCTTCTACTTCTTTTGCTTTTGTTCCGTCACTTAGCATCGTCAAGCAGTACGGACAACCTGAACTGATAATGCTTGGGTTAACGGCTAAGGCTTGTTCCGTGCGCGCTACGTTAATGCGCTGGCCGGTCGTTTCTTCCGTCCACATTAACCCTCCTCCTGCTCCACAGCACATACCATTTTCACGGTTGCGATCCATTTCAATCAAACTAACACCTGGAATCGCTTTCAAAATTTCTCTTGGTGGACTGTATACTTCGTTATATCTTCCTAAATAACAGGAATCATGGAAGGTAATTTTTTCATTAACCGCATGTTTTGGTGTCAGCTTACCTTCTTTCACCAACATAGCTAATAATTCTGTGTGATGATACACTTCTCCTTCAAAACCGAAATCTGGATATTCATTTTTGAAGATATTGTAAGCATGTGGATCAATCGTAACAATTTTTTTGATTTCATTTTTTTCAAATTCAGCGATATTTTTAGAAGCTAACTCTTGGAATAAAAATTCATTGCCCAATCTGCGGGGCGTATCACCAGAATTTTTTTCTTTATTTCCTAAAATCGCAAATGAAACACCAGCTTCATTGAGAAGCTTTGCAAACGATAGAGCGATTTTTTGGCTGCGGTTATCATAAGATCCCATCGAACCTACCCAGAACAAATACTCAAACGTTTCACCCGCTTTACTTACTTCTTTAACAGTCGGAATGTGAACATCTTCTCTTACATGTCGCCATTCTTCACGCTCTTTTCGATTTAATCCCCAAGGGTTTCCTTGACGCTCAATATTCGTCATGGCACGCTGAGCATCCGCGTCCATCTTTCCTTCGGTTAATACTAAAAAACGTCGTAAATCTATGATCTTATCTACATGCTCGTTCATTACGGGACATTGATCTTCACAGTTTCGGCACGTTGTACATGCCCAAATTTCTTCTTCCGTAATGACATCTCCAATTAGGGCAGGATTATATTCCGCTGTTGCTGCGGCTTCTGCTCCGCCTTGGCCCGCCGCCATCATCGCCAGCTGATTTCCTTTTGTTTTAGAGAATGCATACGTAGGAACCCAAGGAGCCTTAGATGTCACAACTGCGCCTTTTTCTGTTAAGTGATCGCGCATCTTCAAAATTAAATCCATTGGAGACAAAATTTTCCCTGTACCCGTCGCCGGACACATATTCGTACATCGACCGCATTCCACACAAGCATATAAATCAATAAGCTGATGCTGTGTAAATTCTTCAATCTTTCCAACCCCAAACGTCTCCTGCGTCTCATCTTCAAAATCAATCTTTTCAAGCTTACCTGGCTTAGAAACACGGTTAAAAAATACGTTAGCCGGTCCAGCCAGTAAATGAGCATGCTTTGATTGAGGAACATATACTAAAAATGTCAATAACACGGCTAAGTGAATCCACCATGAAACATAAAAAATGGAAATAGCGGCAACATCATTGATTCCCTTAAACAAGATGGCAATAGATGACGCAATCGGTTCTGTCCAAGCCGGTTCATGATTATGCCAGATGATTGACATACCGTTTCCAACAAGCACTGAAAGCATAAGCGCTCCAATAAAAATCAGTACTAAACCAGATTTAAACCCTCTTTTTAAACGCACAAGCTTTTCTACATAGCGACGATGAAAAGCCCAGACAACTGCTACTAAAATCAAAAACGTCACAATTTCTTGAAAAAATGTAAAGCCGGGATATAAAGGTCCAAGCGGCAAATGTTTACCTGGAAGCAAACCTTTTATAATGAAGTCTAACGCGCCGAACTGAACTAAAATAAACCCATAAAAAAACATGACGTGCATAATTCCACTTTTTTTATCTTTTAACAGTTTCTTTTGTCCAAATACGTTTACCCAAATTTTTTGCAGCCTTTCTTTTAACCGCTGATCAAATTCCACTTTTTTCCCCAATTGAATATACTCAATGCGTGTGCGAATTAAATATACAAACAAAGAAACAGCGTAAGCGGTTACAATAATAAAAAAGAGAAAATTCACCCACAGCAACCCTGTCATCTCGTCCCCTCCTTGAATAATTTGTTACCTTTCTTTCCTCCTGACGACTAAATTTTCTGATAATATATCTGTTTTCATTGTATATAATGAATGAGCATTCAGTCAATATCTTTTCGTTCTTTTGTTCATATTCTATTTAAACAAGGTGACACTAAGAACAACATAAAATGTATTTACATCGGGAAAAGAGGTGACATGATGAGCGGCATGGTGGTGATTTTACTTTTTATTATTTTTATTGCTTGGCTTGCAATTGACCTTGGCGTTGGAAAGAAAGTATTTTCTCAGGCTGAAAATACTTTTCCAAAACGCCGTGCTTCTCTCTTTTTGTTCGCAGACGGGAATGTCTTATATAAAGATTTATTTCACGAAATAGAAAATGCCTCTTCATTTATCCATTTATCGTTTTACATTGTACAAAATGATGAAATTAGCCAAGAATTTTTAGATTTACTAGTCCAAAAAGCACAACAAAATATTGAAGTCAGATTATTGGTAGACCGTGTGGGAAGCTATAAAATTAAGAAAAACAAAATTGCATTTTTAAAGAAACAAGGTGTTCATTTTGCTTACAGTCGAACGCTACGGTGGCCTTATTTGTTTTATACACTCAACGCACGCAATCACCGTAAAATGGCCGTTATTGATGGGAAAGTTGGCTACATTGGAGGTTTTAATATTGGAAGAGAATATTTAGGCCTCAACGCCAAGCTTGGGGTGTGGAAAGATTACCACCTGCGTATGGAAGGTGAAGGTATACAAGACCTTCAAATGCAGCTGTTGAGCGACTGGTATGCTGCTACCGGCTTAGACCTACGTAAAATGGAAAGATACTTTCCACCAACCTCTGAAGGAGACTATGTTATTCAGCTACAGTCGACTGAAGGTTTTTCACTTGAAGAAAGATTTTTATCGATTATCAACCAAGCCAACAGGGAATTGTACATAGGTACTCCTTATTTTATTCCAAGTGAACCTTTGATGAATGCTTTACTGCAAGCTCGTGCACGGGGAGTACAAGTTCATATTTTAATTCCAATGCGTGCAGATCAACCGCTTGTTCATCATGCTGCGTTTGCCTATCTTCCCACACTACTTCAAGCAGGTTGTATGATTTATCAATATTATTACGGCTTTTACCATGCCAAAGTATTAATTGCAGACAATGTTATCTGCGATGTAGGAACAGCTAATTTTGATAAAAGAAGCTTGTTCTTAAACGCTGAAATCAACTGTTTAATCTATGATGCAACATACATTGAAGAAGTAAAGAACAGCTTTAAAGCTTGTATGGGGGAATGCCCAATTTTGTCTTTAG
This sequence comes from Priestia sp. 40, assembly GCF_049368575.1. Classification (NCBI taxonomy): domain Bacteria; kingdom Bacillati; phylum Bacillota; class Bacilli; order Caryophanales; family Bacillaceae; genus Priestia; species Priestia sp. 40. The sequence continues at coordinate 1,836,472 of NZ_JBMPZA010000005.1, forward strand.
AAGATGTCAAAAACCGAAAATGGAGTGAAAAATTAAAGCAAGGATTTGCAACCTTTATTTCTCCGTTACTTTAATGAACGAAAAGAGGAAGATTTATCATGAAAATTAGATTTGGCTATGTATCACATGCCCTGTCGCTTTGGGACTGCTCACCTGCTAAAACCCTCACGTTTACTAGATGGGAAAAAATGAAAAAAGGTGAGAGACTGGATAAGCTTCATCACGTCACAAAACAAAATTTGAATCATACTAAGCGCGCTTTGCATTTTAATATTGCTCATGAAATTATGCTGTATCGATTATCATCTTCTCTTGTCCCTTTAGCTACTCATCCTGAAGTAGATTGGAATTACATTGATGCGTTCCAAGACGATTGGTCAGAGATAGGAGAATTGATTCGGAATCATCAGCTGCGCGTGAGTTTTCATCCCAATCAGTTCACATTATTTACAAGCGATAAAAAACATATTACAGACAATGCGGTAAAAGATATGGATTATCACTATAGAATGCTTGAAGCGATGGGAGTAGCCAATCAAGCCCTTATTAATATTCATGTAGGAGGAGCCTATGGCAATAAAGAAAAAGCGATCGGTCGATTTCATGAAAACATTCAAACGCTGCCGCCTGTCATTAAAAAGCGCATGACTCTTGAAAATGATGATAAAACATACACAACTGAAGAAACATTAGCTGTATGCGAAAAAGAGAAAGTCCCTCTCCTTTTTGATTATCACCACCACAAAGCAAATGAAGGAGAAGAACCTCTTGAATTATTGCTCCCTCGTATCTTTGACACGTGGAAACATATCGGGTTAAAACCAAAAGTACATATCTCTTCTCCTAAATCTGAAAAAGAATTTAGAAGTCACTCTGATTATGTCTCAACTGATTTTATCGCACCTTTTTTGCAAATAGCTAAAGATATGGGACAAGATTTTGACGTAATGATTGAAGCAAAGTTAAAAGATAAAGCGCTGCTAAAATTAGTGGAAGATTTAGCATCAATGAGAGGAGTAAAGCGTACGGGAGGCGCCACGCTTGTTTTTTAAATAAAAAAGAGCCAAGAGGCTCTTTTTTTTGTTACATTTTTTCAGGTGCTGAAACACCAATTAGTTTTAAAGAGTTTTGAAGCGTTACTTGAACAGCTTTCACTAGTTCAATACGTGCTTTACTTGTTTCTACATTATCGCTGTCTAATACTTTTTCTGCATTATAGAAGCTATGGAACGTAGAAGCAAGATCAAATACGTAGTTCGTAATGCGGTGCGGAATACGTTTTGTTGCTGCTTCCGCTACGGCCTGAGGGAACTCTCCGATTTTCTTCAGCAGTTCCATTTCTTTTTCTGCACTAATTAATGAAAGGTCAGCGCCAGATGTTGATTGAATCCCCATCTCTTCACCTTGACGAAGAATACTGCAAATACGGGCATGAGCATATTGCGCGTAGTATACAGGATTTTCATTAGATTGAGAAACAGCTAAATCTAAATCAAAGTCTAAATGTGTATCCGCACTTCTCATCGCAAAGAAGTAGCGAGTTGCATCAAGACCTACCTCTTCTACTAGGTCACGCATTGTTACTGCTTTACCTGTACGTTTGCTCATCTTCATTTTTTCGCCATTTTGATACAGTTGAACCATTTGAATAATTTCTACTTCCAGCGTATCTTTTTCATAACCAAGCGCTTGAATCGCCGCTTTCATACGAGGAATATATCCATGGTGGTCGGCTCCCCAAATGTTAATTAGCTTATCAAATCCGCGTTGAATTTTGTCTTGGTGATACGCAATATCTGGTGTTAAGTACGTAAATGAACCGTCATTTTTAATTAACACACGGTCTTTATCATCACCAAATGTCGTAGAACGGAACCACGTAGCACCTTCTTCTTCATATACATGGCCTTGTTTTTTCAGCGTTTCAAGTGCAACTGAGATTTTATCATTTTTATAAAGAGACGTTTCAGAATACCATACGTCAAATTTCACACGGAACTGTTCAAGATCACGCTTTAATTTAGCTAACTCATAATCTAACCCGTATTGACGGAAGAATTCAAAACGCTCTTCTTCAGAAGCATTTACATACTTGTCTCCGTGCTCTTTTGCTAGCTCTTTTCCGATGTTTATAATGTCAGCACCATGATAGCCGTCTGCAGGCATTTCTTTCTCTAAACCAAGAGCCTGCATGTAGCGTGCTTCTACTGAATAAGCCAGGTTATTAATTTGGTTACCAGCATCATTGATATAATATTCACGTGACACATCGTAACCTGCTTTTTCAAGAACATTACATAATGAGTCTCCAACTGCAGCACCGCGGGCATGTCCTAAATGTAAATCCCCTGTCGGATTAGCTGAAACAAATTCAACCTGTACTTTTTGTCCGTTCCCTACGTTTGTTTGACCGTACGCTTCACCAGCTTTTACAATCGTTGGGATAAGCTCTGTTAAATAAGAGTTATTCATATAAAAGTTGATGAATCCAGGGCCTGCAATGTCAATTTTCTCGATAGATGCTTTTGATTTATCGAAGTTTGCTACAAGCTCTTCAGCGATAACACGCGGTGCTTTTTTGGCAATACGAGCTAGCTGCATAGCCATATTGGTAGAATAATCACCATGTGTTTTATCTTTTGGGGTTTCTAATAGAACTTCTGGCAGTTCTGCTTTTTCAGCAAGTCCTGCTTTGACCACAGCATCTTGAATTTCAGCTTTTAATTTTTGCTGCACTTGTTCGACGATGTTCATTTTTTCTCCTCCTTGAATGTAATGGTTAACGCATATTTCCCGGTAGGCTGACCCTGTACTTCTAGATCATACGTTAAAAATAATCGACCCTTTTGAGTCATTTGTTTATATTCAATGTTATGAGCGAATGTTAGTAAATCCATACGTCCATAAGGGCTTATATAAGTTCCTTCGATCTGTACCTTTTTACGAAACGATTGCTTCATTTGAACAGCACCGGTTCGATTAATTGATACTTCATCTTCGCTAATTTTCACCATTGTCCTAATATCTCCGATTTCCTCTTGGCGCTCTGTGTATGTAAGATAAATTTTTGATCCTTTTTCATAATACATACCTTTTGCATTTACCGATGTTGTCTCTTTTCGGTGACCATCGCGGATATCCGTCACAATTTTAACTTCAATGGGTTTCTTGACTTCTGAAGCGTTACTCACAAAAGACACTTCCTTATTAAAATGAATACGTTATAACTTAAATAGTATAAACATTCTGAAGCAAGAATTCAATAATACTTCAAAGGAAATATGATAGATACGCCGAGAATTCACCTTTTTACAGTACGTGACGCATTCACATATTTCAAATAAAAAAGGCAGCCACAGCGGCCGCCTTTTACTTTATTTATTTCTTTTGTACCCAGCCTAAGATCATTTCGCGAATAAGCTTGCTTGCTGTATTAGCTGTTTGTTCAGACGGATCATAAATTGGAGCTACTTCTACTAAATCTCCTCCGACAATGCGAAGATCTGATTTAGCAATTGCGTGAATAGAAGCTAAAAGCTCCTTTGATGTGATACCGCCTGCATCTACTGTTCCTGTACCAGGAGCGTGTGCTGGATCTAATACATCGATATCAATTGTTACATAAACAGGGCGACCTGCAAGTGTTGGTAGAATCTCTTTTAACGGCTCTAAAACTTCAAACTTTGAAATATGCATGCCGTTTTCTTTTGCCCATTGAAATTCTTCTTTCATTCCTGAACGAATACCAAATGAATAAACATTCTCCGGTCCGATTAGTTCAGCAACTTTACGAATTGGAGTGGAATGAGAAAGTGGTTCTCCTTCATACTCTTCACGAAGGTCTGTGTGAGCATCCATATGGATAATGGCTAAATCAGGATATTTTTTATACATAGCTTTCATAACAGGCCAAGAAACCAAATGCTCTCCGCCCATACCTAACGGGAACTTGTCTGCTGCTAAAAGCTGGTCGATATACTCTTCAATCATATTTAAGCTGCGCTGCGGATTTCCAAATGGAAGTGGAATATCTCCTGCATCAAAATATTTTACTTCCTCTAGCTCGCGATCTAAATACGGGCTGTATTCTTCTAATCCAATTGATACTTCACGAATACGAGTTGGGCCAAATCGTGAACCTGGACAATAGCTAACTGTCCAGTCCATTGGCATTCCGTAAAGAACCGCTTCACTTTCTTCAAAAACAGGGTGACTGCCGATAAATACATTACCTGAATAAGCTTCATCAAAACGCATATTTTGTTCCTCCTTCATTATTCATAGAAAAGATGCCAGCCTTAAGCCTCTGGCATCTCACTTGTATGTGATAACTTATTTAATAAGATCTTGCACAAATTTAGGTAAAGCAAATGCGGCTTTGTGCAATTCTTTTGTGTAATATTTTGTATCAATATCGAAGAAACGATCTTCACTTACTTCTAATGGATCATGTTTCTTTGAACCCATTGTAAATGTCCATAAACCGCTTGGGTACGTTGGAATATTTGCTACGTATAGACGTGTAATCGGGAAAATTTCTCTTACATCACGCTGAACATTTGAGATAAGTTCTGGCGTGAACCAAGGGTTGTCCGATTGAGCAACAAAGATACCATCTTCTTTAAGTGCTTTTGAGATACCTGCATAGAATCCTTTTGTAAATAAATTCACAGCTGGACCTACTGGCTCTGTTGAATCCACTAAAATGACATCGTATTCGTTCTCGCTTTTAGCGATGTGCATAAATCCGTCATCTACTTGTACATCAACACGAGGATCTTCTAGTTTACCCGCAATTGAAGGTAAGAATTTTTTTGAGTACTCAATAACTTTTCCATCGATATCAACTAACGTCGCTTTTTTTACGCTTGGGTGTTTTAAGATTTCACGGATTACGCCTCCGTCTCCTCCACCTACAACTAGTACGTTTTCTGGATTTGGATGCGTAAATAACGGTACATGTGCAACCATTTCATGATAAACGAACTCATCTTTTTCTGTTGTCATAACCATACCGTCAAGTAGGAGCATGTTACCAAACTCTTCTGTTTCAACCATGTCTAATTTTTGAAACTCCGTTTGCTCTGTATGTAAAGTGCGATTAATTTTAGCTGTAATACCAAAGTTCTTTGTTTGCTTTTCTGTGAACCATAATTCCATTTCAAAATCTTCCCTTCTATTTTGAGAATTAACCTATGCATAGATTACCCTAACATAATTTATACAAACATGAAAAAAGTATAGATGAATTCAGCAAAAAAGCAAGTAAAATTTTTAGCAATGGAGGTTTAAAACCTCCTTTTCTATTTCATACTGATGATAGATACAAGCTTTAGAATCTACTTGCACCGCTCTTTTAATAGAATTTTGTTGTGTTGAAAACAACATGTATGGTGCATAGTGACACATATTGGTGGTGAATAGAAATGGAAACGGTATTAACCGAACATTTAAAAAAGGCAAGACGCATCTTCCGAATTCTTCTCGTCCTTGGTATATTAGCGGGGGCTTTATTGTTGTTTGCCTACATAAGCATCTTTCTCTACGCCAAAATCGCTGGCCCCCCTCCGCTAAACGTTTCTCAAACAGCTGTTTTCTACTCAGCAAACGGTAAAGTTCTTGATGAAGTTCACAATGGACAAAAGCGCTACTGGGTTTCACTTAATCAAATTTCACCTTACGTAAAAGATGCGACTTTAGCCGTTGAAGATAAGCGCTTCTATGAGCATCACGGCTTTGATATGCATCGAATCGCCGGAGCAATTGTAGCTGATATAAAAGCTATGGGAAAAGTACAAGGTGCGAGTACTATTACTCAGCAGTATGCACGAAACTTGTTTTTAGAGCACGACAAAACGTGGACTCGAAAGCTTCAAGAAGCTCTGTATACGATTCGGTTAGAAATGAATTATAGCAAAGACCAAATTCTAGAAGGCTACATGAATACGATTTACTACGGCCATGGAGCTTATGGAATTGAAGCGGCAGCTAGGCTGTACTTTGATAAGCATGCCAAAAATTTGACGTTAAGTGAAGCGAGTATGTTAGCAGGTATTCCAAAAGGCCCTAGCTACTACTCTCCTCTTATTCATCAAGAAAATGCAAAAAAACGACAAAATATCATTTTATCTCTCATGAAAGAGGATGGAATTATTACAGCTAAGCAAGCAACAAAAGCGCTTGTAACACCTCTAGCATTCGCAAAGCCTGCCGAAAAAGACCCTAATAAAGAAGATGCTTCTTACTTTATGGATGCAGCGCTAGCAGAATTAAAGCAAGATTTAGGCATTGATGAAACCATGATTTATACAAATGGACTTCGCGTTTATACAACGCTGGATGAAAAGATGCAGCGAACGGCAGAAGAAAAAATGAAGGATGTAATCAGCAGCTCTTCAGACGTACAAAGTGCATTTGTTGCCATGAATCCTAAAAATGGACAAGTGAAAGCTCTTATTGGTGGAAGAGATTATGAAAAGAGCCCATTTAATCGCGCGACGCAAGCAATAAGACAGCCTGGCTCAACGATGAAGCCATTTTTATACTATGCGGCGTTAAAAGACGGTTTTACTGAATCTACCCCAATGAAAAGTGAAGAAACGACGTTCAAATTAGAAGATGGAGTTTCAACATACACACCTAGTAATTATCACAATTATTATGCAGACGCTCCTATTACAATGGCTCAAGCCATTGCGCTTTCAGACAATATTTATGCAGTAAAAACGCATTTGTTCATTGGGGAAAATCGCTTGATTGAAACAGCCAAAACACTTGGAATATCATCGCCTTTAAAGAAAGTTCCATCTTTAGCTCTTGGAACTTCGCCTGTCAAAGTCATTGATATGGTTAATGCATACGGCATCTTTGCGAATGGTGGAAAAGAAATTCGTCCAACATTTATTAAACGAATTGAAACCCATGACGGAGAAGTTGTCTATCAAGCTCCTTCCGAACGGAAACAAGTCATTGATAAACGCTATGCTTTCCTTACTACGCATCTAATGACAGGCATGTTTAATCAAAAGCTAAATGGCTATACAACCGTCACTGGGAAGCCTATTTCTAAATATGTGTCTCGCCCTTATGCAGGAAAATCTGGCACAACCTCTACGGACAGCTGGATGATTGGCTACTCTCCTCAGCTCGTTTCAGGCGTTTGGGTTGGCTATGATCAAGGGAGAACGATGGACGATGTAGCTGAAAAAGGATACGCCAAAAAGATGTGGGCATTATTCATGGAAGATGCTTTAAAAGGGAAGAAAAAAGAAAAGTTTAAAGCACCAAACGGATTAATGAGCGTAAACATTAATCCTCAAAATGGAAAGTTAGCATCCAAATCATGCCCTGTTCAATATAAAGCTTATTATTTAACTGGAACACAGCCAAAAACATATTGTACTGATCACATCGATCATGCAGCAAAAACGAAGAAAAAAGAGCGTGAAACAGAAGATAAAAAGTTTCACTGGTTCCCAAAATGGTTTGATTAAAAAAGCTTAAGGCCAAGGCCTTAAGCTTTTTTTTAGCATTACGATGTTTGAAGCGCTTCTTTTAAGTCATCATTAGATAACATCCAGATTTCTTCATTATGAGACTTCAAAAACTCACGAAGCAAAGCCTTAGACTTGTTATCCATTTCTTCTACCATAATGCGTCGTTTTAAGGATTTATCCATTTTGTTTACATGTTCAGGAAGTGACTTATAGCCGCGGCGAATTTCACGATCAACGGTCATTTCACATGCTGTCATACCTGCGTAGTAAGGTCCTTCTTGCTTGCGATCAATCGTTACCCACACAAGCCAATATAACTTGCCGTTTGGCACCTCGTCTTTATTCGGTAAAAACTTAATTCCTTTTTCCACTACACTTCTTGCATGCATCGCACCGATATCTACAAATACTTCTTCGTCGCTCGGACAAACAAAAACGGGTGAAATGTTTTCTAAACTTAACGCTCCAACTCCGTAACCGCCGTGGCCATCGGTTGAATCGTCTTTTATGATATTAAATCCTATACTTTTCTTTTTTGGCTGAGTCATAGTAAGCCTCCTCTATTCATTAAATCAGTGGTGCTAATATCTGCTGAAAGATATTCATAACAAACGTTGCTGCTCCGTTTAGAAGCGGCCAGATCACAATGCGATCCAGAGGTGTAATCACAAGAATCAAAAATACAAAAATACCCCAAGACTCATACTGCGTCATTTTGGCTCGCGTAGACGGCGGCACGAGGTCTTCAATCACGCGGTAGCCGTCTAAAGGCGGAAAAGGCAACAAGTTAAATACACCTAGCGTTAGGTTTATTTGAATAAATAATGTAAAAAAACGATAAAGCGCATCGTTGTCCACTGCGGCGTTATTCATCAAATAGTAAATAAGCAAGCCGATAAATGCCAACACCAAGTTGCTAAACGGTCCCGCTATCGATACTAGAATACCAGCTACACGAGGCTTTTTAAAGAAATAGCGATTGACAGGAACCGGCTTCGCCCACCCAAAACCTGCGATAATTAACAAAAGCGTTCCAAATGGATCTAAATGAGCCAGCGGAGAAAGCGTTAGCCTTCCTTGCTTTTTAGCCGTGTGGTCTCCAAATAAATAAGCTACATACGCATGTGCAAACTCATGCAGCGTAAATGCAACAATAAGTGTCATTACCACATAAGGAAGGTCTTGCAATGAAAAAGCTAAAAAATGTTCCACTCTTTATCTCCTTTATTTTAAAATAATTTCTACCTATCACATTTACTAGATGAATCTTTTTTTGCGGTAAGAAGGATACAAGGTTTCTTCAAATATGCCCTGAAAGTTCTCAAACACCAGATATGGGCTTCTTTTAGCCACTCCTAGTTTTTACATTAATATTATTATAAAAAGTATACTACAGATTGTGTCCTTCATCACTATCTCATACTGTCATTTTATTCAGAAAACGGGTACACTAATCATATAATGACTAAAAAGGAGTGTATACATCATGCCAGTTGTAACTGTTAAGATGCTTGAGGGTCGCACAGATGATCAAAAAAGAGCCCTTGTTGAAAAAGTAACGGATGCTGTTGTAGAAACGACAGGTGCTGCACCTGAGAAAGTATCTATTATCATTGAAGAAATGTCTAAAAATCATTACGCTGTAGCGGGCAAGCGCATGAGCGATCAATAACACCTACATATAAAAATGCCATAGGTTGACCTATGGCATTTTTTTAATGAACAGACAGCGTTGCCTGAAGTTTTTCAATGTATTTGTATGCTTCTACAATATCTTCTTCTGTATAGTTTTGCTTACGCTTTAGCGTAAACACTTTTTCTTTTACTTCTTCTTTCGGTAAATTATCGAAATATAAAATCGTAGAGACGAGCTCCAAAAATTTAGAGCTTTGTTCATTCATATCCTTCATACATTCCTGCAAGTGAGGAAGCTCTAAGTCATAGTGACTTAAAAATTCTTCCCCTGCTTCTGTTAATCCGTAGCGATACTGCATGTATCCGCCTTTTTTCTCTTTAATTTCACTTAAAAAGCCCAAGTTACACAGTTCTTCAATTCGAAGCGTTAATTCCTCAGAATAAGGCCCAAAAAAGTGAAAATTATACTTTTCATAAAAAGGAAACTTCAGTTTTTTTCCGATAAATATCATCTTTTGTAACTTTTTTCTGCCAACAACTTCTCCCGCCGCGGAAAATACTTTCACAATCTTTGCGTGATCGTTTAACACAGCCCCTTCAACTCCTATACTATTTAACTCTGATCTCCTTTTAGTAAGTTTATAATCTGATCTTTAACTTTTCGCTTAGACGACAATTGATCAATGAGATCTTGTGGAAAATATAATTTATGATCGGTTCTCTTTTTCCCTGAAATTGCTTCAACAATCTCCGACTGACGTGATAATTCACGCACTTCATTATTTGGCATCAACAGATGAATCGGCAAACGTTCTTCCTCTTCACCCGGTCGATAAAAATCGTATGGTAAGTCGCTTGAAGAATCGACGACTAAATAATAATCTGGATTAATGCCCGCTTTTTTAAATAATGTTGTAAGCTCCATCCACATTTTCATTTGTGAATTTGGATTAAACTCAATGTATTTAAAAAGCTGACGATTCATAAATCTTCGGCATAGATCAGATAAAATCTCATCCTCTTCTTCTTCCCATGCTTGAAAATAAAATAAAATAACGGATTCATCTAATTTCAAATACTCTTTTAGCGATATTTCTTCTTCAAAAATCGAATAAAAATGAGTTGGCTCCTGTTTGAACTCATAGTATTGATGATGGAGTTCTTTCGCACGATGTAAAATTTTTGTCAAGATAACTTCAGCACTTCTTGTAACGGGGTGGAAATACACTTGCCAATACATTTGATAGCGGCTCATAATATAATCTTCAACCGCATGCATACCGCTGTGTTTAATTACGGCTTGGTCTTCTCGTGGACGCATGACACGAAGGATTCTTTCCATATCAAAGTGACCGTAGCTCACTCCTGTGTAATAGGCATCACGCTGCAAATAATCCATGCGATCTGCATCAATTTGACTGGAAATTAAACTAACGACAAGCTTATTTTCATATGTTTTCGCGATTACTTCGGCCACTTTTTTAGGAAAATCCTTTCCTACTTTCGTCAACACTTGATTTACCTCCGTGTCACCTACAATAATGGCTTGTGTAAATTCTTCATGATCTAAGTGGAAAACCTTCTCAAATGAATGTGAAAACGGACCGTGACCTAAATCGTGCAGTAAAGCAGCACAAAGACAAAGAAGACGCTCATCTTCATTCCATTCAGGGCGTCCTTGAAAACCGTCATCAATAATACGGCGCACAATTTCATAAACACCTAAGGAATGACTAAAACGGCTGTGCTCAGCCCCATGAAACGTTAAGTATGTCGTTCCTAGCTGTCTAATACGACGCAGCCTTTGAAATTCGGCTGTCCCAATTAGCTCCCAAATAACACGATCTCTTACATGGATATAGCGGTGAACAGGATCTTTAAATACTTTTTCTTCACTGAGTTTTTCATTAGGATATGTCATTTACATACCTCTCTATCTTCACTTTGTTGTTGCTATAATTTTTCGACACTCACTTCCTATTTTCCTATTCAGAATAAAAAATCACCTTGCAAGCAACCAAGGTGATTTACCTAACAAACAAGACGATGCTGTTTGTAAGAAGCTCGTTCGACAAATAAGTAGCAGAAAAGTAGCTATTTATTGTTTCACTATCTATTTTTTTACTTTTTTCTCAATCTTCTCGATTAATTCATCCTCTGTTGGCGCTGCTACAGGACGGTTATTTACAAATGCAAATGACTTTTTACGTCCGGGTCCACAGTAAGACTGGCAACCGATTTGTACTTCAGCTTGTTCATCTATTTTTTTAAGTCGAGGTAACAACGTTTTGACGTTTGTTGCCTGACAATCATCACAAATTCTAAATTCATTTGCCATGTTGACACAATCCTTTCAAAATTGGTTCATCATTTTGTCTAAGGGGTATTTTACCCCTATTTGAAGTCCGATGCAAGTTAAAGAAGGAAGCAAAATCTATCATACTCCTAGAAGAAATGGTATAAAGTATGGATTTTTTGTACATGATGATACTACAAAACATGATTACTATGAGTCATGGAAAATAGAGGAGTGAACAAAGTGAAAGATAGACAAGATGCTTGGACAGAAGAAAACGACTTATTATTAGCTGAAACAGTATTGCGCCATGTCCGCGAAGGAAGTACGCAGCTGAATGCGTTTGAAGAAGTTGGAGATGAATTAAATCGAACTTCAGCAGCATGTGGATTCAGATGGAATGCTGTGGTACGCCACCAGTATGAAAAAGCACTGCAGCTAGCTAAAAAACAGCGAAAACAGCGTATGCGTGCACTTGGACAAGAGCAAGGCAAAAAGAAATTATTATATACGCCACCAGCATCTGTAGAGCATGTGGAACAAATGATGTCTGCACCTACAGCAACATATAGCTTACCTGAAACACACGTAGAAAGAAGCAGCAGTGAGGAGCTTTCAATGGCTGATGTTATTCGCTTCTTGCAAACAATGCCAAATCAAGCGAGCAATTTACAAGCATTGCAAAGCGAAAACAAACGCTTGATGCAAGAAAATGCAGAGTTAGCTAAGAAAAACACAGAGTTGGAAAAACAAATCAAACATCTCGAGGCAAATGCCACTACTATTCAAGAAGACTATGAAACATTAATGCAAATCATGAACCGTGCGCGAAAGTTAGCTCTATTCGATGAAGAAGAACGTTCTTCTACTACATTTAAAATGGATCGTAACGGGAATCTTGAGAAAATGGCTGAATAAGCTACGTGAACGAAGAAAGAGGGATGTCAAACTTGGCTCTTCTTTCTTCTTTTTCTATTTTACAGCCAATGACGCGACGCCTTTATGCTATAATATGTTCGTTTACTGTTTATAAAGGGGTTTGAGATATGCAGCAGAATAGTTTGAAGCTTTTAGCACAGCCCGCTTGGCGTATTATTGATCAATCCAGTCTAGGTCCTCATTTTGATGCCCGTCATTCTTTTGCCATCGATGACACGCTTTGTACAACCGTTGGAAGAGGTGAATCTCCAGCTGTCATGCGCTCATGGGTGCATCACGATACGATTGTGTTAGGCATCCAAGATACAAAGCTCCCTCATTTAGCTGAAGGTGCAGCTTATTTACATGAACAAGGATATAAAACAATCGTCCGCAATTCAGGCGGCCTCGCTGTCGTACTTGATCAGGATGTTCTAAACATTTCTTTAATTTTTCCTGATGCAGAAAAAGGAATTGATATTGATCGTGGGTATGAAGCCATGTTTGATTTGATTAAGGTCATGTTTGCATCTTACGGGACAGCAATTGAAGCGAAGGAAATCGTAGGCTCTTATTGTCCCGGCAGCTTCGATTTAAGCATTCGCAATCAAAAGTTTGCAGGCATTTCACAGCGACGCGTTCGCGGCGGAGTGGCCGTACAAATTTACTTATGCGTTAACGGAAGCGGCTCTAAACGCGCTTCTCTCATTCAAGAGTTTTACAAAAAAGGTCTCCAAAACACAGAAACTAAATTTTCATACCCAGATATCGAGCCTCATACAATGGCTTCTCTATCTGAACTATTACAGGTTGATTTAACCGTTTCTGATGTCATGCTGCTTTTATTGCAAACACTGAATAGCATGAGCTCTTCTCTTGTAAATATGCCTTTAAATGCTACCGAACAAATGCTGTTTGAGACGCAGCTGCAGCGCATGTATGACCGCAATGAAAAAGCATTAGGTTCATTAGCCGAATAAAAAAAACTCCGCCCTAGGACGGAGTTTTTTATTATAGTGCTTGAGCTGCTGTGATTAAAGCAAGCTTGTACACATCTTCTTCGTTACAACCGCGAGATAGATCGTTTACCGGTTTGTTTAGACCTTGTAAGATTGGACCTACTGCTTCGAAGTTTCCTAGGCGCTGTGCAATTTTGTAACCAATGTTACCTGCTTCAAGGCTTGGGAATACAAATACATTTGCATCTCCTTTAATCACTGAACCCGGTGCTTTCTTTTCAGCTACAGAAGGAACAAATGCTGCGTCGAATTGGAATTCGCCGTCTAACGTTACGCTTGGTGCTAATTCTTTTGCAATTTCTACTGCGTTTGCTACCTTTTCTGTTTCGGGAGATTTTGCTGATCCTTTTGTTGAGAAGCTTAGCATAGCAACACGAGGATCGATGTCGAACATTTCAGCTGTACGAGCACTTTCGATAGCAATTTCAGCTAAATCTTGGCTGTCAGGTGAGATATTGATTGCACAGTCAGCAAATACGTATTTTTGATCGCCACGAACCATAATAAATACGCCAGATGTTTTCTTAACACCTTGTCTTGTTTTGATAATTTGTAGAGCAGGTCGCACTGTGTCTGCTGTAGAATGAGCAGCTCCGCTTACAAGACCGTCAGCTTTATTCATATGAACAAGCATTGTGCCAAAATAGTTTTCATCTAATAAAATTTTGCGAGCATCTTCTTCTGTTGCCTTACCTTTACGACGCTCAACAAACGCTGCTACCATTTCATCAAATTCAGAGTAGCTTTGAGGATCTAGAACCTCAACACCGTCTAATTTTACGTTTAGTTCTGCTGCTTTTGATGCTACAGCGTCTTTGTTTCCAACAACGATAGGCTTTAAGATATTGTCGGCAGCTAAGCGAGAAACAGCGCCTAATACGCGCTCATCTAATCCCTCTGGGAATACGATTGATACATCGCTAGCTGATACTTTTTGTTTTAAACCTGTAAATAAATCACTCAAAGTAAATCCTCCTCGATATGTAAAAAACTTTTCTCATAATAGGATACTCCACTTTTTTTAAAAATCAAAGGCATGTCCTTCAAGAATCCATGATTACGAAAAAGTCTTTTAATTCTTAATTTTCCACTAACATCTAAAATGAAACCTGTTTTTACTTTGCGACAATTGTTTAAAGTTTAGTCACAAAATCACAGGTTTTTCATTCCAGTTCTTCGGACAAACTATGATATAGTAGAATTGGAATTTATCATAATCGGACAATAGGAGTGAAACGAAATGGCAGAAGCAGCACAAACATTAGACGGTTGGTATGCACTTCATGATTTCCGTTCAATCGATTGGGGCGCTTGGAAGCAGTTATCAAGCGACGATCGCCAAGCGGCCATCCATGAATTTTTAGGGTTGATTGAGAAATGGAAAGGAACTGAAGCTGAGAAGCAAGGCAGTCATGCTTTATATACCATTGTCGGCCAAAAAGCAGATTTTATGCTAATGCTTGTTCGTCCTACTATGGAAGAACTAAATGAAATTGAAACAGAATTTAATAAAACAAAGCTTGCTGAGTTTACCATTCCTACTTATTCATATGTATCAGTAGTTGAATTAAGCAACTACTTACCTGCTGGGGAGGATCCTTATGAAAATCCTCAAATCCAAGCTAGACTACATCCAACTTTACCAAAAGCTAGTCACGTTTGCTTTTATCCAATGGATAAACGTCGTCAAGGAAATGACAATTGGTACATGCTTCCCATGGAAGAGCGACGCAGCTTAATGCGCAGTCATGGAATGATTGGACGTCAATACGCTGGAAAAGTAAAGCAAATCATTACGGGTTCTGTTGGGTTTGATGATTACGAATGGGGCGTTACTCTTTTTGCAGATGACGTTCTTCAATTTAAAAAATTAGTATACGAAATGCGTTTTGACGAAGTAAGTGCTCGCTACGGGGAATTTGGCAGCTTCTTTGTCGGAAATTTATTAAAAGAAGAAGCTGTTGCACGCTTTTTACACGTTTAAACTAAGCTGCAAAAGCGTTCATCGCTTTTATAACGCCTTGAGCAATGAATATCAATGAGCTTTATCTAAAAAACCTGTTTCCAAGTGGAAACAGGTTTTTTATTTTCTAGCCATGGCATATTCGTATTTACAGGACCATATATATACAACAGTGTCACAAGTAAGCGAGGTGGGATAATGGCAGTCGTTGCACACAACGAAGAAGATGTTAAGCTCCTAGCCAGACTCATTCGAGCTGAAGCTGAAAGTGAAGGAAAACAAGGGATGTTACTGGTAGGAAATGTAGGCGTGAACCGCGCTAAAGCTCCCTGTTTGGATTTTAGAAATATAAGAACCATTCGTCAGATGGTGTTTCAAAACCCAGGCGGATTTGAAGCAACTCAAAAAGGCTACTTTTATCAGCGTGCCCGCCAGTCTGAAATTACACTTGCACGACGTGTATTAAGAGGGGAACGTTTTAACCCCGCAGAAAACTCACTGTGGTTTTTCAAGCCAAGCGGCGACTGTCCTGCTCAATGGTATAACCAAAATAACACAGGACGATTTAAATCTCACTGTTTCTTTGCACCAACTCAAGCTGATTGTCCAGGAGTTTACTAATTTCTTTTTGTTTGAAGGAGGTTCCTATGAAAAAACCAAAGTCTAATCAACCGCAACAGCAATATATGCAAAACCCTTATATGAGTCCAAACTACCCTTATTATATGCCTCAGCCGCAGCAGCCCCAGCCAGGCGGCCAGCAGCAAGTTCAAGGGCAAAGCCAAGGAGGGCCACCCCCTACCTCTTCTGGAGGCAGCGGTGCCCCACAAGATCCAAATCAACTGCCTATTGAAGAATCATATATTGAAAATATTTTACGTTTAAATCGAGGAAAAATAGCGACTGTATACATGACATTTGAAAATAATACGCAGTGGAACGCGAAGGTCTTTAGAGGTATTATTGAAGCGGCCGGACGCGATCATATCATTTTAAGCGATCCACAGACTGGAACTCGTTATGTACTGCTTATGGTTTATCTTGATTACATTACCTTCGATGAAGAAATTAAATACAATTATCCATTTGGCGGTGGAGGCCAGCAGTTGAGCAATTATTCTCCGCGTTAAAAAAAACCCCTTTTCAGGGGTTTTTTTATAGCCATTTTACAGCTGCAACAACAATTAAAATCCAGGCTACAATAAAAGCAACTCCACCTAGGGGAGTAATCGCGCCAAGAACTTTAATACCGGACGTACTTAATACGTAGAGACTGCCTGAAAACAGCACAATCCCTGCAAACATAATCCAACCCGAAGCTGTTAACAAAGAAGACTGAGGAAATTTGCTTAATAAAAACGCAATCACAAACAGCCCCATTGCATGGAACATTTGGTACTGCACTCCCGTTTTCCATACCTCTAAATACTTCTCTGAGATTTTCCCTTCTAACCCGTGTGCTCCAAAGGCACCAAGAGCAACCGCTAACATCGCATTGATTGCACCGATTATTAAAAATAGTTTCATGTTTTTCTCCTCACTTTAGAAATCAAACAAACTATCGCCGTTTGCATCATCTGATTTCAATTTCGTTCCTTCAAAATTAGGTTTGGATGACTGAATAATCTGTTGCTGCATAATCTCAGGCGATTGCATAATTTCCGGTGAAGACATTACAACAGGTTTTGAAACCGAGACAGGTTTCGATACTGAAACCTCTTCATTTTGATCTAATGCAAGCTCACACAGTGCTTTTATGGCAACCAATTGATCTCGAACGTTCCCACTATTCGAATGGTGCTTCGCTTTTTGTACTTCTGCACTAATTTTATCAAGGAGCTGCGCCATTTTTATATCCATGTAGACACCTCATCTTACATTCAATATGACTTTATACAGCTATTTTATCAAAAGATGAAATAGGAGGCTATGTCTGAAGCTAATCTTCATGAAATGCTCACTTTTACACATCGTCAATTTGCCAATCAATGGATTGACGTCCGTGTTTAACTAAAAAGTCATTTGCTCGTTGAAAGTGGTTGTTGCCAAAAAAGCCTCGATTAGCTGAAAATGGGCTAGGGTGTGGACTTTCCAAAATTAAATGGTGCGAATGATGGATGAGCTCTTTTTTAGCTTGTGCATGTTTGCCCCACAGCAAAAACACGACTGGCTCCTCTTTTTGTGCCACTAATTCAATAATGCGGTCCGTCAGCTGTTCCCACCCTTTTCCTTTGTGAGAGTTCGCTTCTCCTCTTCTAACTGTTAAAACAGTGTTAAGCAAAAGAACACCTTGTTCTGCCCATTTGACTAAATAACCGTTATTCGGAATATGATAATCCATTTCATTTTTCAGCTCTTTGTAAATATTCACTAAAGAAGGCGGTGTTTTTACTCCTGGTTGAACAGAGAAGCTCAGTCCATGCGCTTGATTTGGTCCATGATAAGGATCTTGTCCCAATATGACCACTTTTACATTTTTATAATCCGTATAGTGTAAAGCGTTAAAAATATCATATTTATCAGGGTAAATGGTGCGGTGATTATATTCATCCACTAAAAATTCTCGAAGCTGTATGTAATAGTCTTTTTGAAATTCTTCTTCTAATAAAGGAGCCCAGTCATTTTTTAAAATACTCATTGCTTATCACCTCATAATAATCTTTTTTGTTATTTTATCGCAAACGCTGCCCCCTGCTCAAACGTTGCCTGTTTTAAATATGCTGACAGCCTGGGCATATTTTAATATTGTCATGTTCGATGAAACTTTGTATACACTTATAAAGAGTGTATTTTTATATTAAAGGAGGGATTCCATATGATCATCAGCAATCCCCACCAAATAGACGTAACCTACAGCCTGGGTGTTACACCCGTTGAACCGATGATACCAAGAAAATACACCGTTTTCCCAGGTCAACACACTTCTGTTCCTTCCATCCAAATCGGCATTGAATTTGCCTACGATCATATGCAAAAAGAGCGGAACGAATATTTAGCATCCTTCGTCTTTGATAAAGGTTTTTATTCCCTTACTGTGTATTATTACATCGGTGCGCATACATCAACAGATGAAACCATTACACGCTACCTTCACTTTTTAGAACAGCTCCCTGTTATTCTATCGTCTATCTATCACGCTGATGCTTCCTTTTTCGAAAAACATCCACTTTTAATGCACTGTCCTATTTTTATCATCGCCGATAGCCCTGACTTGCCATTTTCAACAAAAAAATCTATCGGTTCCCTGTATCAATATAAATAAATGAGAAAAGCTACTGTTAAAATAACGGTAGCTTTTTCTCCGTATTCGAAACAAAATACTTTTAAACTTGTTAAAAACATGGAATAATAACTACAAATTGTTTTAATCTATTTGCGTTAACCCTTTAAAATCGTTACAATTTATTAGTAGTTCTATACATAAAGGAAAAGGTAAACAAGCAATCATTCGTTTGTTTATAAAGGCCGAGTTTAACGGGCAATGAATCCCCAGATTTCATTTAAGTGTTGTCTGTTAAAGCGGAAAAAAATTGAACGTAACTACGACAAAGTGAGGTCCTAGAAGTAATGACAAATGTACAACCAAAATCCATTATCGTAATTTTTGGCGCTACAGGTGATTTAGCAAAACGTAAGTTATTCCCCTCTATTTTCCGCTTATATAAAGCGAACAAACTATCGGAAGATTTCGCTGTTGTTGGTGTCGCAAGAAGACCTTGGACTAATGACGAATTACGCGAAAATGTAAAAAAATCAGTGAGCAGTTTCAAAAACAGTGACGCTGACATTGAAAAGTTTGCTTCACATTTTTATTACCAACCGTTTGACGTAACAGATGTCGCTTCTTATCAAGAATTAAAAAGCCTAACAGAAAGCCTTGATGAGCAATACAACGTACCTGGAAATCGTATTTTCTATCTAGCAATGGCACCTGAATTTTTCGGAACAATTGCTTCGAATTTAAAAAATGAAGGTTTAACACAAACAGAAGGTTGGAGTCGCCTAGTCATTGAAAAGCCATTTGGCCATGATTATCCTTCTGCTAAAGAACTAAATGAACAAATTCGCCATGCATTTAAGGAAGATCAAATTTATCGTATCGACCACTATCTCGGTAAAGAAATGGTGCAAAATATCGAAGTTATCCGTTTTGCAAATGCTCTATTTGAACCGATGTGGAACAACCAATACATTTCAAACATCCAAATTACGTCTAGCGAGACGCTTGGTGTAGAAGACCGTGGCCGTTACTATGAATCTTCAGGTGCCCTTCGAGATATGGTACAAAACCATATGCTTCAAATGGTGGCCCTGCTTGCAATGGAACCGCCAATTAAATTAACACCGGAAGAAATTCGTAGTGAAAAAGTAAAAGTACTGCGTGCTCTTCGCTCCTTATCAGTAGATGAAGTAGATGATTATTTTGTACGAGGCCAATACGGCAAAGGTATACTTGAAGGAGAAGAAGTGATCGGCTATCGCGAAGGAAACTCGGTTGATCCTGAGTCTAATACCGCTACATTTGTATCTGGTAAGCTTATGATTGATAACTTCAGATGGGCTGGCGTACCAATTTATATCCGTACAGGCAAACGCATGAAAGAAAAAGCAACGACAATTGTTGTACAGTTCAAAGACTTACCAATGAACCTGTACTTCAATAAAGATAAAGAAATTCATCCAAACTTGCTTGTCATTCATATCCAACCGGAAGAAGGCATTACGCTTCACTTAAACGCGCGTAAAACGCCGGGTGCAACATCGTCCACACCAATTAACTTGAACTATTGCAATAACTGTGGAGATAAAATGAATACACCGGAAGCTTATGAGCGCCTTATTTATGATTGCATGCTTGGAGATGCAACGAACTTCACTCACTGGGATGAAGTAGCCCTTTCTTGGAAGTTTGTTGATACCATTTCAGAAGCATGGGAAAGCACAAAAGCACAAAACTTCCCGAACTACGAATCAGGTTCAATGGGACCAAAAGAATCAGACGCATTGCTTGCTGAAGACGGTTTCCACTGGTGGCCAGTCGGAGAAGACAACTTCTCACCTAAAGAGTAAATAAAAAAAGCAGCTGTAGTATACAGCTGCTTTTCTTGTTTTTTATTTCAACCACTCAGTATGGAATACGCCCTCTTTATCAACACGTTGATATGTGTGAGCTCCGAAGTAGTCACGCTGCGCTTGTAAAAGGTTCGCTGGTAACGTTTCTGTACGGTAGCTGTCATAGTAAGCTAATGCACTTGAGAAACTTGGTACAGGAATACCTTGTTTAACCGCAATCGAAATAACTTCACGAAGAGCTGACTGATAGCCTTCTACGATATCCTTGAAGTATGGGTCTAATAATAAGTTTGTTAGATCTGCATCGCGATCGTAAGCTTCTTTAATTTTTTGTAAGAATTGTGCACGGATGATACAACCACCACGGAAGATCATTGCAATATCACCGTACTGTAAATTCCAGTCATATTCTTCAGAAGCTGCTTTCATTTGAGCAAACCCTTGCGCATATGAACAAATTTTACTCATGTACAATGCTTTACGGATTGCTTCTACTAATTCGGTTTTATCGCCTTCAAATGCAGCTGCATTTGGACCGCTTAATACTTTGCTTGCTTTTACACGTTCTTCTTTCATAGCTGAAATAAAGCGCGCAAATACAGATTCAGTAATGATTGGTAGTGGTACACCTAAGTCAAGCGCGCTTTGGCTTGTCCATTTACCTGTACCCTTTTGACCTGCAGTGTCTAAAATAACGTCTACAAGTGCTTTACCTGTTTCTTCATCTTTTTTCGTAAAGATATCCGCTGTAATTTCAATTAAGTAGCTATCTAGCTCGCCTTTATTCCATTCAGCAAATACTTCATGTAGTTCATCTGTTTCTAAACCTAATACGTTTTTCATAATGAAGTATGCTTCACAAATTAACTGCATATCCCCATACTCGATGCCGTTATGAACCATTTTTACGTAGTGACCTGCACCATTTGGTCCAATGTATGTGCAGCAATCATCGCCTTCAACTTTCGCTGAAATAGCTGTTAAGATTGGTTTTACAAGTTCATATGCTTCTTTTTGTCCGCCAGGCATGATTGAAGGTCCTTTTAATGCGCCTTCTTCTCCGCCGGATACGCCTGTACCGATGAAATGGATACCTAATTCTTCTAGCTCTTTGTTACGACGAATTGTATCCTGGAAGAATGTATTTCCGCCATCGATTAAAATGTCGCCTTTTTCTAAGTATGGTTTTAACGAATCAATTGTTGCATCTGTAGCAGCACCAGCTTTAACCATTAATAAAATTTTACGCGGTTTTTCAAGAGAATTAATAAACTCTTCCACACTGTATGTACCTGCAAAATTTTTACCTTCTGCTTCTGTTTTTAGGAACTCTTCTGTCTTTTCAGGAGAGCGGTTATAAACTGAAACAGAATAGCCTCTGCTCTCAATGTTTAGCGCCAAGTTTTTCCCCATAACCGCTAAACCGATAACACCGATTTGTTGTTTTGCCATGTTAAATTCTTCCCTTCATGTGTAATATGAATTGGTCAACCTAATCGTAACTGAACATATCATAAAGAAAGTTACAGATTCAAGTTTGATATAACCATAATCATACGTTTTATTATACACATTTGAAAAGAATCATGCTCACCGAACATTGATTATTTTGAAGAAAATTTCGATAAAATAAGTGAAATGAACGCAGTTACTAATCATCCGTACATTCTTAACTACTTTTAGACGCATTTTAACATTTTCTTAAACAATTACTTTTGTTAAAATATTAAGCAGTTAATCATTTCAATGAATTGATGATCAACACGGTTGTTACCGTTTTACTATATTTATTGCAGCTAAAAAAGCTGTACTAGCACTTATTTTGTTTTATGAAGAGGGATTTTATATATGACGAAACCAATCAAAGATCCGTTCAAGGAAAATTTTGATACGCTTGAAGAATTCGCTGATCGCATTAGCGAAGTATTGAACTGTCCTATTACCATTGAAGATGCTAATCATCGCTTATTAGCTTATAGCACCCATGACGAAAGAACGGACCAGGCGCGTATTGCCACGATTATTGGAAGAAGAGTTCCGGAAAAAGTCATCAACAACTTATGGAAAGAAGGCATTATTCCTAAACTGCTTGAGACAAATGAACCTGTGCGTGTGAAAAATATAAATGAAATTGGGCTTGGAGATCGTATAGCTATTTCCATCTGGAAAAATGAAGAAGTTCTAGGATTCATTTGGGCTGTTGAAATTGAGAAAGCCTTAGGCGACGAAGAAGTAGAGCTATTAAAAAAAGCTGCAAATGTATTAAAAAATAAATTGCTACAGCTTCAAATTCGAAAGTATAAACGAGAGGAACGTTCACAGGAATTTTTCTGGAAATTATTAACTGGCCACATTAAGTCTCGCCAAGAAATTTCAGAAGCGTTTTATGAAGCTCAAATTACAGCTCCATCAACGTTTTCCATTGCTATCTTTCGCTTCCAAGAAGATATTACACCTGAAGCTGAACGCCAAATCTCGTATATGTTAAAAACAATGCACCGCTTGAAAATCGTTCTTTATACGATTGATTGCAATGACTTGATCTTACTGCTTTCTTTAGATGCGGTTGAAAACCCTCTTGATGAACAGCGAGATTTTGTAGACTATTTTAGAGGCAACATGTATGAACGCTTTGATGTTACTCAAATTAAAGCCAGCTGCAGCAGTATTTATTCATCGCACGATCATATCGAAAAAAGTTATAAAGAAGCCTTGAACGTATTAGATATGAAAAGTAAGTTTCCAGAAGAAACGAAAGAGATTATTAACTATCAGGAATTAGGTATTTATCAATTTCTTGATGTTATTTTAGAAAAGCGCGTGCAAGATCAATTTGAAAACCATTCTTTAAAGAAGCTAACTGATTACGATCTTCGTCATAATAGTAACTTGGTGGAGACTCTCGAAGTATTTTTAAATAATGATAATAATATTAACGAAGCAGCAAAAGAATTAAATGTGCATATGAATACACTTAGCTATCGATTAAAGCGAATTTCAGAGATTGGTGATATTAACTTAAAGGACGTTAATCAAAAAATGACTCTTTATATTGATATTAAGTTAACGAAATACAAAAGATAACAACTAACGTTACATCTTTTAACAAAGAGCTATTTATTTATTTTCCAATAAATAAATAGCTCTTTGTTTATATTTTATTCCCCTATCAATGTTAGATATCCTTACACAAAAATTAAAAATTCTGATAAGTAAGCGGTTACATTTGTGTGTTTAAACAAAAACCGCTTCTTCAATTCTTCTTTCTAGACAAAGAAATTTCATAAAACTTTCTTTATACTAAAGGTACACAAACGACCAAGGGGGAAATTAATCATGATTATTGGCGTACCAAAAGAAATCAAAAACAACGAAAACCGAGTAGCGATTACACCAGCAGGCGTAGCATCATTTGTTGGTACAGGTCATCGTGTATTAATTGAAAATGAAGCGGGTATTGGAAGTAACTTCACAAACGAAGATTATGTAAAAGCCGGAGCTGAAATTGTTGAGACAGCAGCTGACGTTTGGGCACAAGCTGAAATGGTTATGAAAGTAAAAGAACCATTAGCAAGTGAATACGGCTATTTTAGACCAGGTCTTATTTTATTCACATACCTTCACTTAGCAGCTGAACCAGCACTTGCAAAGGCATTAAAAGATAGCGGCGTAACAGCCATTGCTTATGAAACAGTAGCAGTAAATCGTACATTGCCTCTATTAACACCTATGAGTGAAGTAGCAGGACGTATGGCTGCTCAAATCGGTGCACAATTCCTTCAAAAATCAAACGGTGGAAAAGGAATTTTATTAGCGGGTGTTCCTGGAGTTAGCCGCGGAAAAGTAACGATTATTGGAGGCGGCGGTGTTGGTACAAATGCTGCAAAAATCGCAATTGGCCTTGGTGCTGATGTAACAATTATTGATTTAAGTCCTGAACGCCTACGTCAATTAGACGATATCTTTGGTAACCAAATCAATACGTTAGTATCAAATCCATATAACATTGCAGATGCAGTAGCAGAGTCAGATTTAGTGATTGGCGCAGTATTAATTCCAGGTGCAAAAGCTCCAAAACTAGTAACAGAAGAAATGGTGAAAACAATGAAGCCAGGTTCTGTGATTGTTGACGTAGCAATCGACCAAGGTGGTATCGTTGAAACAATCGACCACATTACAACACACGATCAGCCTACTTATGAAAAGCACGGTGTTGTACACTATGCAGTTGCGAACATGCCGGGAGCAGTTCCACGCACATCAACGATTGCTTTAACAAACGTAACGGTACCTTACGCACTTCAAATTGCTTCTAAAGGTGTTCACAAAGCAATCGCTCAAAACGAAGCGTTAAAATTAGGAGTGAACGTTGCAAACGGAGCTATTACGTATGAAGCAGTTGCACATGATTTAGGTTACGATTATGTATCAGTAGACGTAGCTCTTGAAAAAGAATTAGCTTCTATCTAATAAATAATAAAAAACGTCCTTAACCTTCTGTTAAGGGCGTTTTTATTTTGAATGAACAGCAATTAACTGTAAAAACCACGACTATTTAAAGTTTTGTGTATCTTTACTTTTCATTTGACGCATGCTTTACAGGCAGTCGTCATAATTCTAAATTCCACGAAGGATTCATACAGTTTTTAGAAATTGAATATCTACATTAAAAGCGATAAAATAGAAGGAAAAGTGAATGGAAGAAAGTTATCTAAAACACATTGGGCAGCTAAAGACCGACCGGTGGAAGTTTTACTCTATTTTCTCTATGAACTTAAAATACGGGAGGATTTTTTATGACAATGAATAAAGCATTAACCATTGCGGGTTCTGACAGCAGCGGCGGAGCTGGCATTCAAGCGGATTTAAAAACATTCCAAGAACTTGGTGTTTACGGAATGACAGCTTTAACAACAATTGTAACAATGGATCCCGATAACGGCTGGTCTCATAACGTATTTCCACAAGAAGTTTCAACTGTTGAACAGCAGCTGAAAACAATCGTAAAAGGCGTAGGCGTACAAGCTCTAAAAACGGGTATGCTTGGCTCAGTGGAAATTATTGAACTAGCCGCAAAAACAATTGAAGAATACGATTTAAAAAATGTTGTAGTAGATCCTGTGATGGTATGTAAAGGAGAAGACGAAGCGCTTCACCCGGAAACAACTGTCAGCTTGCGCGATGTACTAGTTCCAAAAGCAACAGTCGTAACGCCTAACTTATTTGAAGCTAGTCAATTAAGCGGACTTGGCCCTATCAAAACGGTTGATCAAATGAAAGAAGCAGCCGTGAAAATTTCTGAACTTGGTGCTGAATATGTATTGATTAAAGGTGGAAGTAAATTAGCGCATGAAAAAGCAATCGATTTGCTTTATGATGGAAAGACATTTGAGATCTTAGAGTCTGAACGTATTGAAACGACATTTACACACGGTGCTGGATGCACATACTCAGCTGCGATTGCTGCTGAATTGGCAAAAGGCAGTGGCGTCAAACAAGCTATTTATACAGCAAAAGAATTTATTACAGAAGCAATTCGCCATTCATTTGCTTTAAATCAATATGTCGGACCAACAAATCACGGTGCATACCGTCGTACAAAAGAAAAAGTAACAAACTAAAAGCATGCCTTTAGGCATGCTTTTCTATTTTGCTTATTGTTTGACTGTTTCAAGCGCATTTAAAATAGCCTGAGCTACGCCGTGCTCGTCATTTGTCCCTGTTACGATATGGGCAAACTCTTTAATTTCTTGAGGGGCATTCCCCATCGCTACGGCACGTCCAACTCGCTGAAACATCGACACGTCGTTATAATTGTCTCCAATGGCCATCGTTTCTTCTAAAGAAATATGGCGTTCTTGAACAAATGATGTAACTGCAATTCCTTTTTGAGCATTTTCATCATTTATTTCAATATTTTCTTTACCAGATGCACTGACTGCAATAGAATCTAACTTCACAAGTTCTATTTTTGCCTGTTCTAACTTTTCTTCGTCAAAAGAGAAAGCAAGCAGCTTATAAATGTCCTTGTTTGGATCTTGAAACAATGCTTCATACTCTTCAATAAGTTTCACTCTGCCGCTATTGAAACGCTCTTTTGCCGCTTCTAACGATTTTTCATAATTATCTTTTAAGCTGGCGCTTAAATAAATATCCATTAATACCGACAAAGCTTTTTCATAGTCATTTGAATACGTACCTTCACTTGTATAGACTTCAAAGTACAGCTGAAACTTCTTAAAAATATCCTCTACTTCGCGAATAGATTCCATCGTCATGCCTACTGAATATTGTTTTTGCCCTTGTGGATTCCGAAGCTCTGCTCCGTTTGCACAAATTAAATATGTATGAAGTCCTGCTTCTTCTAAAACATAACGTGCCTCTTCATAAGAACGTCCCGTAGCAACAACAACTTCTACCCCTGCCTTTTGAGCTGTCTTAATCGCTTGGGCATTTTCTTTACTTACAACTTGTTCACTATTTACTAACGTTCCATCCATATCGATCGCAATACATTTAATCATGATGTACCCCTTCCTATGTATCTTTGCTCTCTTATTTTATTCTAGCACATGTTTTTTTGCGCTTTGCTACTTGCATGTAAAAGATTTACTAATTTTTTGTATACGCGCTGTTATAATCTGTTCCTTTTCTTGCTTTTTCGAAAACCTCTTTGATTGTCTTTAAATGCAAATCAGCTGTTGAATGTACATGTAAATTTACGTCCTCTGCTCTTAGGTGCTTACCAACACCAATAGAAACCATATCAGTTTGGTTAATAGCTTTGATACCAGCCTCTCCATCTTCTATCGCCACACATGCATCGGGTTTTACTTTTAATTGATCGGCAGCTGTCAAAAATATTTCTGGATTTGGTTTACCTTTTTTTATTTTTTTCACATCCACAATACAGTCAAAAAAAGAGCGTACTCCTAGCGTATCCACTACAGTATTTGCATTTGAACTAGAAGAAGCAATCCCCATTTTAATGCCTTGTTTTTTACAATCTTCTAACAACATTTTAATGCCTGGAAGTAAATGATCTTCTGTCATTTCTCTTATTAAAGCCTGATAATGCTTATTCTTTTCATAAGCAAGCTCTTCTTTTTTCTCCACTGTCAGACGTACATTTCCTTGCGCAGCAATGAGCTCTACAGTTCTCATCCGGCTGACTCCCTGCAGCTGTTGATTTAGTTCTTCAGAAAACGAAACGTTAAGTTGATCTGCTACTTTTTTATTTGCTTTATAATATAGATGCACCGTATCTGCAATAACACCGTCTAAATCAAAGATAATTGCTCGTAATCTTGCTTTTGTCATATTATCCTCCTCTACACTTGTCTTTATGCCATTATCTACACGCTTTTGTTACATTCCATCATGTTGAAATAACATTGATATTGTTCACTTTATCATAAAAATTTTTTCACCATTTAAAATTCATGAATAAATTTTTCAAAAAAGAGAAATTACAGTATTGCATTATGAAAGCCCTTTTATTACAATAGGTTTATGCAAACGGTTGCACTGTCTTGAAAATATAGTTTATCAAAAAATAAAATGAAAACCCATACATAGGGGAAGGGGAAAAACTATGAAGAAGTTCTTTTCATTTGATTTTTGGCAGAAGTTTGGTAAGGCTTTATTAGTAGTAGTAGCGGTTATGCCCGCAGCTGGTATTATGATTTCACTTGGAAAACTAGTTGCAATGACTGGGGGAGACATCACTGCTGTACAAACAATCGCACGAGTGATGGAAGATATAGGATGGGGTATTATTACAAATCTTCACATCTTGTTCGCTGTTGCCATCGGGGGATCTTGGGCAAAAGAACGTGCTGGCGGTGCATTTGCTGCACTCATTGCATTTGTTCTTATTAATCGAATTACAGGAGCCATTTTTGGAGTTAAAGCAGAAATGCTCTCAGATTCAAAAGCAACGGTTCAATCACTGTTTGGACAAGAATTAGTTGTAAAAGATTACTTCACATCTATTTTAGGATCTCCCGCTCTTAACATGGGAGTATTCGTAGGAATTATCGCCGGTTTCTTAGGCGCAAATTTATTCAACAAATATTACAATTATGATAAATTGCCTGAAGCCCTTTCGTTTTTTAACGGCAAGCGCTTCGTACCATTTGTGGTCATCGGTGGTTCAGTTGTAACGGCACTGCTTTTATCCATTGTGTGGCCGTTCATCCAAGGTTCGCTAAACAGCTTCGGACAGTGGATTGCAACATCTAGAGATACAGCTCCTATTCTGGCACCATTTATTTTCGGAGCATTAGAGCGTCTCCTTCTTCCGTTTGGTCTTCATCATATGCTGACAGTTCCTATGAACTATACGGAGCTAGGCGGTACGTACAAAATTTTAACGGGTTCTGGAGCAGGTTCCACTGTTGCCGGTCAAGATCCTTTGTGGCTTGCTTGGATTGCAGACTTAAATAACTTCCGCGCTGCAGGAGATATGGACAGCTACAAGCAGCTCTTACATGACGTTACACCTGCACGATTTAAAGTAGGACAGATGATTTTATCTTGTGCGTCATTAATTGGAATCGCTTTAGCAATGTATCGCAACGTAGATCCTGACAAACGTTCGAAATATCGTTCAATGTTCTTTTCAGCTGGACTAGCTGTTTTCTTAACAGGCGTAACAGAACCGATTGAATTTATGTTCATGTTCGCGGCACCTCTTCTATACGTCGTATACGCCATTATGACGGGACTGGCTTTTGCCATTGTTGATATTGTTCATGTTCGCGTACACTCATTTGGCGTAATTGAACTATTAACACGTACACCAATGATTATCAAAGCCGGACTATGGGCTGACTTAATGAACTTTGTCATCGCCTGCCTTGTATTCTTTGGCTTAAATTTTGGAGTGGCAAACTTCTTAATCAAACGTTTTAACTTCCCAACGCCGGGACGTAACGGAAACTATATCGATGAAGAAACAACTGCAACAAGCAGCAAGCAGGTGAAAAATGATTCGCTTGCCCCAGTCATTATTGGACTGCTTGGTGGAGAAAACAATATTGAAGACGTTGATGCTTGTATGACTCGCTTACGTGTAACGGTAAAAGATATACATGCCGTTGCAGGAGAAAGTGAATGGAAACAAAACGGAGCCCTTGGTTTAATCTTGAAAGATAAAGGGGTACAAGCTATTTATGGACCTAAAGCGGATGTTTTGAAATCCGACATTCAAGATTTGTTAGGAGCTTAACATAATGAAGCTATTAACGTTAAATTGCCACTCTTGGCAAGAGGAAAATCAGCTAGACAAGTTATCTTGTCTAGCTGAAGTAATTAAAAAAGAAAAATATGATGTCATTGCTTTACAGGAAGTAAGCCAAAAAATAGACGCACCTTATGTATATGACTACATTCGCAGCGATAATTACGCTTGGCTTTTAGCAAAAGAACTGGGTAAGCAAGGTGAAGACTATCAATTGGTATGGGATTTATCTCATATAGGCTATGAAGTGTATGAAGAAGGAATTGCCATTTTAACGAAACACCCGATTATTGAAGAGCATTCATTTTTTGTTTCGCAAACGTCAAATATTGACTATTGGAAAACGAGAAGAATTGTTGGAGCAACAATCGAATATGAAAAAGAACTCCTTACTTTTTATTCTTGTCATCTTGGCTGGTGGGATGACGAGGAAGAGCCATTCAAGCAGCAAGTTGATACGCTGCTAGCTCATGTACACAAAGATAACCCATTTTTCTTACTTGGAGACTTTAATAATGACGCTCATAGACAAAATGAAGGTTACGACTACCTGATGAGCCAAGGCCTCTATGATACGTATACTCTATCAAATAAAAAAGACAGCGGTATTACAGTTCAAGGTAATATTGCTGGATGGGATGATAATGAACGTGCGCTGCGCCTTGATCTAATTCTGTCGAGTCATGCGCAGGATATTCAGTCGTCAACTGTGGTTTTTAACGGCATACATTATCCCGTTGTTTCCGACCATTTTGGGGTAAGCGTTGAAGTGAAATAAGTGACATAAAGCGAACGAATAGCGTTCGCTTTTTTCGTGTGATTATGATGATGTGAAAATCATCTTCTTTACTGCTTTATCTATCGTTTTAGAAGTGTCCGATAAACTTTCGCATTTTAAAAAGTAGGTGTGCTATAATATTGTGATGTTGACGATATGCAACCCATTTTTGCATGTTTATCAATGAAATCGCTCAACTTAATAGTAAGATGATACATGTAAGCTCTATTTAAATGAACACCCGTTGTCATTATCATAAACTAATAAAGAAAAATAGGTGTGAAACAATCATGAAAATTTTGTTGATTTCAAATATGTATCCTTCTGAACAATTCCCAAGCTATGGTGTATTTGTTCAAAACACTGAAAAAATTTTAGTTCAACATGATATTCAAGTTGATAAAATTGTCATGCAAAAAAAGACAAGCAAATTGAGCAAGCTTTTTAGCTATGCTTCTCATTATGCTAATGTCATTGTGACGGGCTTAACAAAAAACTACGACTATCTTTACGTACATTATGCATCTCATAATGCTCTTCCGCTGCTGATTCTCAAAAAGCTAAAGAAGAATGTGAAGATTGTGACAAACGTGCATGGTTCAGATGTTGTACCTGAAGTAGCTTCACAGGAAAAATATCAGCCTAGAGTAAATGACTTATTGCACCATTCCACTAAAATTATTACTCCTTCTCCCTACTATAAAGGGCTCGTTGAAGAGAAATATAAGGTGCATAACCCAATCTATATTTTTCCAAGCGGAGGAGTGAATAAAGATCTGTTCCATCCTTATGCAGATAAAAGCAAAGCTTATGAAGAACTAAATTTGGACCCTAATATCCGTTATATTGGATGTGTAAGCCGCATTGATGTGGGTAAAGGATGGGAATACTACCTTCAAGCAATTGCAAAAGCTGAACAACAAACGCCCACTTCTTACAAATACCTATACGTTGGAAGCGGAAAAGACGAAGCTGCATTTAAGGAAATGATCCAGACTCTAGGTCTAGAGGAAAAAGTCATCCATTTCCCTCTGCTTCCTCAGTCCTCTCTTGCTTACGTATACAATGCGATTGAAGCATTCGTGTTTCCGACCGTAAGAAAAGGAGAAAGTTTGGGCTTAGTCGGCCTCGAAGCTATGGCTTGCGGAGCACCCGTAATTGGGAGTCAGATTGGTGGTCTAAAAGATTACATTATAGACGGAAAGAATGGTCTATTCTTTGAGCCTAAAAATGTAGACGAACTAGCTTCACAGCTACAGGCTTTTATTAATCTTCCTGAAGATGTGAAACAGCAAATGTCTCAACAGGCGTTACAAACAGCAAACCGCTACACAGTAGATGTAATTGCTGAACAGCTCCCAACAATTTTTTTTGATGAGGTGGAAAAATGAAAGTCGCAGTTTTAATTCCTTGTTATAACGAGGAAGTAACAATTGGAAAAGTAATTGACGATTTCAAACGCGAACTGCCTAGTGCAGATATTTATGTATACGACAACAATTCAAAAGATCGTACAAGTGAAATTGCACTTGAACACGGCGCAATCGTCAAAAAAGAATTCAAGCAAGGAAAAGGAAACGTTGTACGCTCAATGTTCCAAGAAATTGATGCAGATTGCTATGTCATGGTAGATGGGGATGATACGTATCCTGCAGAATTTGTTCATCAGTTAATTGAGCCTATCAGAAATCGAGAAGCTAACATGGTCATTGGAGATCGTTTATCAAACGGAACGTATCTCGAAGAAAACAAACGTGCTTTCCATAATTTTGGTAACAACTTAGTACGTTCTTTAATTAACGGCCTGTACAAAAGTAACATTAAAGATATCATGACAGGTTATCGTGCGTACGATAAATTATTTGTAAAATCAATTCCTGTGATGAGCCCGGGATTTGAGATTGAAACAGAAATGAGTCTTCACGCGTTAGATAAACGATTCCGCCTAAAAGAAATCGCGATCGATTATCGCGATCGACCTGAAGGCAGCGAATCGAAACTTAATACGTTCTCTGATGGATTTAAAGTGTTACGAATGATTTTTACGTTATTTAAAGAGTACAAGCCGCTTCAGTTCTTCTCTATTTGGACAGTGTTGTTTATTGTCGCAGGATTAGCTGTTGGTGCTCCTGTACTTTATGAATTTTTTGATACAGGCTTTATTACCAAAGTACCTTCATCTATCTTAGCAACTGGATTGATGGTGTTAGGTGTTTTATCTTTCGTCTGTGGATTAATTCTAGATACAATCGCTTCATTAAATCGCAAGCAATATGAATTAGAACTAAATAAAAAAATTGAACAGATTGAACAAGTAGGAGAATAACAATGATGAAGAATAAAAAAAGTATTTTACTGCTTACAGTAACAGCTTTAATTATTCTTATCGGTTTAAGTATTGGTAATCCAGACGGTGTTCACTATCTTTCCCTTTTTGCTGCACTTGTATTTACCATCATAAGCTCTATTTTTATTTATAAAAATAGAGCTTATGCTTCATTTAAACCGCTAGAATGGCTATTGCTGATTGTTTTTTCGTTTATCGTACAGTTTTCACTTTTAGATAACTTACATATGACGAGCTCA
Source organism: Priestia sp. 40 (assembly GCF_049368575.1). Lineage (NCBI taxonomy): Bacteria > Bacillati > Bacillota > Bacilli > Caryophanales > Bacillaceae > Priestia > Priestia sp. 40. The sequence goes on from NZ_JBMPZA010000005.1 coordinate 1,869,480, forward strand.
ACTATTTTTTCACTCGTTTTGTATGCCATCAGCCGTACTTTATTAGCAATGCTGCTGACGGCCGCTGTACTCAGCGCTATCAAACAGATAAACGATTTTCACTATACATTTGCACACCCAAAGCGTTACCTAGGAATTGTTACGATTCTTATTTTAGCTGTTAGTCTATATTACTGGTTCGCCTTTTTCCCAGCGGCCATGACTCCCGATTCATTAGCACAGTGGAGACAGGCACATAACGGAGAATTTAACGATTGGCACCCTATTATGATTACGTGGCTCATTATGCTGCTGACAAAAATATGGGATAATCCAGGCATTGTAGCGTTCACACAAATTGTTGTTGTAGTGAGCATATACGCCTATACGTTTGACTTTTTCATTAAACGCAAAGCACATCCTGTTATGATTGGACTTTTAACAGCTATTATTGTCATTATTCCAAGCTTTTTAATCTTTTCAATTATTATTTGGAAAGACATTTTATACAGTGCTTTTCTGCTGTTTTTTACGGTGAACATTGCAAAAATTTATCTGTCCAAAGGTACTTGGGTTAAAAGTAAAGCGAGCTTTTTCTTACTTTTACTTTCGGCATTTGGAGTAGCTTTCTTTAGACATAATGGTTTTCCTGTATTTGTTTTGACTTTCCTTTTAATGATCGTCTTGTTCAGAAAAAATTGGAAACCTCTTGTCACGATTTTCTTAGTCGTCTTTATTTTACAAAAGATTGTTACAGGCCCTGTGTTCACGTGGCTTGATGTAAAACCTTCAGATCCAAATGAAGCTTTGTCTATTCCAACTCAACAAATTGCAAACATCATTTCAAATGATGGGGAGATGTCAAAAGAAGAGCGCGAATATTTTAATAAAGTGCTTCCTATTGAATTGTGGAAAGAAAAGTATAATCCATACAAAAGTGATCCAATTAAATTCACGTGGAAATACTATGACCGCGAATTTATTTTTAATGATTTAGGTCTTTACTTTAAGAACTATGCTAGCATTGTCATCAAAAATCCTTATCTAGCAACGGAAGGCTTTCTCAAACAAACGGCTTTAGTATGGCAAATCAACCCTTTTAAAGATGGCTACACGGATACGTATGTAACCAACATTTATTACGGCAATGATTTAGGTCTTAAAAATAAAGTAATCGAGCCGTTTATTACACATACTGCTAATGCTTACTTAGCTATTTTTAAGCACCCTGTTTTTACATTCTTATGGAAACCAGCTTTTTATCACTGTGTCATTTTATTATTTTCATTAATGCTAGTGATTCGAAGAGGAATTACGTCACTCATTATCGTCATTCCGTGGGCTCTTAACACGCTTTCTGTTCTTGCAGCATTGCCGGCTCAAGATTTCCGATATTTATTAGCAAGCGTATTTGTGTCTTTCTTCTTTATTGGTCTTCCTTTTATCCGATTTGATCAGAAAGAAAAGGATGTGACCTCCTGATGGAGAGCAATTACAACAAAAAGCTAGGAATCACACTCATTATTGTGGCTTCCCTGTTTACAGCTGTTGGACAACTTTTTTGGAAGTTGTCCGAAGCTTCATTTAACTTAAATTTAATTATTGGTTTTTTTCTTTATGGATTAGGAGCGGTGTTTATGATTGCCGCTTTTAAATTTGAAAGAGTTTCCTTGCTTCATCCATTTTTAAGCCTAGGGTACGTCATCAGCATTGCTCTTGGTTTCTTTCTATTAAATGAAACCATTAGCCCTATGAAGCTGGTCGGTACTCTTATTATTATCGTAGGTGTAATTTTAGTAGGTGGCCAAGATGAATAGTATCCCACTTTTAATTATTATGACCCTTTTAGGTTCAGTTGGAGCTGTCTTTTTCAAGTATATTTCTACGTATTTAAACGAAAAAAAGATAAAACTAGCGCTTATTTGCTTTGTAGGCGGCGGCCTTTTTTACGGGGCGGCAGCTCTGCTTAATGTGTATGTTTTAACGCTGTTACCTTATTCTATTGTATTTCCGCTTACGTCTATTACGTATATTTGGACATTAACATTCGGTTACTTTTTAATTAAAGAAAAAGTTACAACAAAACAAGTTATCGGCTGTATTCTTCTAATTGTCGGATGCTTTTTTATTGCTAATAGTTGATGAGATAACTTGAAAAGGTAGGAGTTTCGCATGAAAAACTTAAAATTCGCGAGCATTTTACTGCTCATATCAACATTATTTTTGAAATTTTCTAGTATGATTCGTGATTTAGTTATTGCTAACTATTTCGGTACAAGTTATATCGTCGATTCATACAACGCAGCAATGATTATTCCAAACGCTTTTATTTTATTTATGTTAACGGGGATGAAGGATGCGTTTATTCCTAGTTATTTACGTTATGAAAAAGAAAATAAAGGAAAGGTTCATTTGACTAATATTGTTAAATCAACCTTTCTTATTTGTTTCATTATTTCGGTTCTCGGATCAATTGCCGCTTTCTTTTACTTTCCCGCTTCGTATTCTAATTTTTCCAAAGCAGCAATTGAACTAGGAATTTATACGGGCGTTATGTACTTCTTATCTCTTTCACTAGTTGGAGTAAATGCCGTATACGAAGGTGTATTTGATGCACGAAGTCAATATTCTTTCTCTGTGTTTTCTCAAACGGTTGTTGTACTATTTACGATTTTAAGTACAATCCTATTACATTCAATTATGGGCGGCTATGCAATTGCTCTTGGCTATTTTGTAGGAACAATTGCTTCTTTCTTAATTAAAGTTGTCTATTTTAAACCGCAGCATCTGCTGTTATGGAAGCAAAAAATTGACCGTGATGAAGTGGTGGCTTTTTATAAAGTATTCATCCCTGTTGGTGTGACCATTATGGTCGGTCAAATTAATTTAACTGTAAACTTCTTCTTTGCTGGCTCCTTTGGTGAAGGTGTTATTTCATACTTAAATTACGCCTTCAGACTTGTAAGTATTCCCCAGGCAATATTCGGGGTTACGGTCGCAACCATTATTTACCCGCTGATTGCAAGAGCCATTTCTGAAAAAGATGACGAACGATTTAAATCAGGAATTGAAAAAGGGATTACGTTTATGCTGATGCTGCTGATTCCGACGATTGTTATTATGATCTTTTATATGAAAGACATTGTAATGATTGCTTATCAGCGCGGTGCATTTGACGCACAATCAACGCTAAAAACAACGGATGTATCTTATTATTACCTAGGTTCGGTATTTTTCTATTCGCTACAAGCTGTTCTTGCAAAAGGATTTTATTCTCTTCAAAAAGGTTATCTTATTATGAGAGCAGGCTTATTATCCATTGTGTTAAATATTATCTTTAACATAATTTTCACTAAATTTATGGGATACCAAGGATTAGCACTTTCCATGTCAGTGGTTGCCTTTTTCTATACGGCTATCGTATTCGTTATGCTGGCAAAACAAATCAATCACTTCCATTACGGATATTTAGCGAAAGAAACAGGAAAAATTCTTTTAGCTTCCGTACCTGTTGCGATCGTCATGTTCTTCTTAAGGGACATCGCATTTTTGAATTCATTACATGTTATCTTACGATTTGGTATTGTCTGTATTGCAGGTGGTTTAGTATACTTAATGTCGACGCTATTATGCAGAGTAGAAGGTGTTATGCTTTTAGTTAAAAGAAAACGTTAATTCACGTAAAACAGGAGAGTACTATATGAAGAACACATACTGGTTATTTTTTCTGTTCGTTGGTTTTATTTCAATTCAGCCGATTATTGATATGCTAACGACGTACATGGTTTTGAACATGGATAGTGGTCTCTCAATTGGGGTTGTTATTCGCTTTCTATATATGATTTTTGCAGGTGTCCTACTTTTAGTGTTTGCTAAACAATCAAAATGGGCTAGATATTCGATTATCTATCTTATTGTTTTTGCACTCTTTCTTGGACTCAATATCTACTTAAATCATCAATGGAAAGATCCTTATTATATTGGGCAAGAAATTAAATTTTTCAATAAGGTTGTTTATATGAACGTTACATTACTTGGAATGATTGTGATGTTTTCACATTATCGATCATCTGTGGATGTAAAAAGAATACTGAGCAAAAATTTATTGACTGCTTCACTCATCATCAGTATTGTTTTTATCGGTACAATGCTAACAGGTACAGCACTAGAGAGTTATCAGTATAATAAAATCGGATTTAAAGGCTGGTTTTATGCAGCGAATGAGCTAGGCGCAACCATTGCTATTTTGCTTCCTCTCACACTGCTTTTAGCTTTAGATAAAGTACGTTCGTTTTCAAAAGCTTATTACTGGATTCCTTTTATCTTGTTAGCCGTTTCGTCCATCATGCTTGGAACGAAAGTAGGCTTAGGTGCCGTTATTCTTTCTTTAGTTGTAGCAACAGTTGTCTTATTTGCAAAATTATTTACGAATAAACGCAGCTTAATTAAAGCCAACTTAGTAATCTCAATTCTACTTTTAATTGTAACCGGAGCAACTACTCCGATTTCTCCAGCTTACAAAAACACTTATACGCACATCGATATGTTAGAGGCTAAAAAAGAGAAAACAGAGAAAGAAAAGCCGGAAAAGAAAGAAAAAGAAAAGCCGGCTAAAAAGAAAAAACAAAAGGAATCAAATTTAGATGACAAAGATATTCAAAATCTGATTCTAAGCAGCCGTGAGCAATTCTTAGCTCATCATAAGGAAGAGTATGCAAAAGCACCTATTGCACGAAAAATGATAGGTATGGGCTTTTCTGGTGACTATACAAAGCAGCTTCCGCCAAAGATGATTGAAATGGATTTTTATGATTTGTTTTTCTCTTTAGGTATCATCGGATTTTTACTATGGGTTCTTCCACTTCTAGTAGTTGGTTTAACCGTGTTGGTTCGATTATTTAAAGACCCATCACAGCTTCTTGATGAAAGCTTTATGATGTATAGTACAGCAATTGTATTAGCTCTTGGAATTGCTTTTGTAGCTGGGCATGTCTTCACCGCACCAGCCGTTACTATCTATTTTGCAGCAGCTGCTGCTTATCTGTTCGTCATTCATTTTAAACAAAGAAAAGCATAAAAAAAACAGGTCATTAAAGGCCTGTTTTTTTATCTTTTTAATGGCTGAAGGCTTAACACCGTGTCACCCGTATTAACGTTTATTTCTTGATCATGAGCAAAAAAACTCAATGCCTTTCCTTGCTTGCTCACTGCTAGTAAAAGAGAATCATCGCTTTTCTCCTCAAGATATGTTTCATACGTATATTCATCCGTAATTTTTGTATTGTAAATCGTATATCCGTGCTCCATTTTATGATGCAGAAACTCCCACGTAATTCCTTTCTTAAAGAGCATACGTCCTCTTACTGTGTGCATAATTTCATCGACATCTTCTCTTGAATCTTCTTGGTCACGAATGCTCAATTGAAAAACATTGTTCCGCCCCATATCTTGAAGAAAAGCAGTACAAACAAGCGCATTATATGCATCTAACTCAGTTGCAGCAATCACATATTCATAAGGAGTTAAGTCTAGATGATATTCCGTTTGCTCAGCTAGTACTTCTCCGTGATAAACATCTACTTCCGCTCTGCGCGCAACTCTTAACCGCTCCCACGAAGAATCAGCAACTAATACTGGATAGCCTAGCTGTTTTAACTTCGTTGCAAAGGCAACCGTAAAATCATTGCTTCCTACAAGCAAAATACCAGGTTCTTCTCCAATTGATAAATCAAGCTTCTTAGCTAGCCATGAAAGAGAAAAACCGTGTGCACAAACCGTAGCAAACACTAAAGCAAATGTCAGCGTTGTTAGGATGGAAGCATCTTTAAATCCTTCATCAATTAGTACTTTCGCAAAGTAGCTCGAGACCGTTAACGCCACAATTCCGCGCGGAGCAATCCAGCCAATCAGTATTTTTTCTTTTATAGATAAATCTGTCCCTACCGTTGATAAAAAGATGGAGACAGGTCTGACAATAAACAGCATAAGTAAAACAAACAAAATAATATTCCAATGAAAAATTTCAGTAATGGTCTTCATCGTCAGTCCAGCCGTTAACATGATAAAAATAGTAGAAGTTAATAGAACCGAAATGTTCTCTTTAAAATGTCGCATATCACTAATAGATGAAATATGCATATTAGCAAGCGTAATCCCCATCGCTGTTACTGCTAGAAGACCTGTTTCATGCTTAATTTCATCAGCTATCGTAAAGCAGGCAATAACGACAATAAATACGACCGGAGATTTTAAATACTCTGGAATATGACCCTTTTGAAACATCCATCCTATTCCGCGGCCGAGAAGCCACCCTATTAAAACGGCAATAATAGAGGCCACGAAGAAAAAGAGAATTGTTTTTCCACTCACTTCTCTCAGCACTAAAAATTGAACAATTTCAAACGAAAAAACGGCCAGCAATGCACCAAAGGGATCAACAATAATACCCTCCCATTTTAAAATGGCTGCTGGTTTTGGTTTTAATTTAGCTTGTCGTAAAAGAGGCAAAATTACGGTTGGACCCGTCACAATAAAAAGTCCTCCGATAACAATTGCCACCGCCCATGATAAATCCGCTATATAATGAGCAGCTAAAGAGCCTAAAATCCAAGCTAGCATGGCTCCGAGCGTCACAATCCGAAACACGGGCTTTTCGATTCCCCTTACCTCTCTCATGTCTAAGTTCAAGCTGCCTTCAAATAAAATAACAGCTACAGCAATCGATACAAAAGGATCAAAAAGCTGAGCAAACTGTGCTTTAGGATCAATTAAACCTAAAATAGGGCCTGTTAGCAGTCCGATAATTGACATCACGACAATTGCTGGTAGCTTAAATCTCCAAGCCAGCCACTGAGATAGAACGCCTAGTCCTACTACGAGCGTGATATGTATAAGCATAGGTTCCATTGTATCTTCCTTCTCTCGTTCGCATAATGTGTATATATTTTCCCTAAAATAAACCGATGTTATACAGGAAGAAACAAACACTACCTTGTTTTACCACTTTTTCAAAAATGCTAAACGCATACCCTTTTCTTTAAATACAAGCTGTTTTCTTTCGTTCGACACATATTTTACTCGTGTTTGTCGAATTTCACGTTAGTATAAAATAATAAAAAGCCTTTAGCTTCTGCTAAAGGCTTTTTACCGGATGATCCAATTCGTATAACTTTTGATAGTGACTATTCGTAGCAAGTAATTCTTCATGCGTTCCTCGAATGGCTACCTTACCATCTTGTAAAAACAAGATTTCATCCATTTTTTCCATCCCAACTAAATTATGCGTAACCCAAATTAAAGTTTTGTCGTGAAGAGTTTCAAAGATAGTGGATAACAAACGCTTTTCAGTCACGGTATCTAACCCTGCAGTTGGCTCATCTAGCATAACAATTGGCGTATGCTGAAGCAAAACACGTGCTAACGCAATCCGCTGACGTTCTCCTCCTGAGAAGCGCTGACCTGTTTCGAGCATGGACGTTTGATATCCTTGGTGCAAACCTTCCACAAGGGAGTGCATATTGACTTGCTTCATTGCCTCAATTACCTCTTCTTTTGTGGCCTCTTCATTAGCTAGTAATAAATTGTTTGCTACGCTTGTATTAAATAAATAAGGATTTTGATTTAATACAGAGATGAGTTTTGATACATCTTCACGAACTTCAGCAACAGACTGACCGTTTAGTTGAACTGTACCTTCTGTAGGCAATAAGGAACCTTGCAGCAGCTTTAACAGAGTCGATTTTCCAGCTCCGCTCTTGCCAAGAATCGCAATTTTCTTCCCTTGCTCGACTTGAAATGAAAGATCATGAATTACTGACTCTTCCTCATTGCTATAGCGAAACCTTACATGCTCGACTTTTAAGCTAACCGAGTCCCATGAACCTTTATAAGGTAGGGAAAGAGTATGTTTTTTCTTTTCATTCACAGCTTCCCAGTTCTTTTCCATTTCCTGCACTCTATTTAATGACTCTTCAAACTGAGGAATCTTCTCTACTGCATTAGATACCGGCAGCAGTGCTTCAGATAAAGGAAATACTACTAAAATAAAAGCAGCAATAAAAACACCTGCAAGCTCTTTGTCTGCAAAAAGAGACGCCCCAAACCAAATCATTGTGACAATTAAACCTGCTACAATAACTTGGCCAATCAATTCTCGGTAATACGTCCATAGTTTAAGCTTGCGATCCATGCGGTCTAGCTCATCTTCTGTTTTGTTATACGAATGAAAAAATGACTGCTGCTGACCGCTTAACATCCAATCAGCAACTCCTAAAAACCCGTCTGTGACCTTGGCATATAACTGTGCTTTGCTTGATTTATATCTCTGATTAGCCGCTTTCATATGCCAAAGGGAAAAAAGCGGCATCACTACTACTAATAAAAATAAATAGATAGCAATCAAACATGCAAACTTTAGGCTAAAGAATCCTAAAGCTACAATCGCAACGACATATAAAATCACAGCTGAGATTGTTGGTAGAATGGTACGCAAGAACAAGTCTTGTAAGCTTTCAATATCTTCAGCAAGAACCCCTAAAACATCACCTGTACGATAGCGGGATGTAGCAATTAACGGTTCAATCAAATGATAAAGACGTGTGCGCATTTTAGCTAAAATCCGAAGAATAAAATCGTGACTAACAAGACGCTCCCCATAACGAAAGGCTGCTCGGCTTAAACCAAATGTACGCACAAGGACTATGGGAACGTATACTAATAAGATTGTTTCTGGCTGTAAGGACGAAGCTGAAATCAAGTAACCTGACGTGAACATTAGCGCGCAAGCAGAACCAATCGTCAATAAGCTTAGTAATAAGATAGAAAAGATACGATATTTATATGTTTTAAAGTAAGGCCATATCCAACTTTTATATTTCATCATATCTCCTCCTCTTCATGTAAAAATTGATAGTAAGCTCCTTTTTTTTGAATCAGTTCTTGATGATTACCGATTTCTGAAACCTTTCCGTCCTCTATCACAACAATAAGATCCATGTCTTTCATCCAATGCAAACGGTGCGTAGCTAAAATAAATAACTTGTCTTGAAACATCGTTAAAATATCTTGCTTTAATTCATATTCTGTTTCAATATCGACTTGTGCCGTTGGTTCATCTAGCATAATAATGGGGCGATCGCTTAGAAATGCTCGAGCTAGGGCAATCCTTTGAGCTTGGCCGCCGCTAAGCTGCCGTCCCCCATCCCCTATCATTTCATTTTCCTTCTTAGGCATCTGTTGAACCGCTGATAAAAGTCCTGCTTTCGTTAAAGCATCTTCATAATTATATGAGCGGACTCTATCCTGATAAAATTCAACATTTTCTTTTACAGTTCCATTAAAAATAAATGGGTGCTGAGGGATATACGTAATCTGCTTTTGCCAAGCCTCTGAGCGTAAATCAACCTGCACGCCGTTTACTTCAGCAGAGCCTTCTGTAGATTGTACAAAGCCGCTCAGTATATCAATAAGCGTCGATTTTCCAGCTCCGCTTTTTCCTATAATCCCAATTTTTTTACTTCCTTTAACATGAAGCGACACATCTTCAAGAGAAGGTGGCTGCTCTTCGTCATACTTGACGGTGATATGCCTTATTTGAAGTTCACTGCTTTCAGTCCAAGTAGGAACATCTTCTTCTTTAGCCGACGGTTTTTCAGCCTGCTTCACAACCTTAAGTAATGCATCTCCAGATTCTTTTCCGTCCAATGTTGCATGATAATCGTTTCCGACTTCTCGTATGGGCAGAAAATATTCAGGCGCCAGCAATAAAATCATAAGTGCAGGCTCTAATGTCATCGAACCATTCACCAGCCGCAAACCAAGCGTAACAGCCACGATGGCTACAGATAACATCGTAAAGAAATCGAGAGCAAACGTAGATAAAAAAGCAATTCGGAGGGTTCCCATTGTCGCTTTTCGATAACGGTCACTGACTCTCTCAATCGTTTCAGCATGTTCCTTACTTTTCCCGAGAAATGTTAACGTTTCTAACCCTCGAAGCGAATCTACAAAGTGGTTGGACAACACTTGATATGTCTCCCATTGGCTATCTATTTTTTTTTGTGCAGCCAGTCCGAGCAAAATCATAAATAAAATTAAAATTGGCATGGTCACAAGTAAAATAATGCCTGAAAGCCGATCATGGTACCAAACGAAAGCAAGCACTAGCCAAGGTGTAACGCTAATGGCGGCCAGTTTAGGCAAAAACAGCTCGAGATAAGCGCGAAGCTTCTGTAGACCTGTGGTGATGAGCGTCACCAAGTTTCCTGTTCCTTCATCTTTGGTAAAACGCGGTCCTAATGAAAAAATGCTTTTCATGACTATCAAACGAAGTTCCTGAGTCGTTTTGACTCCAAATTGATATGCTGTTTTTTTTACTATAAAACCTACGATCTGACGAACCATAAAGGCAGACAAAAACAGTCCGATTGCTTTTGTCTGCGAAGTTAAACTTTCACCATGAAAAAGAGCGGTAATTACTTCGGCAAGCCACTTAGCTTGAAAAATAATGGCTACACTTTGAATAGTAATAAGCCCTATTAACATGGCAAGAACCATTTTTATTCCGTTGTAAACCATTAAATTTCTACCCATTAGTACTCCATATGCTCCTTATGATCTACACGTTTTCTGAAAACGTAGTAGCTCCAAATTTGATAACCTAACACAAAAGGCAGTAACGCAATAGCAGCGTAAGACATAATTTTCAAGGAATAATTCCCTGATGCTGCATTATAAATCGTTAAACTATAGCCTTCATTGATTGAACTAACCAAAACGGTTGGAAACAATCCTGCAAATATAGAGGAAATTGATAAAATTAAAATTAAGCCAGACATAGCAAATGCCCATCCGTCTTTTTTACGTGTAAGGAAAAAACCTGCTAGTAAATACACGAAAATGCCGATGAAAAATGTATATAGCATCAAGCGGCTATGATTACTGAATAAATCTGTTTCAAAAAACGTCATGCCTGAAAAAATAAGAAGCAGCAAGGCATTAACAGGCAAAAGCTTCATGGCCACTTTTCGTGAACGATCTCTAATGTCATCCATCGTACGGATCGTCGCAAAAATAAGTCCGTGCCATAAGCAAAGCATTGTTAATGTAACACCGCCCGTTATAGTATATAGATTCACAATATCCGAAAAGCCGGCATTCATTTGCATGTTGCGCTCAACAGGCAGTCCTTTCATTAGCGCTGAAAATAAGATGCCGAAAATGAGCGGTGGAAAAAGACTTCCAAAGAAGATAACCCAATCCCACGCATTTTTCCACGCTTGTTTTTCAACTTTTCCTCGAAATTCAAATGCTACGCCGCGGCCAATAAGCGAAAGCAACAGAAGAACAAAAAGAACATATGACCCGCTTAATAGCGTTGCATACCAGTTTGGAAAAGCGGCAAACATAGCACCGATTGCTGAAATTAACCAAACTTCATTTGCATCCCAAAAAGGACCGATTGTATTAATAAAAGCTCGTCGCTCTAAGTCGTTTCGTCCTAAAAAACGAGACACCATTCCAATCCCAAAATCAAAACCTTCTAAAAAGATAAAACCAACAAACAGAATGGATACTAGTAAATACCAGAATTCATTAAGAGAAAACATTGTATCCCTCCTTTGTAAACGGATCAGTTGATGTTACTTTTGTATGTGCTTCGTGATCGTGATCTGGACCTTTTTTAATTTCTTTAACGAACAAGAACACCATAATCACAGCTAAAATTAAATAAAAGAACGAAAACGAGATAATAGAAAACAGTAATTCACCTGCTGTTACACCAGGAGACACGGCGTCTTCGGTTTTCATATAGCCAAATACAACCCAAGGCTGACGGCCAATCTCTGTCATAATCCAACCTGCTGAGCTTCCCAGGAACGGAAAGGCAATGGCAATCGTCATAATACGTAAAAATAGTTTGCTTTCTTGAAGTTTTTTACGAGAAAGCAAGTACGTACCCCAAATGCCTAGTGCACATAATACGCCACCTAGACCAGCCATAATGCGGAAACTCCAAAACGTTGTTCGAACGGGTGGAATATAATTTCCTTCTCCATATTTCGCCGTATACTGCTGCTGAAGCTCGTTCATTCCAGGAACGGAGCCTGAAAACTTCCCGTATGATAAGAAGCTTAATAAATAAGGTATTTTGATTTCACTCGTATTTTTCTTTTCATCAGGGTGAATATTTGCTGTTACTGTCCAAGCACCTGGACTTCCGCTGTTTTCCCATAACCCTTCACTTGCGGCCATTTTCATCGGCTGTGTTTTAACTAAGTATCCAGCCTGTTCATGCCCAGATAGCGCAATTCCTACACCTGAAACTAACCCTACAAGGATAGCAACTTGAAATGATTTTTTGGCAAAAGCCACATGTTTTTTCTTCAAGAGCATAACAGCACTGACACCCGTAATAAAAAAGGCGCCTGTTGCAAACGAACCTAAAATTGTATGAGGGAATTCAACCCACAGCTGACCGTTTGTTAACAATTTAAAGAAGTCAGTCATTTCTAAACGGCCATTATTTAGCTCCATTCCGACCGGATGCTGCATAAAAGAATTAGCCGTTAAAATAAAGAACGCTGAGAAGATAGTACCTAGACTAACAAGCCAAATACATAGACAGTGCAGCCATTTAGGCAAACGATCCCACCCGAAAATCCACAGCCCGAGGAACGTGGACTCCATAAAAAACGCTAGCAGTGCTTCAATAGCAAGCGGCGCACCGAATACATCTCCTACAAACCTTGAGTACTCTGACCAGTTCATGCCAAACTGAAATTCTTGTAAAATACCTGTTACGACTCCGACAGCAAAGTTAATCAGGAATAAGTGCCCCCAAAACTTTGCCATCTTTTTATACTGTTCATCTTTTTTTACTACGTACATCGTTTCCATGATCGCTACTAAAAAGACAAGGCCGATAGACAGCGGTACAAAGATAAAATGAAACAGCGTCGTTGATGCAAATTGAATACGTGATAGTATGACTGTATCCATCTTCTTTCTCCTTTCATATATAAGAACATTCATCATTTCCATAGATACTTTGCTCATTTCTGAGCATCTTTTACTTATATTGTGAAACATTGAGCATAACAATTCGAGAAATATGCTCAACATTTCACAAACATATGTAATGTCTCTCTTTCTATTTACATAGTATAGTCTATTTTTTTAGCTGTGCACGTACATTTTTTGAACGTTTTTAGACTAAAACGTGACTTTCTTGTGACGAAAAAGGGAAGGAACTCTTTATTTTTTCATAAAAAAAGCACGCTCTGATTTGAGCTTGCTTCTCTACGGTCGATATTTTGCTTTCGCATTTAATTTAGATTGACGAATGATTTGGTTAATGACTTCAGAAAATACAATACCAATGGCAATTGAACCCGAAATCATAAAGGCTTTTGCTGCAAGACTAATCGCTTCATTATAATTATTTTCTACAAAGTTACGCATGGCATCGTATGCTGTTCCCCCTGGAACGAGCGGAATAATACCTGCTACGGTGAAAATAATGATCGGCGTACGATAAATTTTTGCGTAAATTTGACTAATAATAGCAATAAAGAAGGCCGATGCTACAGTGCTTGGAATTTCATCTACACCATAGAACGTTAGCAAATAGTAAATGAGCCAGCCAATCATTCCGACAAAGCCACTTTTTAATAATGATTCACGTGGAACATTAAAAATGATCCCAAACGCTGCTGAAGCAATAAAACTTGTAATTATCTGCTCTACGATATGCATATGATGCCTCCCTTCTATAGAAGCGTAAATACAATGGCAATACCTGCACCAATAGCGAATGCCGTCAGAAACGCTTCTGCTCCTTTTGATAATCCAGACAGTAAATGTCCCGCCATTAAATCTCGCACTGCATTGGTAATGGATAAGCCAGGAACGAGAGGCATAACGGATCCAATAATAATTTTATCAATTTGCGTGCCCAGTCCTGAAGCGACTAAAAGAGCTGATAAAAGTCCAATAACTAACGAAGCGGTAAACTCAGCAAAAAAGCGAATCGGAATAAGACGGTGGAAATACACCACGGTTAAAAATCCGAGACCTCCTGAAAACATCGCTGGAATAAAGTCCGTCCATAAACCTTGAAACATGATTAAAAAGCATCCGCTAGAAATGGATGCAGCTGCAAGTTGAACCCATAGTGGAAAAGCTACGTTCGTTGCTTCAATTTCTTGTAGCATTTCATACGCTTCCTCCAAGGAGATGTTTCCTTGACTGATGGTTCTTGAGACGCTATTTACCATAGTTACTTTTTTTAAATCTGTCGTTCGTTCGGAAATACGAATTAGCTTCGTTTTCGTCGGTTCTTTCGTTTCAAGTGAAAACATGATCCCTGTTGGCGTCACATAGCTGTGGGATTTTTTTATACCGTAAGACGCTGCAATCCGCATCATTGTGTCTTCTACTCGATACGTTTCTGCTCCGCTTTCTAACATAATTTTACCTGCTAGTAAGCTAACGTCCATAATTTCATATTTATCTAATTTTTGCTGTGTCATCAAATCGCTCCAAACATATTAAAGCTTGGTTTTTTCCCCTACAGCATACAGTGTATAAGAAAGAGGGAAGTGGACGCAATGGTTAATGCAAAAAAGTGTGGACTTTTTGTCTCACACTTTCAGGAATAGTATATACATTCCTTATCAATTCATACGTTTTGTGGTCTCACGCTCTATTAATACAGGTGCCATTTTATACTGTACCTGATCTATTTCTTGCTGATCCTGAATTTGCTGAAGTAAGAGGTTTACTGCTTTTTCAGCCATTTTTTCCATCGGTTGACGGATAGTTGTTAGCGGAGGCTGCGCTTCACTAGCTTCTGTAATATCATCAAACCCTATCACAGACAAATCTGCTGGAACGTGAAGCCCGTTTTGCCACGCACAGTGTATCACTTTCAGAGCAATGTCATCCGTAGCACAAATAAGCGCAGTTGGGGGCTCTGGATGATGAGCTAGCTCATTTATAAACTGATATAGTTCATCTGAGTTATTCATATTTTCTTTCACAAACTTTGCGTTTGCTGACGGTACATATTGATAAAAAAGAGACAGACGGTGCTCCACTCCGCTTACAGCTTTTCCAACGAACCCGATATTATTATGGCCAAGGTCCGTTAAGTGAGCAACAGCTAATTGCATTCCCACCGCATCATCTACATGTACAATTGGCCAAAGTGCAGAAGAGCCGTCTCCTGTAAGAGAAACGTAAGGCGTTTGATATTGTTTTAATACGTCTACAAACGGATGATGAGCCGCTACGTAATCTAATAGAATGACCCCATCAAACCAATGATTCATCATCACATTTAATTGACGCTCAGCCGTTGCTTCTTGGTAATCCGTATGTCCAATAAGAACGTCCATCCCTCGAACTTTGGACTTGTTGCTGTACCTTTTTTAACAGTTCAATTAAAAACGGGTCTTTTAAATCTCTAATTAATATCCCAATAATCCCTGTTTTTTGGGCACGCAGAGCTGCCGCAAATGGATTCGTCTGATACCCTAAATGAGCTGCTGCTTTTAGTACTTTTTGTTTTGTTTTTTCACTGATTTTAATTTTACCGTCTTTATTATTAAAGATTCTTGATACCGTAGCTAATGAAACACCCGCTTCTTTTGCTACTTCTGTAATCGTGACTTTTTTTCTCCCCATTCGTACCGACTCCTATTTCCTTTTAGTCTATCGACCAAGTAAACATTTTTCTTTATTATACTACTAGAAGTCGGAACCACCCAAAACTACCTTCCCTACTTTTCACTAAACAGCCACTTTAACACATCTTGAATTTTGTGATCCCAATATGCCCAGTCGTGACTTCCTTTTCCTTCTTCATATGTAAAACAAATAGGCTCTTGCTTACATCGCTCGGAAAAACGTTTATTTTCCTGATATAAAAAATCTTCCGTTCCACAGCATTGATAAATACGCGGAGTCACTTCTCCATAGCGCCGGCGGTTTTCAAGCAGCCAAAAAAGATCATCCTCAGGTCTAATAACAGGCGGCATGCCAAAAATCAAAGGATAATCTAAGAGCTGAACTTCTCCTCGTCCTCCAAGCCCTTCAACGTCCATCACTCCTGATAAACTGGCAGCTGCAGAAAATTGATGTGGTTTGCAAAACGCCCATTTTAAAGCGCCGTACCCTCCCATAGAAAGACCAGCCACAAAATTATCTTCTCTTTTTTCCGATAACGGAAAGAATGACCTAGCCAATTGAGGAAGTTCTTCTGTTACAAACGTCCAATACTTCTTTCCATAAGCCATATCTCTATAAAAGCTACGATCTACATTTGGCATTACAACTGCAAGTCCTAATTCTGATGCGTAGCGTTCAATCGAAGTTCTTCTCATCCATATCGTATGATCATCAGAAAGACCGTGTAATAAATAGAGCGTAGGGTGTTTCTCACTTCTTATATTGGTTTGTAAACCAATCTGAGATTTTGTTTGCTGCGGTATCAAAACGTTCATTGAAGTACTTATTTGCAATACTTCTGAAAAAAAATCACATTGAATAAACGCCATATTTCTCTTCCCCCCTACTTTTTCTTCCCTATTGATTGATAACAAAACGTACATAATTCATATAAAAGTTAAAAAATAGTTTGATTATTTATAATTTTTAGTTTAACATAAAAACATCTTTTATGAAAACGTTTTACGTATAACGTTTTTTTATTAAAATAGTGCCCGCGATTCAAAGGAGGAATTTATATGGGGATAGTAAAAGTAACTTCTGACGAGTATAAGGAGCAAAAAGGAAATCTACTTTTTGTTATTTTCATTTCATGTGCAGCTGCTTTTGGAGGGTTACTTTACGGCTATGACACAGCCGTCATTTCAGGGGCTATTGGGTTGATGGAAGTGCATTTTAATCTTAGTCCAACGATGGTAGGTTTTGTTGTATCTAGTTTGCTGCTCGGTGGTGCTGTTGGGGTACTTGCTTCAGGAAAACTGAGTGATCGATTCGGTAGAAAAAGCATCTTGCTTTTAGCAGCTTCTTTATTTATCGTATCCGCAATTATGCAAGCGCTATCTTCATCCATCTCTTTTGTGATTATTTCTCGAATTATTGGAGGACTAGGCATTGGCATGGCTTCTGTTCTTTCTATTACCTATATTTCTGAAATAGCCCCTCCGCACATGCGCGGCCGCTTAGGCTCTCTTTATCAATTTGCTGTTGCCGTTGGGATTGTTTCTGTCTATTTTGTAAATGACTACATTTTATCTATTGGGGAAGACGCATGGCAGAATTCCACAGGATGGCGCTACATTATCGGTGCTTCTGGAATTCCAGCTCTTTTATTTCTTCTTATCCTTTCTCCTGTTCCTGAAAGTCCGAGGTGGCTGGTAAAAGCAAACCGCACTGTAGAAGCTATGGACATTTTAATTAAAATCAATGGTACACACATTGCACGCCAAGAGCTGTATCATATTGAGCAATCGTTAAAAGAAAATCAACCGGCTTCTCTTTCGCTTTTTAAAGAAGCAGGCCTTCGAAAAGCGTTGCTTATTGGTATTCTACTTGCAGCCTTTCAACAGCTTGTCGGAATCAATGCCATTATTTATTACGCCCCGCAAGTTTTTGAAGCAGCTGGAGCTAGAGGAGATTTATCGCTCCTTGTTACGTCTATGATTGGTGTAGCTGCCTTTTTAGGCGTTCTTTGTTCCATGTGGCTTATAGACCGGATTGGCCGCAAAGCTTTATTACTTATTGGCACAGCTGGTATGGCTGTTACGCAGCTTCTCGTTTCTTTTGGATTTCATTCACAGGGTACTGAAGGCTTGACTACTAGTTTACTTATTGTTTTTTATTTATTTCTTTTTAATATTTCTATGGGACCTGTTGTATGGGTTGTGATTTCTGAAATTTTTCCTAATCATGCGAGAGGCTATGCAATGTCTATTTCCACCTTTTTCTTGTGGATAGCTAATTGGTTTGTGTCTCAGTTTTTTCCTATTCTTTGGAACAAAGCTGGAGGATCTTTTACCTTTTTATCTTTTATGATTATGTGTATCGCTTCGTTTTTGTTTATATGGAAGTGGGTGCCAGAAACAAAAGGAAAGTCACTTGAAGAAATTGAACATATATGGAAATAAAAGAAGCCTGAGCATATATCTCAGGCTTCTTTTTTATCGAATTTGTCCATCTCCGTAAATAATATATTTTAATGTTGTTAATTCCTTTAATCCCATTGGTCCACGCGCATGAAGCTTTTGTGTACTAATTCCGATTTCTGCCCCGAAACCAAACTCTTCTCCGTCCGTAAACCTCGTTGAAGCATTCACATAAACAGCAGCTGAATTAACGCGCTGTAAAAAACGCTGAGCATGAGCATAATTTGTTGTTACAATCGCTTCAGAGTGATGTGAACTATGAACATTAATATGGGAAATCGCTTCATCGATATCATCTACGATTTTAACTGCCATGATGAAATCCAGATATTCTTTCTTCCAATCCTCATCCCCTGCTGGAACAAGGTCTGGAACGATCGTTAGCGCACGTTCATCACCGCGTACTTCTACATCTTTCTCTCGTAGCGCTTGAACAATAATCGGCAAAAATTCATGAGCCGCTCGTTCATGAATAATCAGCTTTTCGGCTGAGTTACACACCGCTGGACGAGATGTTTTTGCATTAATGACAATATTGGCCGCCATGTCACGGTCATATTCTTCATCAACATAAATGTGGCAGTTCCCGGTTCCTGTCTCAATAACAGGAACCGTTGCATTTTTTACCACTGCTTCAATTAAACCAGCACCACCTCGAGGAATTAATACATCGATATATTCATTTAGTTTCATTAACTCCAGTGCTGTTTCTCTCGACGTATCTTCAATAAGCTGTACGCTATGCTCAGGAAATCCTGCACTTGCCGCAGCTTGGGATAATACAGAAACAATAGCTTGATTCGAATAAAATGCCTCACTGCCTCCGCGCAAAATAACCGCATTTCCTGCTTTTAAGCATAAGCCTGCTGCATCACATGTAACGTTTGGACGCGCTTCATAAATAATTCCTATGACACCAATAGGTACACGCTGCTGCCCAATTTGTAAGCCATTTGGTCGTTTAGCCATAGACAGCACTTCTCCTACTGGATCTGCAAGCGCAGCTACTTGGCGCAGGCCGTCTGCCATTCCATGAATCCGCTCTTCATTTAAAGATAGGCGATCTAACATCGCTTTTGATGTGCCTTTTTGAACGGCTTTTTCTACGTCTAATTCATTTGCTTTTAAAATAGCTTCTTGTTGATCCAATAAAGCAGTGGCCATTTTATAAAGCGCCTGCTGTTTTTGTTCGCTCGTTACATTTCCTAAGAAATAAGAGGCTTCTTTTGCCTGCTTTCCTTTAAGCTGCAATTCACTCATTTCATTACTCCTTCAGCTTGTTTTAAGAATAACGTTCCAATTTCTTGGCCTTCAATAATATCTCGCAAAATACTTGGCTCTTTACCATTTGCTAAGATTAAGCTCACCCCTGCACTTGTAGCTGTTTTAGCAGCAGTAAGCTTTGTGACCATTCCGCCTGTTCCAACGTCAGTTCCACTATCTCCAGCAAAATTCTCAAGCTCCGGCGTGATGCCATCTATTACTTTCATTAATTTAGAGTTAGGGTTTTTTGTGGGATCTGAATCAAAGAAACCGTCAATATCAGATAAAATAACGAGTAAATCTGCGTGAATTAAAACTGAAACAATGGCGGATAAATTATCGTTATCTCCGAAACGCACGATGTTTTCAATTTCGTCGATTGCAACTGTATCGTTTTCATTCACAATAGGAATCACTTTGTCTTCAATTAATTTTTCAAACGTGTTCACAACGTTATTGCGCACATGTTCATCTTCGATTACATCTTTTGTTAACAGTACTTGACCAACAATGTGACTGTACTCACCAAAGAATTTACTGTAGATATGCATAAGCTCACACTGCCCGACAGAGGCTGCTGCTTGTTTTTCTCGAATAGAAGTTGGCTTTTCTTTTAACTTTAGTTTTTTTACTCCCACTTGAACGGCACCTGATGTAACAAGCACAACTTCTTTTCCTGCATTCATTAAATCAGATAACACACGCGCTAGTTTTTCAATGCGTGCTAAGTTAATATCTCCGTTATCATAGGTCAACGTAGATGTCCCTACTTTGACTACGATACGCTTGCTATTTTGTAACTCTTGACGATGGTTCACTCTTTTCATCTCCCTAACTAAAAACACCTAAATGCGTACTAATTTTTTTAAAAATTATAGCAGAGATTATGTGAAAAGTCTTATAGTTTTTCAAAGGGAATTTGAACTTTCTAATTTTTTAAATAATTAAGGGAAAAACTGGTGATAAAAGCGCTTTCTTCTTTTATAATGAAAGTTGTAAGGGGAACACACAATTACATAACGTTGTGTAGTAGTACAAACATCAGACAACTAAGGGATAGGGGGATTTGTAATGAATGCGGTTACGATTGTTATTGGATCTATCTGTATTTTAATGATTGCGTATCGGCTTTATGGAACATTCATGGCTGTTAAGGTCTTGAAACTAAACGATGCGCAAAAAACGCCGGCACATGAGCTTGAAGATGGAAAAGATTACGTGCCAACCAACCGATGGGTAACATTTGGTCATCACTTTGCAGCTATTGCAGCTGCGGGTCCGCTTGTTGGACCTATTTTAGCAGCTCAGTTTGGCTATTTGCCCGGACTGCTCTGGCTTTTAATCGGAGCTGTAATCGGAGGAGCCGTTCACGATGCAGTTGTGTTATTTGCATCTATGCGCCAAAAAGGCCAGTCGCTTTCAGAAGTGGCTAAAAAAGAACTAGGACCCGTCGCTGGTTTTTGTACAGGTTTAGCTATGCTTTTTATCATTACCATTACAATGGCCGGTTTATCTATGGTCGTGTTACACGCACTTGAGAAAAATCCTTGGGGTACATTCGCTGTTGGAATTACCATTCCGATCGCAATGGGGGTAGGTATTTACCACAAAAAAACAGGTAATTTAAAAGCGGCTTCTACCGTCGGCTTCATTTTAATTTTAATCGCCGTATTTAGCGGCCCTTATATTCAAGGAACAGCTTTAGGAGATTTTTTAACGCTAGATATTAAAACACTTTCAATTATTCTTCCCGTTTATGCATTTTTCGCAGCGGCCTTGCCCGTTTGGCTGCTTTTAGCACCTCGAGATTACTTAAGCAGCTTTATGAAAATTGGTGTCTTTATCGCGCTGATTGTAGGCGTGTTTTTCGTAAATCCAGCAATTCCATTTCCTGCAGTTACTGAATTTATTCACGGAGGCGGCCCTATTTTAGCAGGACCTGTGTGGCCGTTCATTTCTATTACGATCGCCTGCGGTGCTATTTCTGGCTTCCATGCATTTGTTGGTTCAGGAACAACCCCTAAGATGCTCGATCGTTGGAGTGACATTAAAGTTGTAGGCTTCGGCGCGATGTTAGTCGAATGCTTAGTAGGAATTATGGCATTAATTGCCGCAACTGCTTTACATCCTGGAGACTATTTTGCAATCAACTCTACACCTGAAGTGTTCAAAACGCTTGGCATGAACGTAACAGCTCTTCCTCAGCTTAGCCAAGAAATTGGCCTAAACTTAGAAGGCCGTACAGGCGGCGCTGTTACATTGGCTGTAGGAATGACGTATATTTTCACGGAAATTCCTTGGTTCAGCCACCTGTCTTCTTACTTTTTTCAATTCGTTATTATGTTTGAAGCAGTGTTTATTTTGACTGCTATCGACGCTGGTACACGCGTTTCCCGCTATTTAATTCAAGACTTTTTCGGTGAATTTTATAAGCCATTGAAGCGAGTAGACTGGCTTCCTGGGTCCATTTTTGCAAGTGCCCTAGCCTGTTTTATGTGGGGATACTTATTGTTCTCAGGAGATATCGGCTCAGTTTGGGCGCTGTTCGGCGTATCAAATCAGTTAATGGCATCTATTGGTTTAATTATTGGTGCAACCGTTATTCTTAGAATTGCAGATAAGCGCTCCTATATGCTTACTTGTCTTATTCCACTAGCCTACCTTTACGTAACGGTTAACTACGCGGGTTATTGGATGGTTAAGAATGTGTATTTAAATGAAGCTGCGGCAGGTTACAGCATATTAAATGCGACTCTTTCGATCATCATGCTTATACTCGGTCTCATTATTATGATTGCCGCGATTCAAAAATGGACGCAGCTTTGGCGCACGCCTCAGGCTGAACTAGCGGCGAAAGCAAACTTATCACAAAATATATAAAACGAACACGCTTGCTTATAGAAGCAAGCGTGTTTTTAACGTAGTAATAGCCGGTCAAAATAATTGCACACCAGGCATTTTTATTATTAAACTAAATATACTATACAGAAAATTTTTAAAATAGTTCGTACATTTCACATGCGTATCCTCCCACTGATTACATCTCAAAATACCCAAGTTAAATTATAATAATTATAAATTAGTATTGATTTTTTATTTAAAGATGTTATTATTATTTCTAACATAATAAAATTCAAATAAGAGGTGGTTCTAAGATGACAACAAACAAGAATAACCTAACGACTAGTTGGGGAGCTCCGGTTGGAGATAATCAAAATTCGATGACCGCTGGTTCACGCGGACCTACTTTAATTCAAGATGTTCATCTTTTAGAGAAATTAGCCCATTTTAACCGAGAGCGTGTTCCTGAACGCGTAGTGCACGCAAAAGGCGCCGGTGCCCACGGTTATTTTGAAGTGACAAACGATGTTTCAACCTATACAAAAGCAGCTTTCCTTTCTGAAGTAGGAAAACGAACACCTCTATTTGTTCGCTTTTCAACAGTAGCTGGTGAAAACGGCTCAGCAGATACTGTTCGCGACCCTCGCGGATTTGCTGTTAAATTTTATACAGAAGAAGGAAACTACGACTTAGTCGGAAATAATACACCTGTATTTTTCATCCGAGATGCGATTAAATTTCCTGACTTTATTCATACACAAAAACGCGATCCACGCACACATTTGAAAAACCCGACGGCCGTTTGGGATTTCTGGTCTTTATCTCCTGAATCTTTGCATCAAGTTTCTATTTTAATGTCTGATCGCGGTATCCCGGCAACGTTACGCCATATGCATGGATTTGGCAGCCACACATTTAAATGGGTTAATGCCGAAGGAGATGGCGTTTGGGTAAAATATCACTTTAAAACAGAGCAAGGCGTAAAAAATCTGTCTCCAGACGTAGCCGCAAAGCTAGCTGGTGAAAATCCAGATTATCATACTGAAGATTTATTTAATGCCATTGAAAAAGGCGATTTCCCTTCATGGAAGCTGTACGTTCAGATTATGCCATTAGAAGACGCTGATACGTATCGCTTTGATCCGTTTGACGTAACAAAGGTTTGGTCACAAAAAGACTATCCGTTAATTGAAGTAGGTCGCATGGTCTTGGACCGCAATCCAGAAAATTATTTTGCCGAAGTGGAGCAAGCTACGTTCTCACCTGGAACGCTTGTGCCGGGAATTGACGTATCACCTGATAAAATGCTGCAAGGTCGACTATTCGCATACAGTGATGCACATCGCTACCGCGTGGGTGCTAACCATCAAGCGCTACCGATTAACCGTCCGCGCAGCGAAGTAAATAACTATCAGCGTGACGGCCAAATGCGCTTTGACGATAACGGCGGCCGTTCTGTTTACTATGAGCCAAACAGCTTTGGCGGCCCAACAGAATCACAGGAAAACAAACAAGCAGCATACCCTGTTTCAGGCGTTGCTGATAGTGTTGCATATGATCATAACGACCATTACACGCAAGCAGGTGACTTATACCGCCTTCTAAGCGAAGACGAGCGTACACGACTAGTTGCAAACATCGTTGAAGCTATGAAGCCTGTAGAAAAAGAAGAGATTAAACTGCGTCAAATTCAGCACTTCTACAAAGCGGATCCAGAGTATGGAACACGCGTTGCAGACGGTTTAGGATTATCTGTTCCGCAGCAAGTGAAATAAATTTATCAGTTTTCTAAATGAAAAAATAAAGGTATTTTTCTCATTGTAGATTATCGTTTATTCTCAATTAGTTTAACATTTTATCACTAAATAAGTATCCATATTTTATGGATACTTATTTAAATTCTTGTAAAAAGAGGAAGGGATGAAGAAATGATTGGACAAGAAATAAGATGTAATCAGTGTGATAGAGAAATAAAAGTACTAAAGCACAGTACGCTTTGCGGTTGCGGAATAAAATTACGAACGCTAAAAAAAGAGAAGCAACCAGCATAATGAGGTTGCTTCTCTTTTTTTACTAGATATGCTGTTTATATTCACTCACATTAAAGAGTAATCGTTACTTTAAATAAGTCTCCGTCAATTTCAATATTCAGTTCTCCTCCGTGCAAATCAATAATTGACTTAGCAATAGCTAACCCAAGTCCGGAGCCATCGGTTTGTCTTGAAGTATCCCCTCTTTTAAATCGTTCAAACAGCTCATCTGCCTGCTCATTTAATTCATATTTACTTACATTTTTAAATGTTAGTTTCACTTGTTCGTCTATTTCTTGAACAGAAATATAGACACGCGTTTGTTCAAGTGAATATTTCAATATATTCTCTATCAAATTGTCAAATACTCTCCATAATTTTTGACCATCTACAGTAGAAAATATTGGATTTTCGAGAGATTGAATACGAAATTGCAGAGTTGAATCTTCAATTGCTTCATTATATTCAGCCAAAGCCTGATGAAGAAGCTGGTTAATATCAATTTTGTCTTTATGCAATTCTACATTTCCACTTGCCATTTTTGACACTTCAAATAAATCATCAATAAGTGTCTGTAACCGTTTTGATTTACGGTCAATAATTTCAACGTAAGAATGTTGTTCGTCCGAAGTAAGACCTTGCGACTTTAGCAACGCTATATATGTCATAATAGAAGTCAATGGTGTTCTTAAATCGTGACTAACGTTGGTAATTAACTCTGTTTTCAAGCGTTCACTTTTAACTTGAACATGCTGAGATGTTTGAAGTTGCTGCTGAATACGATTTATATTTATCGCTGCTTGAGTCAAAGCTGATTTTCCTTTGATAGGTAACGGCTCTTTCCACTCAGCTGTGGCGATTTGATCAATGGAAATAATAATTTTATTTAAATAGTTAATTCGTAGCATAAGCAGTATTAAAGTAACCACTCCTACGATACTGCCTATAGCTAAGTACAATGATGCGAATTCTGTTGTAAAGCCTGAGGTGCTTGTCGCTAGGGTCATAACAGCAAACACGGCAAAAACTAAAAGCAGCACTACAACCATTATATGCATGCCAATATGTCTGATAATAAAAATAGATCGAAAAAAATAAATTACTTGATAAACATACGTTCTTTTATATTCTTCTTTTATATCATCTATTGTACGCATACGCTGAAACAGTAGAAATACTTGAAGTGCCCATAGGGAAATAGCTATGGATATTGCTATCATATAAAAGAAGAACGCAGCAACGTGCTGATATGATTCTAATAAAGAAGTTGGATAGCCGTTCAGAACTAGACTTAATGTAAAAAATGAGTACAAAAGAAAAACAATTATACAAATATCTAAAGGTACTTTTTTATCAATCCTCTGTACTGCGGTTCGTCTTGTTATTTCTTTTAAACGTCCGGTTATTGTTCTTTTATAAATAAAGTAAACTATTAACAGAGCTATTATTCCTGACAATGCATACACCAGAAATACTACATTTTGGTGATGGTAATAGTTATATTCATCAAATAAAGAACTACTGAAAGCTTCTTTTTCAGGAACAGCAATCGTACCCGTAAACTTCTGCTTTAAATACTGGGTTGGAATCTCTGAGTCTGTATCACTGCTTAACAGTGAATTTTTATATTCATCCGGTTGAAACACAAGGGGTGATTGAGCTGAATAGGTATGTTTATACAACATATTTTTTTGTTTTACTAATTGATTAACGTCTTCCTTGCTTGCATTTTGGATGTTCGTATATATTTTTTGTGTGTTTCTATCTTTCAAATAATACATAATGTCTTTTTTATATTGAGATAATGTTTCTTGTCGATCAAAAGCTTCATTATATAGTTTCTTCATTTCGAGTTTTTTGTTTTTCGCTATTTCTTCTCGAACGAATTGATCATCTTGAAACTTTTTTTGAATGTTTTTAACTTCTAGATCCTGCTGCTTTATATAGGCATCTTCAACGTTTTTGCTCTTTGCCTGCTTAGCGTCTTCTATTTTTTCTTCATATTTATCGTGCACGTTTTTTATTTGTTCTGTTAATGTTCCTTCCGTATATCGATACGACTCAATCTCTTCTTCTGTTATCTTATTTGCATTAACGGTATTCTTATCTTTTTGTGTCAATTCTAAAAGGTAGAGATCATTTGTAAAACGACTTATTTGTTTTTTGAAGTCTTCTGATTTTACATAGCTGCTTTTTTGTAAATAGTTTGTTTTTAATAGATTATGCACGTTACTAATTGAAGAAATAGTTGCTCCTAAACCAAATAAAAACAAGATAATCCCTATAGCTGAAATGACGCTACTTTTCCATTTTGTATCCAAGTCCCCACACAACCTTTACATACCTCGGATTTTTTGGTTCAATCTCAATTTTTTCTCTTATTTTTCTAATGTGTACCGCTACTGTATTTTCTGCGTTATAGCCTGGTTCATTCCATACGCGTTCATAAATATCATGTATGGAAAAAACTCTCCCTGCATTTTTCATTAATAACTCTACAATTTTATACTCAATGGGAGTCAGCTTAATGAATACCCCATCAAGAGTGACGGACTTAGCCTCAATATCAAGTACGAGACCTCGGATATCAATCGTCTTTGTTTCCTCATATGTACCTAATGTCACATATCTTCTTAACTGTGATTTAACTCTCGCTATCAGTTCTAATGGATTAAAAGGCTTTGTCACATAATCATCTGCTCCTACCTGCAGACCGAGCACTTTATCTGCATCTTCGCTTTTAGCGCTCAGCATAATAATCGGGATATTTTTTTGTTCTCGGATTTTAAACGTCGTTGAAATGCCGTCTTGCCTTGGCATCATAATATCAAGAATAATTAAGTGAACTTTTTCTTTATTTAGTATCTCTATGGCTTCGATTCCATCTTTGGCCGTAAAGACTTTAATACCTTCATTTTTTAAATAAATAGCAATGCCATTACGGATTTCTTGCTCATCGTCTACGACTAAAACCACATATTCGTTCATTGATTTCTCACACTCCTTTCAAAAGTATATCATGGGTCATTTCGTCTATGGGTTTTATTGTAAACTGCATTTCTTAAGAAAAAGGAAGGGGAAATCTTAAGATTTTCTTAAGCTGCATATGTTGAAAAAGGTTTAAAGAATAGGGATAACAGGAACGTTAAAAGAAAAAATATAATCAATTCCTCATTTGATTCTAAAGAACTATCCGTGAGCGATTATATCTTTTTATTTAAAAGGAGGATGATTTAACTTGGAACGGAATCATACAATTATGCAATTTTTCGAATGGCATGTGCCAGCTGATGGCGAGCATTGGCAACGCCTCAAAGAGCTCGCTCCTCAACTAAAAGAACAAGGAATTGATTCCGTGTGGATTCCCCCGGTTACAAAAGGTGTTTCATCAGAGGATAATGGCTACGGCGTTTACGACTTATACGATCTTGGCGAATTTGATCAAAAAGGAACCGTTCGTACAAAGTATGGAACCAAGCAAGAGCTGCATGAAGCGATTGATGCCTGTCATAATCATGGAATTAATGTCTATGTGGATATTGTAATGAACCATAAAGCTGCAGCAGATGAAAAAGAAACGTTCCACGTCATTGAAGTGGACCCCATGAACCGAACAGAAGAAATTTCTGAACCTTTTGAAATTGAAGGGTGGACAAAGTTTACATTTGAAGGGCGCGGCGATCAATATTCTTCTTTCAAATGGAACTTTAATCATTTTAACGGCACTGATTACGATGATAAAAATGGAAAAGAAGGCGTTTTTCGTATTGCGGGAGAAAACAAAAGCTGGAACGAAAATGTGGATCAAGAGTTTGGCAACTACGATTATTTAATGTTTGCGAATATTGATTACGATCATCCTGAAGTTCGAGAAGAAATGATCAAATGGGGAAAATGGTTAGCAGACACTCTGCAGTGCGACGGTTATCGATTAGACGCCATTAAACATATTAACCACGATTTTATTAAAGAGTTTGCCCACGAATTGTCCTCTTCTCAAGAAAAGCCCTTTTATTTTGTGGGAGAGTTTTGGAATCCAGAGTTAACAGCCTGTCAGGAATTCCTAGACGTGATTGATTATCAAATCGATTTGTTTGACGTATCGCTGCACTATAAACTGCATGAAGCCTCTCAGCAAGGAAGAGATTTTGATTTAACCACGATTTTTGATGATACATTAGTCAAGACTCACCCTTTGAATGTTGTCACATTTGTAGATAACCATGACTCTCAGCCAAATGAATCTTTAGAATCTTGGGTAGAAGATTGGTTCAAACAAAGTGCTTACGCTCTAATTTTACTTCGTGAAGACGGCTATCCTTGTGTGTTTTACGGAGACTATTTTGGGATAGGCGGAGAGCACCCAATTGAGGGAAAAGAAAAAGATATTTCCGCTCTCTTGCATGTACGCTATGACAAAGCATACGGACAGCAAGACGATTATTTTGATCACCCGAATACCATTGGATGGGTAAGGCATGGTGTAGAGGAATTTGAGAAGTCTGGATGCGCTGTGGTGATGTCAAACGGCGAAGATGGCGAAAAGAGAATGTTCGTCGGCGAACACCGAAGTGGACAAACGTGGATTGACTTCACAAACAACCGAGAAGATCAAGTTGTTATTGAAGAAGATGGCTACGGACAGTTCCCTGTAAATGGCGGCTCTGTATCTGTTTGGGCTGAAGCATAAAAAAAACAGTGGCCTGCGCCACTGTTTTTTTACCATAGACCTAGCAGTTTCCACCACAAGCCGCCAATTCCAATCCAAATGATAATATGAATAATTGAAATTAAAAAGCCGAGCGACCACCATTTTTGCTGCGTTACATATCCACTACCGAAGAACACCGGTGCCGGTCCACTGCCGTAGTGAGTTAAACAGCCAAATAAATTGCTAAAGAACGCTAAAATCAATGCTGACAGTAACGGAGGCGCACCAGCGGCCACGATAACAGATAAAAACGCTGCGTACATAGCGCTGACGTGAGCTGTGTTACTTGCAAAGAAGTAGTGAGAATAAAAATACGCAATAGCTAGTACAATCAACGCCGTCATCCAAGACATATGGCTAACAGTGCCTTTCATCAGATCACTGAACCAAGGAATCATGCCTAGATCATTTAAGAAGGTTGCCATCATAACCAAAACAGCAAACCAGACTAATGTATCCCATGCTCCCTGTTCTTTTTTGATGTCCGACCAGCTTAATACTTGCGTTAAAAGCAGCGTACATAGACCAATAAAAGCAGTTGTTGTTGCATTAATATTTAAGTTAGCTCCAAAAATCCACAGCACAAGAAGAAGTAAAAATACGCCAATCATGTACCATTCTTCTTTCTTTAGCGGACCCATCTCATTTAATTTTTTTACTGCAATTTCAGATGCTTCCGGCGTTTCTTTTAATTCTGGCGGATACAGCTTATAAATAACAAGCGGAATCACAATTAAACTGATAATTCCAGGTACAATTGCAGCCGCTGCCCAGCCAACCCATGAAATAGTCTTTCCTGTAATTTGTTCCGTCATTTTAACAGCAAGAGGATTGGCCGCCATTGCGGTTACGAACATAGCCGATGTAATCATATCTCCTTGAAACGATACTTTTGTTAAGAAAGCACCGACTCTGCGCTCCGTACCGTCTCCAGTTCTCGATCCATATGTTTCAGATAAAGAACGAATGATTGGAAGAATAATTCCTCCAGCTCGTGCTGTATTAGACGGCATTGCAGGTGATAAAAGCAAGTCACTTACAATCAGAGAATAAGATAATCCCAACGTCTTTTTACCAAACAAACGAACGAAGATATAAGCAACCCTTGTTCCTAGACCAGTCTTAATAAAACCTCTGGAAATAAAGAATGCAATAACGATCAACCAAATCGTCGTATTTTGAAAACCGCTGAGCGATTGTTCAAGTGTTAATGTATTAGTTAATACAATAATGGTTAAAGATAAAATAGCTACACTGCCTAATGGCAATGGTTTAATGATAAGACCTACGATAGTAGCCACAAAAATAGCGAATAAGTGCCAAGCCTTCACATCAAGTCCGGACGGAGGTGTAATAAACCATAAAACAAGTCCGATTGCCAGACAAATTAATAAAGGAATAAACTTCACTTCGCCGGCAGGCTTTTTAGTTGTTTCAGCCATAATCTTTCTCCTTTCATGTTTTTAAATAATAGTAGTAGTATGCTCCTTCCCCTTCGTACCCAATACTTGTCCCATTTAAAATAAAATAATTGTAAAAATACGTTTCGTAAGGATGATATTGTAAATTTGTGAAGTGGTGAGCATAATTCCTTTATTATTTTATCATACATATTGACAATATTTATCTTTCACCTTCATTTTATTCCCTTCAAAATATCTTGTAAGCGTTATTTCATCACAATAAATAAGCTGCATGAGTTCATCATGCAGCCTTGCATTTAACGATTTACTTTTTGAATAAACACGACTTTAAGATAATCACCTGACTTAAATTCTTTTATTGTTTTAAAATCAGCTGGAAGAGAGAACTGCTCCATCATTTTGTAACGTTCCCCTTTTTCGTTAAAAGCTTTTTCAATAAACGAATGAAATTTTTTCATATCAAAATTACTTGCATTCGTCGAAGCTACAATGACACCATTTGGCTTTGTAAGAGCAATGGCTTCTTTTAATAAATCTTTGTAGTCTTTTGCCGCGCTGAACGTATGCTTTTTCGATTTAGCAAAGCTCGGCGGATCTAGCACCACAAGATCGAACGTCATATTCTTCTTAACCGCATATTTAAAATACTTAAAAACATCTTCTACAATAATGTCCTGTGCTTCGTGATCAATTCCATTTACACTAAATTGCTCAATTGTTTTTGCTAAGCTGCGATTGGCTAAGTCGACACTTGTTGTTTTTGCAGCTCCTCCAAGAGCGGCCGCCACTGAAAATGCGCCTGTATACGAAAACATATTTAGCACGGTCTTTCCTTTTGCATATTTATCTCGAATCGTTTTACGAACGTCTCGCTGATCTAAAAAGACTCCCACCATCGCTCCGTCATTTAAGTAAACGGCAAAACGAATACCATTTTCTTTTACAATAAGAGGGAACTCACCTTTATCCCCTGCTACAAAATCATCTTCTTCAATATACTGCCCTTTTACGTTAAAACGTTTTTTCTGGTATAGCCCTTTAAAATTAGGCGCAGACTTTAAGGCTTCAATGACGTATTCTTTAAATCGATAAATTCCTTCACTATACCAACTCATGACGTAATATCCGTCATAATAATCAATAATTAAGCCGCCGATTCCGTCACCTTCACTATTAAATACGCGAAAAGCAGTTGTGTCTTCAGACGCATAAAAGTCATGACGTGATGAAATAGCTTGCTGAATTTTTCTAGCAAAAAACGCCGCGTCAATTTGCTCACTTTTCTTCTTCGTAAGAATCCATCCGTAGCCTTTGTTTTGTTTTCCATAATAGCCTTTGGCTAAAAATTGATTCTTTGGAGTGACTAAGTTAATAATAACGCCTTCTTCTTGCAGTTTATGACCATCAACAAGCGCATCTTTTTCAAGGAGTGGATAACCCTTGTTCACTTTTTTAATAAAAGCTTCTTTGGCTATAACTTGTACTTCTTTTCTCATGTGTACACCCTATCTATTTAATTTAGTTCATTCTAGTTTTATCCATTTTATAAGAATAATCTACATTTATCTTAACATAGATAATCGTTGATGTTTCCAGTTAGAAAATAGAAAAGCAGCATATGCCATAAAGCATCCTCGATTTCATATGTGGATGATCTTTTTACATAAATGTTCAATATTTTTAACAATGACTCAACAAATACAACACTTCTCTTTATATTTCCTCAACAATCCAATGATTTAATAGGTGTATGAATATGATTTGGAGGTTATCAACCATGAAAAAACGAGTATCTCTTGGACTATCTCTTACTCTCTTGGCTTCTAGCGCTGCTTCTGCTTTTGCAGCAGAGCATCATCCAGTTCAACATCCAAAACAAATCAAAAGCGTTGAGTTTCAACCAATGAAAGCACCTACGACGATTGAAAACATGGTTAAAACGTATACAGATGCATCTGTAAAAGTAACGTATAAAGATGGAAGTGTTGAAGAAACTCCTCTTAACTATAATCAACTCTTTCTTTCAAAAGATAAAATTGTCGACAATAAAGGCGATTTAATTGCTGCAGGTACACCAATTGACGTAAACGGAGATCCAATTATTGACCGAAGCGTTCCTGATCAGCCATCACCATATGTATCAGATGCGCCGGATTCAAACAGCTTTATCACGATTAACGGGAAATCTTACATTGTGTCACACTATGAATATGACTCAGTTGATAATGCCGGAAATAAAGTATCAGGTCTCCCAGCTTCAATGACGCTAACGCAGGTTGATCGAGATGATAAAACTGGAAAACTGACTGTCAATCATGCCAAGAAAATTGATTTTTCTAATGTAAATGGTTTATGGACACCATGTAATGGTTCTACAACCGATTGGGGTACTCACCTTGGTTCAGAAGAATACGAGCCTGATGCACGTGCTTTTGAAGACCCTTCATCCAGCTCGTATAAAGACGTTACGAACTTCGCTAAGCTTTATTTCGGCGACACGTCAAAAGCAAATCCATACTACTACGGCTGGATTCCAGAAATTTCAGTGGATGAAAGCGGCAATGCGTCCGTCGTAAAACATTACAGCACAGGTCGTTTTTCACACGAAATGATGCAGGTACTTCCAGATAACAAAACCGCTCTTTTTGGAGACGATGGGTCTAATACTATGATGTTTATGTATGTAGCAGATAAGGAAAAAGACTTCTCAGCAGGCACGCTTTATGCAGCAAAATTCAAACAAACGAGCACAGAAAATGGAGGTAAAGGCGACCTTCAGTGGATTAAGCTTGGCCATGCAACAGACAATGAAGTGAAAAAAATAATCGACAAAGGCACAAAATTTAGTGATATTTTTGAAACAGCTGACCAGCCTACAAAAGGATTTAAAGCTGTGAAAACCGCCGCAAGTAAAAAAGTTGAATATTTAAAAGTAAAGCCTGGCATGGAAAAAGCAGCTGCCTTCCTAGAATCACGTCGATATGGTGCAATTCTGGGTGCAACATCTGAATTTAATAAGATGGAAGGTCTAACAGTTAATAAAAAAGACAAAAAGGCGTACATGGCCATTTCTTATCAAAATAGTGCCATGGTAAAAGAACCTGGCGCTGTACAAGATGATATCCAGCTTCCAAAACTAGAGTCTGGTGTGACCTACCAGCTGAACTTAGGATCGCATCAAAAAGACCAAGCAAACGGCCACATTAACAGTCGCTACGTTCCTGCAAGCATGGAAGGGCTTCTGATTGGACAAGACCTAGAAAAAGCAGATGCATATGGTAATACAGCAGATCCAGATAAAATTGCCAACCCTGATAACCTTACGTATTCAAATGACTTAAATACACTGTTTATTGGAGAAGACAGCTCATTACACACAAACAATTTCGTATGGGCTTATAATGTAAAAACCAAAAAACTATCACGTATCCTTTCAGTTCCAGTAGGAGCAGAAGCAACGGGACTTCGTGCAGTAGAAAACATTGAAAACTCTCGCTATGTACTAAGCAACTATCAGCACCCAGGCGAGGACATCAGCGACAAAAATATTACCGCTGTTGATAAAGAAGAGCTGACTAAAGCGATGAAAGAAAGCATCGGCATTCAAGAAACAGGTGGTGTAGGATACATTTCTGGACTGCCTTCTAATGATGGCGCTCCTTACAAAAAGCATTAATACGTAATGAAACCACGTCTGTTGTGAGTGACAGACGTGGTTTTTATATAATAGAAGTTATTTATAAAACCGCTTATCGCAACCATAATTATGGTGAATACTTTATAATATCCTTAAAGAAAGTGCCTAGCCCCAAACGCGTTAGCATATTTATTGATAGATATCCGGTATATCCCTTCAGGCTCACTTATGCCCCACTAATACTAGATATAGAATTCGTTTCAATAAGTATTTCCAGCCAAACAAAATGTCTCGTTCCCTTGCACTTTTCGTTCCATACCATTAAAGTATATATTGGTTGAAGTTTATACTAGCATTCAACCTTATAAAAGAAATTACACTTTTTAATTTTGGGAAGATGTTTTCCCTAAAAGAAAGGGTTTAGATATAAGATGAAAGATAATTTTTGGCATGAGTTGCCGCGTCCGTTTTTTATTTTGGCACCGATGGAAGCTGTGACGGATGTCGTTTTTCGCCATGTTGTGACTGAAGCAGCACGACCTGACGTATTTTTTACAGAGTTTACGAATACGGAAAGCTACTGCCATCCGAAAGGAAAAGATAGCGTAAAAGGACGTTTGACGTTTACAGATGATGAACAGCCAATCGTTGCGCACATTTGGGGAGACAAGCCTGAATACTTCCGTCAAATGAGTATCGGCATGGCCGAAATGGGCTTTCGCGGCATTGATATTAATATGGGTTGTCCTGTGCAGAACGTTGCAGGAAACGGAAAAGGTTCTGGTCTGATTCGCCGTCCAGATACTGCGGCTGAGATTATCCAGGCAGCCAAAGCTGGAGGGCTTCCAGTAAGCGTAAAGACTCGTCTTGGCTATACGCAAGTTGATGAGTGGTACGACTGGCTGAAGCACATTCTAGAACAGGATATCGTGAACCTTTCTATTCACCTTCGTACGAAAAAAGAAATGAGCGATGTTGACGCGCACTGGGAGTTAATTCCGGAGATTAAGAAGCTTCGTGACGAAATCGCGCCTCATACGCTACTAACAATTAACGGTGATATTCCTGACCGTCAGAAGGGTCTTGAACTTGCGGAGAAGTACGGCGTTGATGGAATCATGATTGGACGCGGAATTTTCCATAATCCGTTTGCGTTTGAAAAAGAAAAGAAAGAGCACACAAGCGAAGAGCTATTAGAACTTCTTCGCCTGCAGCTAGATCTTCATGATAAGTATTCTGAAGAATTAGAGCCGCGCCCTTTCAAACCGCTTCGACGCTTTTTCAAAATTTACGTTCGCGGATTC
The DNA here is from genome assembly GCF_049368575.1 of Priestia sp. 40. Classification (NCBI taxonomy): domain Bacteria; kingdom Bacillati; phylum Bacillota; class Bacilli; order Caryophanales; family Bacillaceae; genus Priestia; species Priestia sp. 40. The sequence goes on from NZ_JBMPZA010000005.1 coordinate 1,904,821, forward strand.
CGCGGTGCAAGTGAATTAAGAAATCTACTCATGAGCACGGAAACAACTGACGAAGTGCGTGCGTTGCTTGATGAGTTTAAAGACAGAGCTGGAGTGAAAGAAGACGAAGGTTTTTCTGTTTCTTAAATAAGATCTCGTTTGCTTAAACTCATTTTTTCTAGCATTTTATCGGAGAGAAGAACCTCTTGTTCTTTTTTATAGACGTGTGCTATTTATCCACATATGATAAAAACTGAGGCAGAAGGTTTTACATTTCCTTCTGCCTCAGCTTTTAATAAAAAAATATCCACACGTTCTATTTATGATAAGGTTCATTTCGAATGATACGAAAAGCTCGGTAAATCTGTTCTACTAATACTAGGCGCATAAGCTGATGAGGAAACGTCATCTTTGAAAAAGAAAGGGCTGCGTTTGAGCGTTTCATTACTTCGCTGCTTAAACCAAGCGATCCGCCAATGACAAACGCTATTTTGCTTTTTCCGTAGGTAGCTAATGAATCAATTTCTTTTGCGAGTTCCTCGGAAGATTTTTGTTTTCCGTTAATAGCTAATGCGATTACGTGAGTATCGTCTGAGATTTTCGCTAAGATGCGCTCTCCTTCTTTTTGTTTCACCTGTTCCATTTCAGATTCACTTAAGTTTTCAGGTGCTTTTTCATCTGCAAGCTCAATAATTTCTACTTTTGCATAGCTTGATAAACGCTTTAAATATTCTTGAATACCTTGTTTTAAGTATTTTTCTTTTAGCTTCCCAATGGTTATAATAGAGATATTCACAGGCTATTCTCCTCTCCCTTACCTCTTATCCACAGATATTATCCACATATCCACATGCTATATCCACATTTTGTATAAGAATATTAGTTCCCTACTACATATACAGCTTCATTGTCACAATATTCACAGCTTTTTTTGTCAGTAGAATTTTCTATTTTTTCAAAAACCGGTGCTAGTTCAATCTCATCTACCATTACATCCAGCGCTAGTTCTGTATGTTCTAAGCAGCAATATATCTTCATGTATTTATCTTCCTTTCTCTATTCTTTTCATTAAAAAACCACAGGAGTTTATCCCCTGTGGATAACTTTTCTTTCACTTCATTTGACGCGTTAATTTTACTTCTGTGGATTTCTTTTTGCCATCACGATAGAACGTTACGTTCATTTTATCGCCAATTTCTTTTTCAATGTAGAGGTGTTTGCGAAGTGTCGCAATGTCCCTTACTTTGCTGTGATCTAACTCAACAATCACATCATATTCCTTTAATCCGGCTTTAGCGGCTGGCGAACCTGGCTCGACTTTTAGAACAGCGACTCCGTTTACTACATCATGCGGTAACTTAAGGGTTTCTTTTAAATGATACCCTGATACCTCACTTAATGAAAGTGTACTAACTCCAAGATACGGACGTCTGACTTCACCATATCGTTCTAAGTCATTAATAATGGGTCTAGCCATATTGATTGGAATCGCAAGACCAATGCCTTCTACTGCTTCTTGGGCAATTTTCATAGAATTAATACCGATTAATTCACCATCAATATTAACAAGAGCACCCCCGCTATTACCAGGGTTAATGGCGGCATCTGTTTGAATAACTTCTGATTGCCAATCAGGATTTCCATCGCCATTCAAATCTTGAGGAATGACACGGTTAACCCCTGAGACAACTCCTTGTGTAACGGAGCCAGAAAATTGAAGGCCTAGCGGGTTTCCGATAGCAATTACTGGTTCACCAGCTTTAAGCTTATCAGAATTTCCGAAGGTAGCCACTTTTGTCACGTGGCCTGCGTCAATTTCAAGAACTGCTAAGTCCATTAAATCATCGCTGCCAAGAATTTTAGCCGATACCCTTGTACCGTTACTGAAGCTCACTTCAATTTCGTTAGCGCCTTTAATGACATGATAGTTTGTCACAATATAAGCTTTGTTACCTTGCTTTTTGTAAATAACACCTGAGCCCGTCCCTGCATCAGTTCGTTCATCATTCCAAAAGCTTTCAGAGTTCTGAATGTTTACAACTCCTACAACTGCTGCATTGGCTTCGGAAACAGCTTTTGTGACGGCCGTAGTGACGTCAAGAGATACTGACTTTTGAATGGTAGACCCTGTTTGTTCATCTCTATTTTCATCCGTCATCCATCCATCTGGCAAAATGCCGTTCCTCACCAAGGCTGGCATAAGAAGCAGTACAATAAGTGCACCTATAATAGCTCCAATCAGAGCAGAAGCGAAATATCCTCTGCGGCGTTTAGGCGGCCGACTATTCGGCTCTTGGCCTTCATCATAATGTTCCACACTATCACCGAACCCTTCATTTATCATCGTGAATGTCTGCATTCACGTACTAAATGAAGTTATTTTTCGCTTCCTTTCTAGAGACTATACATAAACAATATCAGTTGGTCTTTTTGGATCAGTATCACATAGAAGAATATTGTCCTCTACATTGATGTCTTTTTGTTGTAACACTTGCGCAACAGACATGCGGGCAATTTCCTTCATGTTATTGTCTTGACTCAAATGCGCTAAGTAAATGCGTTTGGTTTGATCTCCAATCACATCTGCCATTGCAAGAGCCGCATCTTCATTAGACACATGTCCTACGTCGCTTAGAATTCGTCTTTTAATACTCCAAGGGTAGCGTCCCATTCTGAGCATTTCAACATCATGGTTGCTTTCAAATACATACATATCGCTATTTTTAATCGTACCTTTCATGCGGTCACTTACATAGCCAGTATCCGTAATAAGGGTTAATTTTTTAGACCCTTGATGAAAGACATAAAACATAGGCTCTGCAGCATCATGCGAAACACCAAAAGACTCCACTTCCAATTGACCAAACGATTTCGTTTGGCCAATTTCAAAGTGAAACTTCTGTTCCGTATCAATGTTGCCGATCAAACCATCCATTGCGTTCCACGTTTTTTCATTTGCGAAAATGGGGAGCTTATATTTACGTGCCAGAACACCTAGTCCTTTAATATGGTCGCTATGTTCGTGAGTCACTAAAATTCCTGATAAATCCGGGATATTGCGATTTACTTGTTGAAAGAGAGCTTCCATTTGCTTTCCGCTCAGCCCTGCATCAACTAGTAAGGAATGTTCTCCATCACTTACTAAAATCGCATTTCCTGTGCTCCCACTCGCTAGCACGCTGAAATGCAGGCTCATTTATCTCACTCCAAATACTTATTTATTTCCTTTTTTAATGATTTGCCCTTCAAAGGCGTTTACAAAATAACTCGTATCTCCATTTACAATGACGTGCCAAGTTGGTGCTAAAACTTGAGAATTTAGTAGCGGCAGATCAAACGTATAGTACCCAAACTCTACTTTTGTTACAGAATCTTTCTTTTTCAATTCACCCTTCAAAAACAAATTTTCCAATGCTTTTAAAGGCGTTAAAACATCCTGCTCATCATCTAGTGTTTTTACAGAACCTAGCATCGTTTGTTCATACGAAATAATTTCACCTTTGTCATTTAAGTGAGCAACGATCATTCCATTTTCATTATCAAAGATTTTATGCTTCTTATATTTTTGAAAGAATGTAACTGTTTTTTTCTCTTTGTTAACATTCCATAGCTCATAATCCTTACCTGAGATAACATACCGTTTTAGAAATTGACTTAGCTTTGCTTCGGGACTTTTTTCAGATACTGAAAAAGGTTTGTCTAGTACGCTTCGAATTGTTTTTTCCTCAAGCAGCGCTGCTTTTTGTTCTTTAAGCTTTTTTAAATCTTCATCTTTAAACAGTTTGCTTTTAGCATTTAACGACGAAGCTTCCTTCACATCTACAGGTAGATGTTTATATTCAATGCCTTCACTCGTTAATTGTTCTTCAACGCTCGACTCCACAAATAGAGAGTACTGATCTTCTTGATGAGTTTTAAAAATCTGATAGCCTAAGTAAATATTCAGAATCAAGAAAGTGAAAATAAAGATGGTTTTTGTTCTATTCCAATCCATCGTTATCGCCTCCTTCGGTCGGCGGTGCAATTCGATACCACTTGCTATTATAATAATAGAACCAAGAAGGAACGAGTTTGACAGAGTTAGAATTAAACTCAACCGTCTTTTCACCGGTTTTTGGCTGCTGTGAGACTTCTTCTAGCTGATAGCCTATTGAAATATCTTTTAACAGATTCGGGTCAAAGTTTTGGTGTTTTTCAATTAATTGAATCACCTTTTGAGATGACTGCAGCTTTTCTACACTGGAATCCTGTACTCTTACAAAACGATAAAGAGGACGACGGTAATTTAAAATCTCCGCATTTCCCCATCTCTGATATATTTCAGTCATTCCCTGATTGCTGTACACGGGATAATTATCTTTATAATAACGATAGCTAATTTCTTTTGTAATACGATTCCAGCTGTTGAACCTGTAATTAGATTCCGTCCAGCCGCCGTGGTCATTAACGAAGCTAAAGCTGCGATTTATTAAATTATAATCTTCCATTACCTCGGTCGTAGAATTTACAAGATTCACATATTCCATCACATCTGTCTTCGTATTAACATTAATCACTTTTGTACCTTCGGTGTAGACATCTCGGTTTGTAGACGTTTCTTTCCTTGCATAGTCTGGGTTGTTAAAAAGCGCTTCTTTATATTTTTCAATATCTAAATGCCTCATGCTCGTATAGTAAACTTCACTATTCATCGTGATATTGTTTTCTGGAAGGAAGATATACCGATTTTTGTTTTCTTTATATACAAAGCTCGGGGCATAGGTACGTTTCATTTTATCTTCTAATTCTTTGATATCATCTTTGGCCAAATTCTTGACTGTAACCGAATAAATCTTTTTTTGCTCATAATTCACAAGATACACGCTCACGAAAAAGGAAGGTGTACGCTTAATTTTAATGAGTACACGGTCAAATGTTTGATTAGGCAAAGACGTTTGAGAAAATGAAAAAAGCTGTTGAAATGTTTTTAACGGTAGCGCGTCTGGATACAGCACTTCAATAGAATTACTTCCATGAACATAATTTAGAAATCCATCGGGAGAAATAGCATCCGAAACGTCCGTCACATTCGAAAATTTCCACTTTTTCATTTCATTTACCCATTTGTTTACATCATCTTCGTCGTGAGACATGTAGTGATTATCGTTTCGATGATAGAGAACTTCTGTTGGAAGAATATGATCTTCTATTTTACTTTTTGAACTCACTTCAACTTCCTGCAGGTGTTGATTTTTTGAAATGACCTTATAAGAAGGCTGATACGTCCATATGTGATACGTCATAATTAAACTGGAAGCGACGAGAACAACTAAGATGGCCGTTTTGATATGTTCATATCTCATTCCCATTCGTCATCATTCTCACTTTCAATCGGAAGAGTAAAGTAAATCGTTGTTCCTTTTCCTTCCTGACTATCTGCCCAAATACGTCCATCATGTGCTTCAATAATTTCCTTGGCAATAGCAAGCCCTAATCCTGTTCCACCTAATTTACGCGTTCGTGCTTTATCTACACGATAGAAGCGTTCGAAAATTTTAGCTAAATTTGATTTTGGAATCCCCATACCTTGGTCTTTAATGCTCACAACAATTTCATGCGTATGCTGAGCAATTGAAAATGTAATGGTTCCGCCTTCAGGTGAATATTTTATTGCATTGGAAATAATGTTATCTAATACTTGTGTAATTTTATCTTGATCGATAGCGACATAGATTGCTTCATTTGGCAAGTCGCGCACGAACGAAATACCTTGTTCAATTGTCATTTCAAAGCGATCAATGATGTAGTGATAGAACTTCACAAAATTGATTGGATCACGACTAAATCGGTAGTCTTGGCTATCTAGCTTAGATAATTGAAGCAAGTCGTTAACGAGACGAATCATTCGTTCTGTTTCCGTTTGCGTTACATTTAAAAATGTTGGAGCTAAGTCCTTATCTTGCCATGCTCCGTCTGCAAGCGCATCTAAATAACTGCGCATCGTTGTTAACGGCGTACGCAATTCATGTGAAACATTCGCTACAAATTCTCGACGATCTTGATCAATTTTCTCCTGCTCTGTAATATCATGCAGGACAATGATAATCCCGTTAATAAAACCGGTCTCTTTTTGAATAGCGGAAATGGTAGCTCTTAAAATAAAAGGATCCAATTTTGTACTAAAGTCCAAAATTAATGACTCTTGATTAGCGAGCAAGCTTTCAAACGTATGCGTTTCTTCAAGATCTAATAGGGAAACAACTGGGTCAGACAAAACCGTTTCACGTGAAACATTTAGCATAGCTGCGGCTGGATCATTAATTAAAATTACTCTTCCTTTTCGATCCGTCGCAATAACGCCGTCCGTCATATGAGCTAATACCGAACTAAGCTTACGGCGCTCCCCTTCTGTCGTTGCCTGTGCTTCCTGAAGCTTTCTTGTTAAGTTGTTGAATGTGAGAGCTAGCTGACCAATTTCATCATATCCGTATACCTTAGCTTTTCTCGTAAAATTCCCTTTGGCCATCTCAAGTGCTTGTTTTCTCATTTCAGACATTGGACGAGTAATCGTCTGAGCTAAAAACACGCCTAAAATAGCTGTAATAAAAAGAGCAATCACCGTACCTGCTTTAAAGATCTGATTGATATTACTCATTTGATCGTAAACAGGCTCCATGGAAGCTGTTAAGTAAATAGCACCTAAGATTTCTTCGCTAGACTGAACTTTTCCATTTTTATTAGTTGAATTTGATTGACTGGCACCTACTTTATCCTGTAAACGAATAGGCTGTATCATAACTCTGATTCGCTGTCCGCTTTGATCAACAAATACATTATCAGAGTTCGTTCCTGCTAACAACGCATTTGTAATCGCTAAATCATTAGTCTTTTTACCTATGATCTGTTGAGGATTTGAGTTCGATGTAGCAATGATTCTTCTATTTTGGTCAATGACTCTTACTTCAGAGATGTCATTCATATCATTTGAAGCTAAATTGGGTCTTGAAGCAAAATCTCGTAAAATAGTCTTTAAGTCTTCCTCAAGAGTGGGTGAATCATCATCACGATTTTTCACCATTTCTTGTCCAATGTTATACGTCAGCAAGTCTGTCCGCTCTTGAAGAGACGTTCGAAAGTTGTTAACTAATTCTTTTTCTAATTGTCGTGCAAAATAGACCCCAATAATTTGCATCGCAATTAAAATGAGCAGCACATAAATCAATACAAACTTTAAATGAATAGATTGCAGGAGCCTTACTTTCTTCATCTAAAATTACTCCTGCTCTGGGCTGCGTAAATAATAGCCTACTCCACGTCTTGTTACAATCCACATTGGATGGCTTGGATTATCTTCAATTTTTTCACGTAATCTTCGAACTGTTACATCTACCGTACGCACATCACCAAAATAGTCATAACCCCATACAGTTTGAAGCAAGTGTTCACGCGTCATGACTTGTCCAATGTGCTTCGCTAAATAATGCAGCAGCTCAAATTCACGATGAGTCAGTTCAATCGTTTCTCCGCGCTTAGACACGATATAAGCATCTGGGTGAATAACAAGTGCTCCAATTGTAATTTCATTCGTTTCGCTTTCTTCTGTTGGAACAGCTACTTGCTGATGTCTACGTAAATTAGCTTTTACACGTGCTAATAATTCACGCGTACTGAACGGCTTAGTTACATAATCATCTGCACCTAATTCTAGACCTAACACTTTGTCAATTTCAGAGTCTTTTGCTGTTAACATGATAATTGGCATATCATATTTTTTGCGCACTTCTCGGCAAACTTCCATTCCATCTTTCTGAGGAAGCATAATATCTAATAAAATCATTTCAGGCTGTACTTCTTCCACTTTTTCAAGTGCTTCTACGCCATCATAAGCACAAAATACTTCGTAACCTTCTTTTTGCAAATTAAACTTTAAAATATCTGCAATCGGCTTTTCGTCATCTACGACTAAAATACGTTTATCCATGATCATCGTTCTCCTTTATTAGTTGAAGCAAAATATAAAAGATAGTATTCATACTGTTTGAATACCGTAGTTTTATTATACTTGATAACCCTTGAAACGTCACAAGTTCATCCTCTACTATACATGAAGATATATGATTTTCAACCATCTCTAAATGCAAAAGTAATATATTACCACAAAAGAGATACAAAGCAAATAACGTTTTCTTTTAAATGTAAATAAAAGAAAAAAGCATGACTTTAAATAAAGTCATGCTTTTTGATGGCTCGGGACGGAATCGAACCGCCGACACAAGGATTTTCAGTCCTTTGCTCTACCAACTGAGCTACCGAGCCAAAATGGCGGTCCCGACGGGAATCGAACCCGCGATCTCCTGCGTGACAGGCAGGCATGTTAACCGCTACACCACGGGACCTCAGTCTATATGCTATGTATTAAAAATATTAAAAATGACCCGTACGGGATTCGAACCCGTGTTACCGCCGTGAAAGGGCGGTGTCTTAACCGCTTGACCAACGGGCCACGTTGTAACAAAAGTGAGCCATGAAGGACTCGAACCTTCGACCCTCTGATTAAAAGTCAGATGCTCTACCAACTGAGCTAATGGCTCATGTTATATCTCTTAGCGACGCTTATTATAATAACATGATATTTCATATGAATGCAATAGTTTTTTTAAAACTTTCTTTTTATTATTGAGCTTTTTTTAAAAATCTTGTTAACAAAGCACCAATTATAAATAAAAAAGGTTAGCTCAAGAAGAGCTAACCTTTTTTATTTAGCTATATACACCACGTAATACATTTGTTTGTGTACGATCTGGACCTACAGAGAAAATAGATAAAGGAATCCCTGTTAATTGAGACACGCGCTCTAAGTAGTGGCGAGCGTTATCAGGTAACTCATCTAATGTTTTCACACCCGTAATATCTTCTGTCCAACCTGGAAGCTCTTCATATACAGGTTCGCATTCTGCAAGTGTTTTTAAGCTAGCAGGGAATTCTTCCATAACTTCCCCTTTATAACGGTAAGCTACACAAATCTTTAATGTCTCAATTCCCGTTAATACATCAATTGAGTTTAAAGATAAATCTGTGATTCCGCTAACGCGGCGAGCATGACGTACAACTACACTGTCGAACCAACCTACACGGCGAGGACGACCAGTTGTTGTACCATATTCACGTCCTACTTCACGGATTTGATCACCGATTTCGTTTGTTAATTCAGTTGGGAAAGGACCGTCACCAACACGAGTTGTATACGCTTTTGATACACCTACAACGTGCTTGATTTTAGATGGACCTACACCAGAACCAATAGTTACTCCACCCGCTACTGGGTTTGAAGATGTAACAAATGGATATGTTCCTTGGTCGATATCTAACATAACACCTTGTGCGCCTTCAAATAGTACACGACGTCCTTCGTCTAACGCATCATTTAATACTACTGATGTATCAACAACATATTTTGCAACTTGTTGACCATACTCATAGTACTCATCTAAAATTTCTTTTAATGTAAAGCCTTCTACTTCATACATTTTTTCAAGAAGGCGATTCTTTTCAGCTAAGTTTTGTGTTAATTTTGCTTCAAATACTTCACGGTCTAGTAAATCGGCAATTCGAATACCAACACGTGCTGCTTTATCCATATAAGCTGGTCCAATACCTTTTTTCGTTGTACCAATCTTATTTTCACCTTTACGTTCTTCTTCAACTTCATCTAATTTTAAATGATATGGAAGAATCACATGAGCTCGGTTACTAATACGTAAGTTTTCTGTTGTTACACCGCGATCATGTAAGTATTTTAATTCTTGAACAAGTGCTTTTGGATCAACAACCATACCGTTTCCAATTACACACGTTTTGTCATTATAAAAAATACCTGAAGGAATTAAATGTAACTTATAAGTTTCACCATTAAACTTAATTGTGTGACCTGCATTGTTCCCACCTTGGTAACGTGCAATCACTTCTGCATTTTCTGATAGGAAGTCTGTAATCTTCCCTTTTCCTTCATCTCCCCATTGTGTTCCTACTACAACGACTGAAGACATATCTTAAGCACCTCCGCTTAGTAAGCAACAGCTCACTACGACATAATTTAACCATGGATAAGTGTATCAATTTATCACGCTAAAGTCAATTAAATCCGAACGATTTAACAAAAGTTATTATAAATATATCGTATTTTGCGGAACGAATGCGATAACAATAAAATAAAACCTCTCAATATGAGAGGTTTTATGCACCAGGCGGCACTCCTGCATCATCAAAGCGCCGCTCGAGATTAACGAATTTATTGTATTCTTTTACAAAGGCAAGCTGTACGGTTCCAACTGGACCGTTACGCTGCTTGGCTATAATAATCTCGATAATATTTTGATTTTCTGTGTCTTTTTCATAATAGTCTTCACGATATAAGAAAGCTACGATATCGGCATCCTGCTCAATACTTCCGGATTCACGGATATCAGACATCATCGGTCGCTTATCTTGTCTCTGCTCTACACCACGGGAAAGCTGTGATAAGGCGATAACAGGGACTTCTAATTCACGGGCTAAAGCTTTTAACGCACGAGAAATTTCAGATACTTCCTGCTGTCGGTTTTCTCCGCTTCGTCCATTACCTTGAATAAGCTGTAAGTAGTCAATTAAAATCATCCCAAGTCCACCTTCTTGTTTCAAGCGACGACACTTAGAACGAATTTCACCTACTCGAATACCGGGTGTATCATCAATATAAATCCCTGCATTGGACAAAGACCCCATTGCCATAGTAAGCTTTCCCCAGTCATCAGCTGTAAGCGAGCCTGTACGCAGCCTTTGTGCATCAATATTTCCTTCGGCACACAGCATCCTCATAACAAGCTGCTGAGCACCCATCTCTAAACTGAAGATGGCTACGTTCTCATCCGTTTTCGTTGCAACGTTTTGCGCAATATTTAAGGCAAAAGCCGTTTTACCTACCGATGGACGGGCTGCTACAATGATTAAATCATTTCGCTGGAACCCTGCTGTCATTCTATCTAAATCACTAAACCCAGTTGGGATACCTGTAATGTCACCTTTTCGATTGTGAAGAACTTCGATATCATCGTACGTTTGTACAAGTACATCTTTGATATTTTGAAACACACCGCTGTTTTTACGCTGTGCTACTTCTAAAATGTTTTTTTCCGCTTCATTTAATAAAACTTCCACTTCGTCTTCCCTTGCATATCCTTCTGAAGCAATATGCGTTGCAGTACGAATTAGGCGGCGCAAAATCGACTTTTCTTCTACGATTTTACCGTAATATTCTACGTTTGCAGCCGTTGGAACAGAGTTAGCTAAATCACTTAAATACGATACGCCGCCAACTTCTTCTAGGATTTTTTGGTCAGCTAATTCAGACGTTACCGTTACCAAATCAACCGGTTCACCTTGGTCAGAAAGTTTCAGCATACATGTAAAGATTTTCTGGTGCGATGCCCGGTAAAAATCTTCAGGTATTAGCAGTTCAGATGCTAAGGTTAAAGAAGAAGGCTCTAAGAAAATGGCCCCTAATAGCGCTTGCTCTGCTTCAATATTCTGAGGCGGAAGACGATCAGCAAAAAGATCACTCATATTTCTATGCCCCTCTTATATTCTTTCGTATTTTCTTTCATCATAAATGTTGGCGCGAACAAATACAAGTCCGCGCCAACCCTTTATATTATTTACCTATTTTTCAATCGTACGTTTATTTTTGTTCAGTCACATGTACCTTTACAGTAGCCGTTACTTCCGGATGTAATTTAACCGGTACATTTGTATAGCCTAATGCGCGAATGGCATCATTTAATTCAATTTTACGCTTATCTACTTTGATGTTATGCTTTTTCTTTAATTCCTCAGCAATTTGTTTGCTTGTGATAGAACCGAATAAACGGCCGCCTTCACCAGATTTTGCTTTTAATTCAACTGTTAGTTCTTCAAGAGTTGCTTTTAACTCTTTGTTTGCTTGAAGTTCTGCAGCTGCATCTTTTTGCTCTCTATTTTTTTGTGCTTCTAATACCTTCACATTACCGCCTGTAGCTTCAACAGCATAACCATTTTTTAATAAGAAGTTATGTGCATAACCGTCTGAAACATTTTTCACTTCACCTTTTTTGCCTTTTCCTTTTACATCTTTTAAGAAAATTACTTTCATGATTTTTTACCTCCATCTAAGTACTCGTCAATTGCTTGTTTAAGCCTTTCTTCAGCTTCATCCAAACTAATGTCTTGAAGCTGAGTAGCAGCATTCGTTAAGTGGCCTCCGCCTTGGAGACTTTCCATAATAACTTGTACATTGATATCTCCAAGCGATCTAGCACTAATGCCAATTAGATTATCCCGTCGCTTAGAAATAACAAACGAAGCAACCACTCCGCTGATTGAAAGCAGCGTATCTGCAGCTTGCGCGATTAACACTTGATCATACATTTTGTTCGGTTCAGCGCGTGAAATGGCAATACCTGCTGTATAAATCTCTGCATGTTCAATAAAGCGTGCTCGCTGTACATATTGTGTGATATCTTCTTTTAAAAACTTTTGAACAAGAACCGTATCTGCGCCTTGAGAACGTAAAAAGGACGCTGCATCAAACGTACGAGATCCCGTGCGTAATGTAAAGCTTTTTGTATCGACAATAATACCGGCTAAAAGTGCTGTTGCTTCTAGCATATCAATTTTAAATCGTTTCGGCTGGTATTCAAGAAGCTCAGTAACGAGTTCTGCTGTCGAGGAAGCATATGGCTCCATATAGACAAGAAGAGGATCTTCGATAAAGTCTTCTCCTCGTCTATGGTGATCAATGACCACGACATTTTCAATACGATTTAATAATCTTTCTTCAATAACGAGCGACGGCTTATGCGTATCTACTACTACTAAAAGAGTATCATCACTCACAAGATTTAAGGCTTCTTCAGGCGTAATAAATCTTTCCCACAGGCCTTCTTTCTTTTTAATCTCTTCTAGCATTCGCTGAACACCTGTATCAATATGATCAGGATCTAATACGATAAAACCATCTTTCTGATTTACTTGCGCTACTTTTAATATCCCAATAGCAGCTCCTACAGCATCCATATCCGGATACTTATGACCCATGATAATCACTTTTCCACTCTCTGTAATGAGCTCTTTTAACGCGTGAGAAATAACTCTTGCACGCACGCGCGTCCGTTTTTCCATTGGGTTTGTCTTACCCCCAAAGAATTTCACTTTTCCATTCGGCTGTTTAATCGCTACTTGATCTCCGCCACGACCCAAGGCCAAATCTAAGCTAGATTGAGCCAAAGCACCCAGTTCGGGTAAATCAGCCGCACCAGCCCCAATACCGATACTCAATGTAAGCGGTATATTTTGTTTAGACGTCTCTTCTCGAACTTGGTCTAAGATAGAAAATTTACTTCGCTCTAAATGAATTAAGATTTGTTCATTCATAATCGCAATAAATTTCTCAGAAGACGTACGTTTAATAAAAATACCGTATTCTTGAGCCCAACTATTTAACATAGAAGTTACTTGGCTATTCAAGTTACTTTTAACTTGATCATCCATTCCTTGTGTTAGTTCATCATAATTATCTAAAAAGATAATGCCTAAACTTGTTCGTTCTTCTTCATACAACTTTTCGATTTCTATTTGCTCTGTAATATCAAAGAAGTACAGTAAGCGCTCGTCTCGTTTAATAACCACTTTGAATTTCCGATCATGCAACGTGACAACTTCTGTTTCCACTTCTTGTTTGATCAGTGGAATAATACTCTCTGCTACATCGTATAATGATCTTCCCACTAGTGTATCTTCACCGAGACAAGATGCTAGAAAAGGATTGGTCCATTCAATTTGATATTCATCATTAAACAACATAATCCCAATCGGCATTTCCATTAATGCCTCTTCGCCTACTTTTTTCAGCCGATGAGACAGCATTGAAATATAGGTTTCAAACTCATCGGACAGCATTCGCTCCATTCTCATGTATAGAAAAAGACAGGCTAATAGTAATATAAAGCCTATCATTCCTATGATCCAATTATGATAGGTCACGATACCTACTAAAATCAGGGCTATACTATACAATGAGTAAAATGGATAGCGAATGACATTCTTTTTTGTAAAGACAGGCATCCATTTCAGCTCCTACTTTTTTAAGTTCCACAATATCTACTTTTTTGTGTCTAATTGTTTTCTTAAATTAAATCCTAAATCAATTATACCTAAGATGCGCACAATTTGAAGGATAATTGGAATAATTAATGCTAAAATTGTTACAACAATTGGAATTGCTTTCGCATACCCTTTTTGATGTGAGAAATAGAAAATAAAAGAGATCCCTTGTAACACTACTAGCATTTGCAGTCCCATCACGATGTTGATAATAGCTACGTACATAAATGTACCTTGTTCAATATTAAAAGATGGGAAGGATAAGATTAATGCAATCAAATAATACCATAGAATACTTTTAGGAAGTTTAAATTCACGAAAAGGCGGGAATGCTTGCACCTCATAACCTGTTCTTTTAAGAATAGGCGTAGCAATAAGCTGAGAGAAAAAGGCCAGAATAACTCCACCCATAACAATTAATAGAGGCAACAGATTTTTAAACATATCAAATGCATCTCTCATTTGGTCAATTTGAGATTCCTTAACGTCTTGTCCTAAACTTTTCATCATTTCAATACTTTGATTAATCGATTGATCTAAAGCATTATTTATTTGCTCCATTAAATTAACATTAAAAATGACATTTGCTCCTACGAACAATAAAAGTAAACCTAAACTAAATGCAACCGTGCCGCCTAGTAAAATGGTATACCTTTTTTGTTTTTGTCGGTAAAGCATTCCTATTGCTAATCCACCAATACCAAATACAAATGTAAAAGGAAGAGTCAATACATTTCCAAATAACAAAGTCAATAACAACCCTACTACCAAAAATAATATTGCCTTTTTCCACCCATGACGAACGGTATACACAATAAACGGAACAGCTAGCGCTAGTTGAAAAATGGCTCCTACAACAGGTATGTATAGTGAAAAAAGCAAAAGCGCCACAAACAGCGCTAACAGAGCTGCTCCTTCTGTAATATATCGAATTCCTTTCACAACTTCACCTCGTTGATATAGACTATTATTTATTTTATCGATTCAATTCATAAGAAGCAACTATTTGGCAAAAGAGCACCTATGTAATGTAAAAAGAGGCAGTAAGGATTCCCTTACTGCCTCTTTTTATACCGTTCATTATTCACCAGAAACATATGGTAATAATGCCATTTGACGAGCGCGTTTGATAGCGATCGTTAATTTACGTTGGTATTTAGCGCTTGTTCCAGTTACACGACGAGGTAAAATTTTACCACGCTCTGAAACGAATTTTTTAAGCATATCTACATCTTTGTAATCGATGTGAGTGATGCCGTTTGCTGTGAAGAAACAAACTTTACGACGTCTGTTGCGTCCACCTTTACGTCCACCTGCCATTTTGATACGCCTCCTTCCGCTTAAAAGTTTCTATAAAATTTTATACTCCGGATAATCTACTGCGAATTAAAACGGTAAATCGTCATCAGAAATGTCAATTGTCTCGCCATTATTTGCAAATGGATCATCATCAACGCGAGTATAACCTTGATTACCTGAGTTACGGTTCTGATTATCTCCAAATGGAGAGCCTTGTCCAGATCCTCCAGTGTTAGCAAAGTTACTGCGTTGCGTATCCCCACCGCCACTTTTCGGCTCTAAAAATTGCACACTTTCCGCTACAACTTCCGTTACGTATACACGACGACCGTCTTGTCCTTCGTAACTGCGAGATTGTAGTCGACCATCAACACCAGCTAAACTTCCTTTTTTAAGGAAATTGGCTGCATTTTCAGCCTGACGACGCCATACAACACAGTTGATGAAGTCAGCTTCACGTTCACCTTGCTGATTTGTAAATGTGCGGTTTACCGCTAAAGTGAATGTTGCAACCGCTGCTCCACTCGGGGTATAACGTAATTCAGGATCTTTGGTTAAGCGTCCTACGAGAATTACGCGATTCATCATCAGAACCACTCCTTAAGGAAATAAAACCCAATTTATTTAAACGTTTAATTATGCTTCTTGTTTAACAACGATATGACGGATAATGTCTTCGTTGATTTTCGCAAGACGATCAAATTCAGAAACTGCTTCTGAAGTAGCCGCCACGTCAAGAATCATGTAGTAACCGTCACGGAAATCATTGATTTCGTATGCTAAACGACGTTTACCCCATTCTTTAACATTTGCGATTTCAGCACCATTATCAGTTAATACGCCGTTGAAGCGCTCAACTAATGCTTTCTTTGCTTCGTCATCAATGCTTGGACGGATGATGTACATTACTTCATACTTTCTCATCACTGTCACCTCCTTTTGGTCTAACGGCCCGAAACGGGCAAGGAGCAATAAAATATTACTCACGAATTAAAATTATAGCACACTACCATAGGCAAAGCAATACGCATTGCGGGCTGTTTCGTAAATATATGCTAATATTTTCGCCAACGACAAAAGCCGAAAGAAGATATCTTCTTTCGGCTTTTAATCTTATACGTTAAAGCGGAAATGCATAACGTCTCCGTCTTTTACGATGTATTCTTTTCCTTCTAAACGTACTTTTCCAGCTTCACGAGCTGCTCCCATTGTTTTGGCAGCTAATAAGTCCTCGTATGATACTGTTTCCGCACGAATAAATCCACGTTCAAAATCTGTATGAATAATACCTGCACACTCAGGAGCTTTCATGCCTTGTGTGAACGTCCATGCGCGTACTTCTTGCTCACCAGCTGTAAAGTACGTAGCTAATCCAAGTAAATCGTAAGCTGCACGTACAAGCTGATCTAAACCTGACTGTTCAATGCCTAGTTCTTCAAGGAACATTGCTTTTTCTTCTCCTTCAAGTTCAGCAATTTCAGATTCAATGCGTGCGCAAACAACAATTACTTCTGCGCCTTCACTTGCCGCATACTCACGCACCTTTGCTACATATTCGTTAGCAGATGCATCGGCTACCTCGTCTTCAGAAACGTTTGCTACATAAAGAATAGGTTTGATCGTTAGCAAGTGAAATTGTTTTACTAACTTCATTTGTTCTTCTGTAAATGATACAGCACGAGCTGGCTGATCACTTTCAAATGCATTCTTTAGTTTCTCTAGAACTTCGTATTCATACATTGCTTCTTTATCTTTTTGTTTAGCCATTTTTTGAACACGGCCGATACGCTTCTCTACCGTTTCTAAATCCGCTAAAATTAATTCTAAATTAATTGTTTCAATATCTGAAATAGGGTCTACTTTTCCTGAAACGTGCGTGATGTTTTCATCTTCAAAACAACGTACAACGTGACAAATTGCATCTACTTCTCGAATATGAGATAAGAATTTGTTTCCAAGACCTTCACCTTTACTAGCACCTTTTACGATTCCAGCGATATCTGTGAATTCAAATGCTGTTGGAATTGTTTTTTTAGGTTTTACAAGCTCTGTAAGTTTTTGAAGACGATGATCAGGTACTTCTACAATACCCACGTTAGGATCAATCGTACAGAAAGGATAGTTCGCAGATTCTGCGCCCGCTTGTGTAATTGCATTAAATAATGTTGATTTTCCAACGTTCGGAAGACCAACAATTCCAGCTGTTAAAGCCATATCTTTATTCACTCCTCTTTATATATCCGAAACAAGTTAACCTGTCACAATTATAGTGAGTCAACTTTTGAAATACAAGTTTAATAAAGAACCTTTAGTCGCATCATGTTAAGATACTTCATTTTGTCCCACCTTACAGTATAAGGCATAAACATAGAAAATGCATGAGGTTATTCCTCATGCTTCACAAGAATTTTTTTCATTTTACGTGCAAAATCACGTCTTGGAATCATTACGCTGTGGCCGCAGCCTTCACATTTAATGCGGATATCCATTCCCATTCGAATGATTTTCCATTCATTTGTACCGCAAGGATGAGGTTTTTTCATTTCCACAACGTCATTTAAACCAAATTCTTTTTCCGTCATCAGCTCTCTCCTCCTTATTTCCCTTTCAACGTCGACGAATGCTGTGCTTCTTCTGTACGATTATACATAACCATACGAGGAAATGGAACTTCAATGCCATGTTCATTTAACCTTGTACGCACTTCTTTACGAATCATACGGGAAATGTGGAAATGCCTCATTGGTTTTACTTCGCTGGTAATCCTCATCGTGACTTCAGTTGCATGGATATTTTGAACACCCAGCAATTCAGGCGTTTTAACCATATCTTCATAGCGACTTGGCAATTCTTCTAACAAATCTAAAATTACTTGTTCTGCTTTTTGTATGTTTTCTTCATAAGAAATGCTTACATCAACGAAAGCTACGCTGTTATGTAACGAAAAATTAGTGACCTCCACAATACTGCCATTGGGCAAAATATTAATTTCGCCTGTCCAACTCTTAATTTTTGTGGTTCGCAAACCAATTTCTTCCACAGTTCCCTCAAATGTTCCTACTCGAACATAATCGCCAACGGAGAACTGATCTTCAAAGATAATAAAAAATCCCGTGATGATGTCTTTCACTAAGTTTTGAGCACCAAACCCTACCGCGAGCCCTACAATTCCAGCCCCCGCTAGCAATCCACGGACATCTACCGATAATGTTTCTAAAATCATAACTCCCGCAACGAAATAAATAGCATAAGAAAAAATATTTTGGAGCAAACGGACCATCGTAGCTTCTCGTCGCTCAGAAATACGCAGAGGGCTATTTGTGCGAACCTCTACAAATTTATTTAACGCTTTCTTTCCAATCCGAATTAAAAACATGGAAATAAGTAGAATCAACAGAATTTTTATAAATCCCTCTCCAATATGTGCCCACGTTTCTTCTTGAAAAAATGGCTCAAACACGTTCTTAAAAACTGACTTCAGCGAATTCATACTACATGTAGCTCCTATCGTAACATAATCTACATACGAGAAAGTTTTAATCTATTGTAGCAAGTTTCTACGAACTTTTGTAGCGATTTCGAAATGGATACAATAGAACGGCTGTTACTAAAAATAAATTGACGATTCCATACATTGGATACAAAACGGCAATCAAAGTAGAAAAACCTAACTTTGTAAAGGGAATCATTAAAAGTAGCCAGCAGGCTGCCAGTTTCCAAAGAGATTGTACCTTTTCAGTATGAAAACGCGCGGTCAGTCCTAAGATTCCCGATACGGCTGTTGTATAAATTGCAATGAGCAAAACAATGCTCATTAAAAACAGCATTATATAAGGAAAATCTTTAAGAATAGCGAATAATGGAATTTCATAAGAAGAAAGAAGGCCTGAAACTTGAATAAGCGATTCATTGTAAATAAAGGAGAGCCCCCCTAATAAAAAACCACTGCCAACGCTTGCAATATAAATCTCTTTTTTGCTTTTAATTTCCTTTCCAATTGTAGATAATACTGCGACAAGAGGAAGAATATTTAAAGCCGTAAAGGTAAAAGCAGCAGGCCAATTATGCTGAAGATGCCAATCATTTGCTCCAGGATGACGTAAAATAAATGTAAGAAGTACCCCAGCTAGTCCAATCATTAAGATTGGCATAACGAAAGAATTAATAGAAAGAAGCCCGTTTAATCCTCTTGAAAAAACAAAAACGATCAACGCACTAAGAGCGCCAATTCCCCACCAGTAAGGAACATGCCACATTTCCAATGTCGCCCCGCCGCCCGCGATCATAATCACCGTCGTCGTGAACAAATAAAAAACGATTAAAACATCGTAGGCTGCAGCCCATCTCTTTCCTATTAATTCAATTAGTACTGGGTAAAATTGATTGGTTCGGTAGCGATAGCTGATTTGCATAATTACATTGCAAGAAATCGCAAAAATAATAGAAAATAGAAAAATAGCAAGTCCGCTTTCTTCGCCAAAAAACTGCCATAGCTCTCTCCCTGAAGCATATCCAGCGCCTATCATGGTTCCCATAATTAAGAATATCCATTTACATCCTGCTCTCCACATCGATTTTCCCCCAATCCATGAAATATATGTATAGAATCTTCAAAATCTTCGTATACTGTTACTATTATGTATAAGGAGTGGACCCTATGAATTTAAAATCTCCCTTCTTTGAGAAGACACAACATTCAACCCGCGTATTTCATGATGAAGAATCTGCTACAAAGAAGCTGAGTACACAGTTACTATCTTTACTTCCAGCACAGAAAGACAGACCAATTGTTTTTGTATGTATTGGAACGGACCGTTCAACTGGGGACTCATTGGGTCCATTAGTCGGAACGAAACTGAACGAAAAAAAAGTTTCATCTTTTCACATTTTTGGAACGTTAGAAGAGCCTGTTCATGCTGTTAATTTGAAAGAAACGTTAAAACATATTCAAAAGCTCTTCCCTAATCCTTTTATTATTGGAATTGATGCTTGTTTAGGTCGTATGAAAAGCGTAGGCTCTGCATCACTTGGAATAGGACCGGTGAAACCAGGAGCAGGAGTTAATAAAGAATTGCCGCCAGTCGGGGATATTCATATAACAGGGGTTGTCAACGTGAGCGGATTTATGGAGTTTTTCGTCTTGCAAAATACGAGGCTTCACCTCGTTATGTGCATTGCCGATTTAATTGCGAAAAGTATTGAGACTGCGCACAACGAACGAGAGAAAGAGTTTAATAATTCTTCAGGTTACCAAACGGTAAGACATTATAAACAATAAAAAAGGTTGTCCTAAAACTAGGACAACCTTTTTTATACAGAAGATTTGTTAGTCTGAGAAAGATCGTTAAATAATTCAAGAAGACGGTTCAAATCTTCTTTAGAGAAAAATTCGATTTCAATTTTTCCTTTTTTCTTGCTTTGTGTAATGTGAACGGAGGTACCAAAACGCTCACGAAGCTGTGTTTCACTTTGTTTTATAAATAAGTCTTTATCTTTTTTAGTTTTTGATGTTTCACGTGGAACGGATTTATTTAAGTGGGCAATATAAGCCTCTAGCTGTCTGACATTTAATTGTTCCTTACGTATTTTTTCAACGACTTTAGGTAGAAGCGCTTTATTTTTTAAACCGACTAGCGTACGCCCATGGCCCATAGACAATTCATTAGTAGAAATGAGGGTTTGAATTTCCTCAGGCAGTTGCAAGAGGCGAACATAGTTAGCAATATGAGGTCGACTTTTTCCCAGTCGTGTAGCAAGTTGCTCCTGTGTCATATCGAGCTTATCCATAAGCAATTGATAAGCGGTTGCTTCTTCAATTGGCGTCAAATCTTCACGCTGTAAATTCTCTAACAAAGCTAGTTCCATCATTTGCTTTTCTGAAAAGTCTTTTATAATGACAGGAACAGTAGCAAGGTCGGCTTCTTTAGCAGCTCTAAATCGTCTTTCACCCGCTAAGATTTCATAGCCTTTAATGCTTTTGCGAGCTACAATAGGCTGTAAGATGCCATGATGTAAAATGGATTGCTTTAACTCATTAATTGCTTCTTTATTAAACGTTTTACGTGGTTGATAGGGGTTGGGTCTGAGTTCGTGAATAGCAACTTCCTGAATCGAATCATCAGCCTGTGCATCTAAGCCTGAAAATAAGGCATTAATTCCTTTCCCTAATCCTTTCGCCATTATAAATCACTTCCTTTGCAAGTTCCGTATAAACTGCGGCCCCTCTAGATCTTGCATCATATAAGATAATTGGTTCACCATGACTAGGTGCTTCACTCAAACGAACATTTCGAGGAATAATCGTTTGATAAACGCGATCTTGAAAGTACTTCTTCACTTCTGCTGTTACCTGCAGTCCTAAATTCGTCCGTGCGTCAAGCATAGTCAGCAATACACCTTCGATACGCAGTTGATTATTCAAATGTTTTTGGACTAATCTAACGGTATTTAGCAATTGACTTAACCCTTCAAGCGCATAATATTCACACTGTACAGGTATTAAAACAGAATCAGCTGCCGTTAACGCATTTAGTGTCAGTAAACCAAGAGAAGGGGGACAATCAATAATAACATAATCAAAGTGATCTTTCACCGTTTCTAAAGCTCTCTTAAGTCGAACTTCACGTGAAATAGTCGACACTAATTCAATTTCTGCACCAGCTAATTGAATGGTCGCGGGAATGATTGATAAATTTTCGACGGCTGTTGAACGAACAACGTTCTTAGCTTCCATATCTTCCACGATTACATTATAAATACATTCATCTACATCTGCTTTATCTATGCCAACTCCACTCGTAGCGTTACCCTGGGGATCTCCGTCTACAAGTAGAACCTTTTTTCCTTGTTCAGCTAAACAAGCTCCTAAATTAACAGCGGTTGTTGTTTTTCCAACTCCGCCTTTTTGATTCGCAACTGCCACAATTTTCCCCATGTTGTCACCTACTTTCATTTCCATCCCATTTGTCCAGACAGTTTAATTGTTCATTGAATTTTCTGACGAAAAACTTTGATAAAAAAGCCTCATCAAAAAAAGATGAGGGCTATTTCTTTATTTTTTCGGAATCTTAATAGTAAACTGAAAATATTCATCAAACTCTTCTTCTTCCGTGTTTAATGAAATCCCGCTGTCACTAACCATTGTCAAGGATTGACGAATTGTATTCATTGCGATACGCGTATCTTTACTAAACGCTTTTCTTTTTGCTTTTGGCTTTTTAACCTGCGTTTCTAACAATTTAACTACTCGATCTTCCGTTTGTTTTACATTTAATTGTTTTTCAATAATCTCAGCTAATACTTGAAGTTGTTTTTCTTGATTTTTGAGGGGAATGAGCGCTCTTGCATGTCGCTCTGTAATCAATTTTTGTTTGATTGCTTCTTGTATTTCAACGGGAAGCTTTAACAAACGAAGCTTGTTTGCAATTGTGGATTGGCCTTTTCCTAAACGTTGAGCTAATGCCTCTTGGGTAAGATTATGTAACTCAATTAACTTTGCGTAGGCTAGTGCTTCTTCGACAGCCGTTAGCTCTTCACGTTGTAAGTTTTCTATTAAAGCCACAGAGGCCGTTTCTGTATCGTTAAAATGTTTCACAATTGCAGGAACCGTATCCCACCCTAAGCTTTGTACAGCTCTCCACCGGCGTTCTCCAGCAATTAATTCGTATTCTTCGCCCTCAGTCGGTCGAACCACAATAGGTTGAATAATACCGTGTGTATGAATAGTAAGAGCTAGCTCTTCAATTTTTGCTTCATTAAACACAGTACGCGGCTGATAACGATTCGGAATAATACTTGAAACCCTAATTTGTTTTACTTCATCTCTTAAAACTTTTTCGACATTTTCATCTTGGACAGTTTCAATCTCTACATGAATATCCTCATCTTTTTCTTTTAAATTAAAAAAACGTGAAAAAGCAGATTTCATAGTCCCACACCACCTTCAGGAAAATCCCGCCTTAAACTAATTCGATGTTTTTTAATCATATCCTGCTTTCTAAACAGAAAATATAGAGAAGAAAATGTTTCATATGAAACATTTTCTTCTCTATCTATTTAATGCCTACTCTAGTGGAAGCTTAACTGGGGTACCAGGTTTTCTAGGATATTTTTTAGGCGTTTTCTTTATTTTGTCTATTAAAATAATGTAACGTTCACTTTGCTCCAAAGGCAATTGGAAATGTTCAATCGAATTCACTTTTCCACCTAATACTTGGAATGATTTTTCTCCATTTTTTAATTCCTCAGGGGCAGAAGCACCTTTCATTGCTAAAAAGCGTCCTTGTTCTTTAACAAGCGGTAAGCAAAATTCATTGAGAACCGAGATACGTGCCACGGCTCTTGCCGTTACAAGATCGAATGACTCGCGAATCGTTTCTTTTTTACCAAATGTTTCAGCTCGATCATGACATAGTGTGACATTGTCTAGTTCAAGCTCATTTACAAGATGCGTTAAAAACGTAATACGCTTTTGTAACGAATCAACGATTGTTACATGCAAATGCGGGAAGCAAATTTTGATCGGAATACTTGGAAATCCTGCTCCTGCACCTACATCACACATGGATTCAATTTCTGTAAAGTCTTGAAAAAAAGCAGCTGAAATAGAATCGTAAAAATGCTTTTCATACACTTCACCGTGATCAGTGATAGCAGTTAAATTCATTTTTTCGTTCCATTCCACTAAAACTTGATAATACTTTTCAAATTGATTCAGCTGTTTAGAAGAAAGAGAAATTCCCTTTTCTTCTAATAGCTGTTGAAACTGTTGAATATTCATTGAGTTTCCCTTTCTTCGCGCCTAAGAGTTTTAATCATTTGATACTTTAGCGATGCGCCCTTGTTCAATATAAACAAGCAAGATTGAAATATCAGCTGGGTTGACTCCCGAAATACGTGAAGCTTGCGCTACCGTTAGTGGACGCACTTGGTTTAATTTTTGACGTGCTTCTGTAGCTAAACCGTTAATTGCATCATAATCGATATAATCAGGAACCTTTTTGTTTTCTAACTTCTTCAAACGTTCAACTTGCTGAAGTGATTTCTGAATATATCCTTCGTATTTCACCTGGATTTCTACTTGTTCAGCTACTTCAGGATCTACCGTCTCATCAGCTGGTGCTAATTGATGAATATGAGTATATGTCATTTCAGGACGGCGAAGTAAATCTGTCGCACGAATGCCATCTTTTAATTCACTGCCGCCAGCTTCTTTAATCAGTTGTTGAACAGCTTCATTCGGCTTAATTATAAAGGAGAAAAGACGTTTCTTCTCTTGCTCGATTTCCGCTTTCTTTTGTTCAAATTTAGCATAGCGCTCATCGCTGATTAATCCTAGTTCACGACCAATTTCAGTAAGGCGTAAATCAGCGTTATCGTGACGAAGCAATAAACGATATTCTGCACGAGACGTTAGTAGACGATACGGTTCATTTGTTCCTTTTGTTACTAAATCATCCACCAATACACCGATGTAAGCATCAGAACGTCCTAAGATGACTTCTTCTTGTTCCAGCGCTCTTCTTCCCGCGTTAATTCCAGCAAGAAGACCTTGGCCTGCAGCTTCTTCATAACCAGATGTTCCGTTAATTTGTCCAGCCGTATAAAGATTTTTAATTTTCTTCGTTTCAAGCGTTGGCCATAACTGAGTCGGAACAATTGCATCATATTCAATAGCATAGCCCGCACGCATCATTTGGACTTTTTCAAGACCCGGAATTGTCGCAAGCATTTGACGCTGTACGTGCTCAGGAAGACTTGTTGACAATCCTTGAACATATACTTCTTGCGTGTTTCGTCCTTCTGGCTCTAAGAAAATTTGGTGGCGCGGTTTATCATTAAAGCGCACAACCTTATCTTCAATAGATGGACAGTAGCGCGGTCCAGTACCTTTGATCATCCCAGAATACATAGGAGATAAGTGGAGGTTCTCGTCAATAATTTGATGAGTTTGTTCACTTGTATATGTTAACCAGCAAGGCAGTTGATCTGTAATGTACTGTGTTGTTTCGTATGAGAAAGCACGAGGTACATCATCCCCAGGCTGAATCTCTGTTTTGCTGTAATCAATAGTGGAGCTGTTAACACGCGGTGGAGTTCCGGTTTTAAAACGGACCATGTCCAGTCCTAACTCCTCTAAGTGTTCAGAAAGCTTAATAGCAGGTTGTTGATTGTTAGGACCGCTTGAATATTTTAGTTCACCTAAAATAATTTCCCCGCGTAAGAATGTTCCTGTCGTAATAACAACTGTTTTCGCTTTATACACAGCTCCTGTTTGAGTGACAACGCCCGTACATACGCCATCTTCTACAATTAACTGTTCTACCATGCCTTGCATAAGCGTTAGGTTTTCTTCATTTTCTAACGTTTTTTTCATTTCATGCTGATAAGCAAATTTATCTGCTTGAGCTCTAAGTGCTCGAACGGCTGGACCTTTTCCTGTGTTTAACATTCTCATTTGAATATGAGTTTTATCGATATTTCTACCCATTTCTCCGCCAAGAGCATCAATTTCACGTACTACAATACCTTTTGCAGGGCCGCCTACAGAAGGGTTGCACGGCATAAACGCCACCATGTCTAAGTTAATGGTCAGCGTTAACGTTTTAGCACCCATACGCGCAGAAGCAAGCGCCGCTTCACAGCCTGCATGACCTGCTCCAATGACAATAACATCATATTGTCCACCTTCATATTGCATAATAGTAGCCTCCTTTAATAATCTATTTTCCTAAACAGAATTGAGAGAACAACTGATCAATTAAGCTTTCGTGAACAGCATCACCAATAATTTCACCTAATAGTTCCCACGTTCTTGTTAAATCAATTTGAACGATATCGATTGGAACGCCACTCTCAATGCCTGTGATGGCCTCATCGATAGCTCCTCTTGCTTGCGTTAAAAGCGCAATATGTCTCGTATTAGACAAATACGTTAAATCTTGAGATTCAATTGTTCCTTCAAAGAAAAGAGCTGCGATTGCTTCCTCAAGCTGATCTACTCCTTGTTCTTGAAGAAGAGAAGTTGTCACTACTGGATGATTACCAGCAAATTGCTGCACTTCCTCTAGATTAATTTTTTGCTCAAGATCTGTTTTATTCACAATTACGATAACATCCATGCCTTTTACAGCTTCAAATAGTTTTTTATCTTCATCCGTTAGTTCTTCATGGAAATTCAGTACAAGCAAAATTAAATCTGCTTCTTTCAAATACTGACGGGAGCGTTCTACACCAATTCGTTCTACAATATCTTCTGTTTCACGAATTCCAGCTGTGTCAACTAATCGTAGAGGAACTCCTCGCACATTGACATACTCTTCGATTACATCTCGCGTCGTTCCAGGAATGTCTGTGACAATGGCCTTTGCATCTTGCACTAAACTATTTAGAAGAGAAGATTTCCCTACATTAGGACGTCCAATAATAACCGTGGCCAATCCTTCTCTTAAAATTTTCCCTTGATGAGAGGTTTGAAGAAGCTTATCAATTTCTTGGCGTACATTTGAAGCTTTTTCAATTAACACTTGGTGAGTCATTTCCTCTACATCGTCATATTCTGGGTAGTCAATGTTTACTTCTACATGGGCAAGTGTTTCGAGAATTTCTTGACGTAAATGACGTACTAGCTTGGACAAACGCCCTTCCATTTGGCCGATCGCCATATTCATCGCTTTATCTGTTTTGGCACGAATTAAATCCATTACAGCTTCTGCTTGTGATAAGTCTACTCGCCCATTTAAAAATGCTCGTTTTGTAAACTCACCCGGCTCAGCTAAACGGGCACCATTGGCAATAACTAACTGCAGCACACGATTAACGGATACGATTCCGCCGTGACAGTTAATTTCAATAATGTCTTCTCTGGTAAATGTTTTGGGACCTTTCATAATGGAAAGCATTACTTCTTCAACGACTTGCTCCGTCTTGGGATCTACGATATGACCGTAGTGAATAGTATGAGAAGCTACTTCTGTTAATCGTTTATTCGAAACGCTTTTAAAGATACGATCTGCAATTGTAATTGCTTCTTCACCACTCAGGCGGACAATGGCAATAGCTCCTTCTCCCATTGGTGTAGAAATGGCCGCAATTGTATCAAAATCTAACACCAACTTCACCTCATTTCATTTTATAAACCTTTTATTTTAAACGACGTTATATACTATCATCGTTAACAATTTTACACGAACAAAAACATCTATTTTAAAGCCCATGATTTGTATGAACCAAATAAATAGAATACCACAATTCACTGATTTGGAACATCTCTAACGTTTCTTACGTTATACACAGCAAGAAAAACAGGCAGTATGTACTATTTTAACTTATCCACATGTGAATAACAACGTATGCATCTTGATTTTTTTGAACGCTTGGTTAATAAAAGTAAGCACATAAAAAAAGCACTAGCTATTTTGCTAGTGCTTTTTGGCAACTGGCTGAACCAAAATACTTCTTTTGGGCTCTTTGCCAACAGATCTCGTCTCAACTAAAGAATTTTTAGCTAACGCTTGATGAATCATTTTTCTTTCATGAGAAGGCATTGGTTCTAGTTGAACAGACCGATTCGTTTTAATCGCCTGATTAGCTATTTTTAATGCCAATTTTTCGACCATTTCTTTTCGTTTTTCTCGGTAGCCTTCTGGATTCAATACAACATTTAAAAATTGCTGACTGTATCGATTAGCTACCAATTGTGTGAGAAGCTGGAGCGCATTTAGGGTTTGTCCATGTTTTCCAATCAACACCCCTGCTGAATCGCTACTAATCTCAATTATGCAGTTTCTCGAGGTTTTTTTGACGTTCGTATGAATCGAAATCCCCATTTCACGGCTAACATTTGTAATAAAATGAACCGCTTCCTCTACAGGGTCAACTATTTTTGTAACTTTTACAACTGCGGGTTTTCCCTTAAAGATTCCTAGGAATCCTTTTTTCCCTGGTTCAATTATTTCTACATTTGTTTGATTTCGCTCTACTTCTAAAGCATCTAATGCTTCTTGAACAGCAGCTTCAATCGTCTGGGCCGTAATTGTGATTTCGTTCATTTTTTAACCCCTTCAATATTCGCTTGTTTTAAGTCTGGCCCTTTAATGAAGTAGGTTTGAATAATCATAAATAGATTTCCCACTACCCAATAAAGAGATAAGGCGGCTGGAAAATTGATTGCAAAAACCACAATCATGATCGGCATAACCCAAAGCATCATAGCCATTTGAGGATTTTGATTTGCATTTCCGGCCATCATCATCTTTTGCTGAATAAACGTTGTGATTCCTGCGACAATTGGTAAGATAAATAGCGGATCACGCGCACCTAAATCAAACCATAAAAAGCTGTTGTTTGCGATTTCCGACGTTCGTGTAATCGCGTGGAAAATCCCAATAAGAATGGGCATTTGAATTAGAATTGGGAAGCACCCAGCTAAAGGATTTACTCCGTAAGTTTGGAATAATGCCATCGTTTCTTTCTGCAATTGCTGCTGCGTCTGGGCATCTTTTGAACTGTACTTCTCCTTTAACTTCTGCATTTCGGGCTGAAGCATCTGCATTGCTTTCGTGTTTCTCATCTGTTTAATCATAAGCGGCAAGATAAGTAAGCGAATCAGGATTGTGACAACGATGATCGCAACTCCATAGCTTTTAAATACCTCCGCCAGATACGTAATGACCAATGATAGCGGATACACAACATACTCATTCCAAAAACCTTTACTATCATCTGTAATAGGTTGGTTAATTTCCGTACAACCCGCTAAAACAGTTAATAGAAAGATAAGTGTTATCCCTAAAAACAACTTCTTCTTCACCTGTTTTTCCTCCTTCTACATGTTCACCTTTCAATTCTGAAAGTGCGTCAAAATCCATTATATAAGGATGCGGTAGAAAAACAACAGCTATTAAAGGCTTTTCTTCTATTGTTTATTAATCGTTTTGTCTATGTGTAAGTAATTTGCCACGCTTAAAGACATGCTGCAAGCTGCTTTTAATTTCTTCATAGCTCATTGTTGCAGCAGGCTGCCTTGCAATTACAATATAATCTTTGTCTTGCTTTAAATACGGTGTGAATTCAAACATAATTTGTTTAGCAAGGCGCTTAACTCGATTACGAGTCACGGCATTTCCAATCTTTTTGCCCACCGAGAATCCTACGCGGAAATGTTCTTGATCCGGTTTGTCTAGAACATACAAGACAAATTGGCGATTCGCTACGGACTTGCCCTTTTTAAAAACTGTTTGAAATTCATCATTCTTTTTTATACGATATCTTTTTTTCATTTTTAACAACTCCTGCCCTTTTTCAGGTCATGCTCTTATGTAGTCCCTACAGGAACAGAGGTGATTTTAGCCTTATAAAGCGAAAAAAGACCACTGGCGTCAGTGGTCTATTATGCTGATAATACTTTTCTTCCTTTACGACAACGACGAGCTAAAACTTTACGTCCATTCGCTGAGCTCATACGAGCGCGGAAACCGTGTACTTTACTGTGCTTACGTTTGTTTGGTTGGTAAGTTCTTTTCATCTATAAACACCTCCTCGAGGAATAACTGAAAAAGACAGTCCTTGCAATTATAATGAAAAGACTAAGAAGATGTCAATGTTATTTAAAAAATAAAATTTTCAATCTCTTGGTTTCATTATCTGTTTTACTCAATCTTCTTCATTCTAATATCTTTATAACCCAATTGTCTATACCTAATCAATAAAATTCATTGATTTATTAAAGAAAAAATTTTTCCTTTTCATCACTTTTTCTTTCTCTACCAGCTGCGATCACATCGTTACTGAACAAAACTACAACAATAAATGTTATAAAAAGCCTCTTTTTTATTCAAATTCTTCTCTTAAACCTTTGTGGATAAGTTTTTTCGACATTTTTCTACTTCTCCATTCCTTATCGACAACTCATGCACACTATCTTGTGTTGTGGAAAACTTTTCTCCACAAGGTGTAGTGATTGTGGATAAGTTTCGAAAATTCATTGCATCATGCCGAATTCTTTGATATTATATTTTTGTTTTCACTCTTAATTACTTTTCCACAGTTGGTTTTTATCCACAAACTGTGGACAACTTGTGGACATCATTTCCACTATCACTGTATAAAGTTATCCACACCATGTGGAATCTGTCGAATAGTCGACTTTCTTCTATAATATATATTTACCCACATAATAGCAATTGTATAAATATAAATTTTTTATGCATAAGGTTTTGTACAGGTTGTACAAGAGTTGTACAAAGCGCATGAAAGCTAGAAAAAGGAGGGATTGCTCGTTGGAAAACATTCATGATTTATGGAATAGAGCTTTAGATCAAATTGAAAAAAAATTAAGCAAACCTAGTTTTGAAACCTGGCTCAAATCGACAAAAGCTCATGCTTTACAAGGAGACACGCTGATTATTACTGCGCCTAATGATTTTGCACGGGACTGGTTAGAATCTAGGTATTCTAATTTAATTGCTGAAACACTTTACGATCTTACGGGGGAAGAGTTAGATGTGAAATTTATTATTCCTCCTAACCAGGCCGAGGAAGAATTCGATATTCAAACTCCTAAAAAGAAAGTCAATAAAGACGACGGAGCAGAATTTCCTCAAAGCATGCTAAATTCGAAGTATACCTTTGATACATTTGTTATCGGATCTGGAAACCGGTTTGCGCATGCAGCTTCTTTAGCAGTAGCAGAAGCGCCGGCTAAAGCGTATAATCCGCTTTTTATTTACGGGGGAGTAGGATTAGGCAAAACACACTTAATGCATGCAATAGGCCACTATGTGTTAGATCATAATCCTGCCGCTAAAGTTGTGTACTTATCATCTGAAAAATTCACAAATGAGTTTATTAACTCTATTCGTGATAATAAAGCAGTAGAATTTCGCAACAAATACCGTAATGTAGATGTTTTACTGATTGATGATATTCAATTCTTAGCAGGTAAAGAGCAGACGCAAGAAGAATTTTTCCATACGTTTAATACGCTTCACGAAGAAAGCAAGCAGATTGTCATCTCAAGTGATCGACCGCCGAAAGAAATTCCTACACTTGAAGACCGACTTCGCTCTCGCTTTGAATGGGGCCTTATTACAGACATCACACCACCAGATTTGGAAACACGAATTGCTATTTTGCGTAAAAAAGCAAAAGCAGACGGCTTAGTTATTCCAAATGAAGTTATGCTTTATATCGCCAATCAGATTGATTCAAATATCAGAGAATTAGAAGGAGCACTTATTCGTGTAGTAGCTTATTCTTCACTAATTAATAAAGATATAAACGCTGATTTAGCAGCAGAAGCATTAAAAGATATCATTCCTAGTTCAAAACCTAGGGTTATTACGATTCAAGACATCCAACAGATTGTTGGACAAGAATTTAATATAAAATTAGATGATTTCAAAGCGAAGAAACGTACAAAGTCAGTAGCGTTTCCTAGACAAATTGCCATGTACCTTTCTCGCGAACTAACGGATTTTTCACTGCCTAAAATTGGAGAAGAGTTTGGCGGGCGAGACCATACTACTGTCATCCATGCTCATGAAAAAATCTCAAAACTTGTTCAAACAGATACTGACCTACAAAAACAAATTAAAGAAATCAGTGAATCACTAAAAATATAGGCTTTTTTTACTTGTATTTTGTGTATAAGTGAGTTAGGATTGTACACAGTCTGTCCACATGTGGATAGGCTGTGTTCTCACGTTTTTAGGGGTTATCCACATTTCCACAGCCCCTATTACTACTACTATCTTAAAATATAATAAATAATAAGCTTTTAAACCTACTTTTAAGGAGGATTAATTATTATGAAATTTATCATACAGAAAGACTACCTAGTTCAAAGCGTTCAAGACGTTATGAAAGCTGTATCTTCTAGAACAACAATTCCAATTTTAACAGGGATTAAAATTGTAGCGACTGAAGAAGGTGTTACTTTAACCGGAAGTGATTCCGATATCTCTATTGAATCGTTTATTCCAAACGAGGAAGAAGGAAAAGAGATTGTTGATATCCAAAAACCAGGAAGCGTTGTTCTCCCAGCTCGTTTCTTTAGTGAAATCGTCAAAAAGCTTCCTAAAGACATCGTAGAATTGGACGTCCAAAGTCACTTTTTAACAATCATTCGTTCAGGAAAAGCTGAATTTAATTTAAATGGTTTAGATGCAGAAGAGTATCCTCATTTACCACAGATCGAAGAAAACAACATGTTTAGATTACCGACAGACTTATTAAAAAACATGATTCGACAAACTGTCTTTGCAGTGTCCACCTCAGAAACACGACCTATCTTGACAGGTGTAAACTGGAAAGTCGACGGCAAAGAATTAACGTGTATTGCCACTGACAGTCATCGTCTAGCTTTGCGAAAAGCGACCATTGAAACTGGAAATGAAGCAACGTATAATGTGGTTATTCCAGGTAAAAGTTTAAGTGAATTCAGTAAGATCCTTGATGATTCTCATGAATTAGTAGACATCGTTATCACGGAAAATCAAGTATTATTCAAAACAAAACACTTACTATTTTTCTCAAGATTACTGGACGGAAATTATCCTGACACTTCAAGATTGATCCCAGCCGATAGTAAAACGGATGTTATATTGAACGTAAAAGAATTTTTACAATCGATTGACCGTGCTTCTTTATTAGCTCGTGAAGGAAGAAACAACGTAGTAAAACTATCTACGCTGGATGAAGGAATTGTTGAAATTTCTTCTAACTCTCCTGAAATCGGAAAAGTAATTGAAGAGGTACAAAGTCAGTCTATCTCAGGAGAAGAATTAAAAATTTCTTTTAGCGCAAAATATATGTTAGACGCATTAAAAGCGCTCGAAGGAACAGATATCAAAATTAACTTCACTGGTGCGATGCGTCCATTTGTCATTCGAACATTAGAGGATGATTCAATGCTGCAGCTGATTTTACCAGTGCGAACATATTAAATCTCAGAAAGCTACTAGCATGCCGTACTAGTAGCTTTCTTTTCTCAAGAAGAATTATTTAGTAAAATAGAGATACATCATTAGAAAGTGAGAGAGTCGCATGAAAACAGAGGTTAAAATTTCAACTGAATACATTACGCTTGGCCAGTTTTTAAAACTAGCAGACGTCATTCAAACAGGTGGAATGGTAAAATGGTTTTTAAGTGAGCACGAAGTATATGTGAACGGGGAGCTAGAAGAGCGCCGCGGACGTAAATTATATGCAAATGACGAAGTGGATATACCGGCTGCAGGATCATTTGTTGTTATTACTTAAAGTTGGTGAAACGTTTGTATATTAAAGAAATTACTTTAACAAATTACCGAAACTATACGAAGACAACGATTCCCTTTGAAAATAAAGTAAACGTCATTTTGGGTGAAAACGCACAGGGTAAAACAAACGTGATGGAATCGATCTTCGTATTATCTATGGCTAAATCTCATCGTACGTCCAACGATAAAGAATTAATTAAATGGGACTGTGAGTATGCAAAGCTATCGGGCATTGTAGAAAAGCATAGAGGGCCCGTTACACTGGATTTAGTTATCTCAACAAAAGGGAAAAAAGCAAAATATAATCACATTGAGCAGAAAAAACTCAGTCAATATATAGGGTCAATTAACACTGTCATGTTTGCTCCGGAGGATTTGAACCTAGTTAAAGGGAGTCCGCAAGTAAGGCGCAAATTTATCGATATGGAAATTGGTCAAGTTTCGCCTGTTTACATGCATGATTTAAGCAGGTATCAAAAGATTTTGCAGCAAAGAAATCAATATTTGAAGCAGCTGCAGACCAAAAAACAAACGGATCTTTCACTTTTAGACGTACTTACGTTACAGTTAAGTGAAATGGCGGCGAAAATCTTAAAAAAACGTTTTGAGTTTTTACAGTTACTCCAACAGTGGGCAGAGCCTATTCATAAAGGGATCAGTCGAGACTTAGAAACATTAAAAATTGAGTATAAGAATTCAATTGATGTATCAGAAGATGCAGATTTGTCGAAAATGTTAGAAGCATATCATCAAAAGTTTGATAAAATAAAAAGTAGAGAAATTGATAGAGGTGTCACCTTAGCAGGACCACACCGTGATGATCTTCTTTTCTACGTTAATGAAAAAGACGTTCAAACATTTGGTTCACAAGGGCAGCAGCGAACGACTGCTTTATCGTTAAAGCTTGCTGAAATTGAGTTAATTCATCAAGAAGTAGGTGAATATCCAATTTTGCTTTTAGATGACGTATTGTCTGAATTAGATGATTTTCGTCAATCACACTTGCTAAATACCATTCAAGGAAAAGTTCAGACGTTTGTAACGACAACGAGCATTGAAGGAATTCATCACGAGACCTTAGAAAAAGCGGCTACATATCATGTAGAAGCTGGCCAAATTCAAAAGGTCAAATAGCAATTGATCTGTCTAAAAACTTTTCACAAGGCAATCTAACTGAAATATGATATCATTATAGTTTTAAGTCTATATATTTCAACTCGTACCCTCGATTATGAAAATTTTTTGCATAAGTAAACAAATGGCAAATACATTAAAGGCTCCGTATTATTTCCACATAATATTCGAAAAACATAATACAAAATGATAAATACAGCAGTTTGCTGTTAAAAAAAAGTGTAGGTGATACATTTGACGATGGAACAAAAAGAAGTACAAGCATATGAAGCTGATCAGATACAAGTATTAGAAGGATTAGAAGCTGTTCGTAAACGTCCCGGGATGTATATTGGATCGACGAGCGCAAAGGGTTTACATCATCTTGTATGGGAAATTGTAGATAATAGTATTGATGAAGCGCTGGCCGGCTATTGCGATGAAATTAATGTTATTATCGAAAAGGATAATAGTATTACAGTCAAAGATAACGGTCGTGGAATTCCAGTTGGTATTCAAGAAAAAATGGGCAGACCTGCTGTTGAAGTTATCTTAACGGTTCTTCATGCCGGAGGTAAATTTGGCGGCGGCGGCTATAAAGTATCTGGTGGATTACACGGTGTAGGTGCCTCAGTTGTTAACGCACTTTCTACCTCTTTGGAAGTACACGTACATCGTGACGGTAAAGTTCATTATCAAAAATATGAACGAGGTGTACCGGCTGCTGACTTAAAAGTAGTTGGAGAAACAGATAAAACAGGTACTGTTATTCAATTCCATCCAGACGGTGAAATTTTTACAGAAACGCTTGAATACGATTTTGATACGTTAGCTAATCGTCTGCGTGAGTTAGCTTTCTTAAACCGCGGCATTAAAATTACGATTGAAGACAAACGTGAAGAAGATAAAAGACGTGAATACCATTACGAAGGCGGAATTAAGTCTTACGTTGAACACTTAAACCGTTCGAAAGAAGTGATTCACGAAGAGCCGATCTATATTGAAGGTAATCGAGACAACATTTCTGTAGAAATTGCTATTCAATATAACGATAGCTACACAAGTAATTTATATTCTTTCGCAAATAACATTCACACATATGAAGGTGGAACGCACGAAGCAGGATTTAAAACAGCGTTAACGCGTGTAATTAACGACTATGCACGTAAAAACAGCGTATTTAAAGATAGTGACGCCAATTTAACGGGTGAAGATGTTCGTGAAGGAATTACAGCTATTATCTCTATTAAGCACCCAGATCCGCAGTTTGAAGGACAAACAAAAACAAAGCTGGGAAATAGTGAAGCAAGAACAATTACTGACTCTGTGTTTGCAGAACACTTAGAAACTTACTTGCTAGAGAACCCTATTGTGGCGAAAAAGGTAATTGAAAAAGGTTTAATGGCTGCAAGAGCAAGAATGGCAGCTAAAAAAGCTCGTGAGCTTACAAGACGTAAAAGCGCGCTTGAAATTTCAAACTTACCGGGTAAATTAGCAGATTGTTCATCAAAAGATCCTTCTATTAGCGAACTCTATGTAGTAGAGGGTGACTCTGCCGGAGGTTCAGCTAAGCAGGGAAGAAGCCGCCATTTCCAAGCTATTTTGCCTTTGCGCGGTAAAATTATCAACGTAGAGAAAGCGCGTTTAGATAAAATTTTATCTAATAACGAAATTCGTACAATCATTACCGCTCTAGGAACGGGTATTGGTGACGATTTTGATATTTCGAAAGCCCGCTACCATAAAATTGTGATTATGACAGATGCAGACGTAGATGGTGCGCATATTCGTACGCTTCTTCTAACGTTCTTCTATCGCTATATGAGACAGATTATTGAGCACGGATATGTGTACATTGCCCAGCCGCCGCTTTACAAAGTTTCACAAGGTAAAAAAGTAGAGTACGCGTACAACGATCGTCAATTAGAAGAGGTATTAGCTTCTTTCCCTGAAGGCGCAAAACCAAACCTTCAGCGTTACAAAGGTTTAGGAGAGATGAATCCTGAACAATTATGGGAAACAACAATGGATCCAGAATTCCGTACCCTTCTTCAGGTGAACTTGCAAGATGCAATTGAAGCTGATGAGACATTTGAAATTTTAATGGGCGACAAAGTAGAACCGCGCCGTAATTTCATTGAAGAAAATGCTCAGTACGTAAAAAATCTCGATATTTAAATGAACGGTAATACCCTTTATATTTTTTATAAAGGGTATATAAACGTCAGGATAGAGATAGGTTCTATCCTGCGTTTACATATATATGAATTACTATACTGAACTTCGCGAAGGAGGTTCTTATCGATGTCAGATAAACCAAACTCTCAAATAAGAGAAGTAAATATTAGTCAAGAAATGCGCGCATCCTTTTTAGATTATGCAATGAGCGTAATTGTATCGCGTGCTTTACCAGATGTAAGAGACGGACTTAAGCCCGTGCACCGTCGTATTTTATATGCAATGAATGATTTAGGTATGGGATCGGATAAGCCATATAAAAAATCAGCTCGTATCGTAGGAGAAGTAATTGGTAAGTATCACCCACACGGTGACTCAGCTGTATATGAAACAATGGTTCGTATGGCACAAGATTTTAGCTATCGTTATATGCTAATTGACGGTCACGGAAACTTTGGATCTGTTGATGGAGATGCAGCAGCAGCTATGCGTTATACAGAAGCAAGAATGTCAAAAGTTTCGATGGAACTGTTACGTGACATCAATAAAGATACAATTGATTATCAAGATAACTATGACGGTTCTGAACGTGAACCAATTGTATTACCTGCTAGATTTCCAAATTTACTTGTAAACGGTTCAGCCGGAATTGCGGTAGGTATGGCGACAAATATTCCTCCGCATCAGTTAGGGGAAGTCATTGACGGCGTTTTAGCTGTAAGTCAAGACCCTGATATCACAATTGCAGAGTTAATGGAGATTATTCCAGGACCGGATTTCCCAACTGCAGGACAAATTCTTGGCCGCAGCGGGATTCGTAAAGCTTATGAAACTGGGAAAGGTTCTATTATTGTTCGCGCAAAAGTAGAAATTGAAGAACAAAACAATGGTAAACAAACTATTATTGTTCATGAACTTCCATACCAAGTAAATAAAGCAAAGCTAATTGAAAAAATTGCCGAGCTAGCTCGTGATAAGAAGATTGATGGAATTACGGACTTACGAGATGAGTCTGACCGTTCGGGTATGCGTATTGTTATTGAAGTAAGACGTGATGCAAATGCAAATGTTTTATTAAATAACTTATATAAGCAGA
The DNA here is from genome assembly GCF_049368575.1 of Priestia sp. 40. Lineage (NCBI taxonomy): Bacteria > Bacillati > Bacillota > Bacilli > Caryophanales > Bacillaceae > Priestia > Priestia sp. 40. The sequence goes on from NZ_JBMPZA010000005.1 coordinate 1,942,897, forward strand.
CATCTCTTCAAACAAGTTTTGGTATTAATACTCTTGCATTAGTAGATGGACAGCCAAAAGTATTGAACTTAAAGCAATGTCTACAGTACTATTTAGACCATCAGGTAGTGGTGATTCGTCGTCGTACTGAATTTGAACTTCGAAAAGCCGAAGCACGTGCGCATATTTTAGAAGGTTTAAAGATTGCTCTTGATAATTTAGATGCTGTTATTGCTTTAATTAGAGGTTCTCAAACAACAGATATTGCACGTGAAGGATTAATGACGCAGTTTTCGTTATCTGAAAAACAAGCGCAAGCTATTTTGGATATGCGCCTGCAGCGTTTAACAGGATTAGAGCGAGAGAAGATTGAAGCGGAATATCAATCTTTATTAGCGCTGATTGCTGAATTAAAAGCTATTTTAGCAGATGAAGAAAAAGTATTAGAAATTATTAGAGAAGAACTAATAGAAGTAAAAGAAAGATTCAATGACGGCCGTCGAACAGAAATCGTAAGCGGAGGAGCTGAAATTATCGAAGACGAGGATCTGATTCCTCGCCAAGATATTGTTATTAGCTTAACGCACAACGGCTATATTAAACGTTTGCCTGTTTCTACGTATAAGAGTCAGCGAAGAGGCGGAAGAGGTATTCAAGGAATGAATACAAACGAAGATGATTTCGTTGAACATCTTCTAACAACGTCTACTCATGATACGATTCTCTTCTTTACAAATAAGGGAAAAGTTTACCGTACGAAAGGATACGAAATTCCAGAGTATGGAAGAACAGCTAAAGGGATACCTATTATTAACTTATTAGAAGTAGACAAAGGTGAATGGGTAAATGCCATCATTCGCGTCGATGAATTTGTAGACGATTGGTATCTATTCTTTACTACAAAACAAGGAATTTCTAAGCGTACACCTTTATCTTCTTTTGAGAACATTCGAAATAGCGGACTTATCGCCTTGAATTTAAGAGAAGAAGATGAATTGATTTCTGTTAAATTGACAGATGGTAAGCGCGATATGGTTATTGGAACGAAGAAGGGTATGTTAATTCGTTTTAATGAAAATGATGTTCGTTCAATGGGACGTACAGCTACTGGAGTTAAAGGTATTACTCTCGATTCAGAAGATGAAGTAATCGGTATGGAGATTCTCGAAGAACAATCAGATATCTTGATCATTACGAAAAATGGTTACGGAAAACGTACGCCGATTGAGGAATATCGTGTACAAACAAGAGGCGGTAAAGGTTTAAGAACATGTAATATCACTGATAAAAATGGTGATGTTGTTGCATTGAAATGCGTATCTCAAGAAGAAGATATTATGCTTATCACAGTAAGCGGCGTTCTTATCCGCGTTTCTGTTTCAGATATTTCACAAATGGGCCGTAACACACAAGGTGTCAAAGTCATCCGTTTAGGAGACGAAGAGTTTGTTTCAACGGTTGCAAAAGTACAAACTTCAGAAGATGAAGACGAAGTATTAGATGAACTAGATGAACATGAAGAGACAGATGTAATAATTGAAGCTGAAGAAACGGAAGAATAAAAAAAGCCCCTGAAAAAGCAGGGGCTTTTTTTATGTAAAAAAACCTTGCCATAGGCTTTTTATTTTGGTAATATATAAAAAGTCAGCAAAACACATATAAGTTTTTTAGTAGTTTTAAAAAAAGTTATATAAAAGTGTTGACAATGATTCTTATAAAGTGTTATTATATAGGAGTCGCTTTAAGACAAGAGTTCTTTGAAAACTGAACGAAATAGTAAACGTCAACGTTAATTTTTATTTTTTAAATGAGCAAGTCAAACATTTCTTCGGAGAGTTTGATCCTGGCTCAGGATGAACGCTGGCGGCGTGCCTAATACATGCAAGTCGAGCGAACTGATTAGAAGCTTGCTTCTAAGACGTTAGCGGCGGACGGGTGAGTAACACGTGGGCAACCTGCCTGTAAGACTGGGATAACTTCGGGAAACCGAAGCTAATACCGGATAGGATCTTCTCCTTCATGGGAGATGATTGAAAGATGGTTTCGGCTATCACTTACAGATGGGCCCGCGGTGCATTAGCTAGTTGGTGAGGTAACGGCTCACCAAGGCAACGATGCATAGCCG
>NZ_JBMPZA010000005.1:1947500-1965000 GCF_049368575.1 Priestia sp. 40
GGAGGTAGAGCACTGATTGGACTAGGGGCCCCCAACGGGTTACCGAATTCAGTCAAACTCCGAATGCCAAAGACTTATCCATGGGAGTCAGACTGCGAGTGATAAGATCCGTAGTCAAAAGGGAAACAGCCCAGACCACCAGCTAAGGTCCCCAAGTATACGTTAAGTGGAAAAGGATGTGGAGTTGCTTAGACAACCAGGATGTTGGCTTAGAAGCAGCCACCATTTAAAGAGTGCGTAATAGCTCACTGGTCGAGTGACTCTGCGCCGAAAATGTACCGGGGCTAAACGTATCACCGAAGCTGTGGATTGACATCTTTGATGTCAGTGGTAGGAGAGCGTTCTAAGTGCTGTGAAGTCAGACCGTAAGGACTGGTGGAGCGCTTAGAAGTGAGAATGCCGGTATGAGTAGCGAAAGACAAGTGAGAATCTTGTCCACCGAATGCCTAAGGTTTCCTGAGGAAGGCTCGTCCGCTCAGGGTTAGTCGGGACCTAAGCCGAGGCTGAAAAGCGTAGGCGATGGCCAACAGGTTGATATTCCTGTACCACCTCCCCGCCGTTTGAGTAATGGGGGGACGCAGTAGGATAGGGTAAGCGCGCTGCTGGATATGCGCGTTCAAGCAGTTAGGCTGATGAGTAGGCAAATCCGCTCATCATGAAGGCTGAGCTGTGATGACGAGGGAATTATAGTACCGAAGTTCCTGATTCCACACTGCCAAGAAAAGCCTCTAGCGAGGCGGGAGGTGCCCGTACCGCAAACCGACACAGGTAGGCGAGGAGAGAATCCTAAGGTGATCGAGAGAACTCTCGTTAAGGAACTCGGCAAAATGACCCCGTAACTTCGGGAGAAGGGGTGCTCTGGTAGGGTTTATAGCCCGAGAGAGCCGCAGTGAATAGGCCCAGGCGACTGTTTAGCAAAAACACAGGTCTCTGCGAAGCCGCAAGGCGAAGTATAGGGGCTGACGCCTGCCCGGTGCTGGAAGGTTAAGAGGAGGGGTTATCCTTTGGGAGAAGCTCTGAATCGAAGCCCCAGTAAACGGCGGCCGTAACTATAACGGTCCTAAGGTAGCGAAATTCCTTGTCGGGTAAGTTCCGACCCGCACGAAAGGCGTAACGATCTGGGCACTGTCTCAACGAGAGACTCGGTGAAATTATAGTACCTGTGAAGATGCAGGTTACCCGCGACAGGACGGAAAGACCCCGTGGAGCTTTACTGTAGCCTGATATTGAATTTTGGTACAGCTTGTACAGGATAGGTAGGAGCCTGAGAAGCCGGAGCGCTAGCTTCGGTGGAGGCGTCGGTGGGATACTACCCTGGCTGTATTGAAATTCTAACCCGCGGCCCTGATCGGGCCGGGAGACAGTGTCAGGTGGGCAGTTTGACTGGGGCGGTCGCCTCCTAAAATGTAACGGAGGCGCCCAAAGGTTCCCTCAGAATGGTTGGAAATCATTCGTAGAGTGTAAAGGCACAAGGGAGCTTGACTGCGAGACCTACAAGTCGAGCAGGGACGAAAGTCGGGCTTAGTGATCCGGTGGTTCCGCATGGAAGGGCCATCGCTCAACGGATAAAAGCTACCCCGGGGATAACAGGCTTATCTCCCCCAAGAGTCCACATCGACGGGGAGGTTTGGCACCTCGATGTCGGCTCATCGCATCCTGGGGCTGTAGTCGGTCCCAAGGGTTGGGCTGTTCGCCCATTAAAGCGGTACGCGAGCTGGGTTCAGAACGTCGTGAGACAGTTCGGTCCCTATCCGTCGTGGGCGTAGGAAATTTGAGAGGAGCTGTCCTTAGTACGAGAGGACCGGGATGGACACACCGCTGGTGTACCAGTTGTCTTGCCAAAGGCATCGCTGGGTAGCTATGTGTGGACGGGATAAGTGCTGAAAGCATCTAAGCATGAAGCCCCCCTCAAGATGAGATTTCCCATAGCGTAAGCTAGTAAGATCCCTGAAAGATGATCAGGTTGATAGGTCAGAGGTGGAAGCGTGGCGACATGTGTAGCTGACTGATACTAATCGATCGAGGACTTAACCAAACTTTAAAAGCGTAAGCTTTACTCAGCAAACTGTTACCTAGTTTTGAGAGAGCAATCTCTTGTCTGGTGGCGATAGCGAAGAGGTCACACCCGTTCCCATACCGAACACGGAAGTTAAGCTCTTTAGCGCCAATGGTAGTTGGGACTTTGTCCCTGTGAGAGTAGGACGTTGCCAGGCACTTGAAAAAAGACTAGCTATTTTAGCTAGTCTTTTTTTGTATGTTCATTTAAGTAACAAGAAATTAAGTAAGGAATCTTTTGAGCCGTAACCTCAAGGAATCTCAAGATAAATGGGTAATCTTTCGAAGAGTATGTATGCAATAATTCATACCACCACTCTGTTTCATAACGTGAAATCATACTTAAATTATAAAGTAATAAGTAATGTGCCAACATCTCAGGGAAATATAAGCAGCTATCTTTTTCCAACGGTGCATGCAGTGTGTTATCTTGGAAATTGTACATAAAAGGTGAACAATTATATAAACAGTTTGAAGGGTCAAGAATACGTACCTGATCTTCTGACAGAGACAATGATAGGCGGGAACGCTCTTTTAAAAAAGAGTAGAGCCTTTCGTGATTCATATGATAACACCGTGTAACTTGTTCAGGAATAGACAAAGAGGTAGCTGGAAGCGATCCAATAGTTGTTAAATGGGAAAATGACCTAGTACCCAAATTTAAAAATAATGTATCTAATTCCGGTACGCACGATAACAGGTAATTCATTGTATATTTACTACCTTCCAGTTGTTTCACATGAAACAATTCTTCTCCTACTTGTGAAAACAAACCGCTTTTTTGGATCTTAACTTCATCATCTAAAAAATCATAACTTTGTTTTTTTCTTTTTCGTGTTGATACTCCATGTGCTAATACCGCCGTATTTTCTGGATATACGGGGTTTTGTGTTAACAAACAGGCTTTTAACAGCTGTGACATTCCATAAAATAATAAAACTGGTTGAACTGATACAGGAGATTGTGCCGCAACTTGATAATAATTTTTACTGTGTTCCAAATAATAAATAAAGGGGTAACTGTTTTTAAAGCTATGTTGCTCTGCATCGCTATAATTCAATTTTTGATAGCGCTTTTTTAAAAAGTCTTGTACAAAAGGAACGGAGAAAAATAAATTGTAGGACGTCCAAACATCATTAAATTTATGCAACTAAATCACCTTTTCTTTTTATTAGAATTATCTGATATCTAGTGAAGTTATTGACAGGTACATATCTGCTTGTTAATCTACTAATAATATTCTGTCGTTTAAAGGAGGATTCTATAATGTGGGAAAGCAAATTTTCTAAAGAAGGCTTAACATTTGATGACGTTTTACTGGTGCCAGCAAAATCTGAGGTACTACCTAAAGACGTTGATATGAGTGTTGAACTAACAAAAACATTAAAATTAAAGGTGCCGTTCATCAGTGCAGGAATGGATACAGTTACCGAAGCTGAAATGGCTATCGCGATGGCTAGACAAGGTGGCTTAGGTATCATTCACAAAAACATGTCGATTGAACAGCAAGCAGAACAAGTTGATAAAGTAAAACGTTCTGAAAGTGGTGTTATCACGGATCCTTTCTTTTTAACTCCTGAAAATCAAGTATTTGCTGCTGAACATTTAATGGGCAAATATCGTATCTCAGGTGTTCCAATTGTCAACAACGAAGAAGAACAAAAGCTAGTTGGAATTCTTACAAACCGCGACTTGCGTTTCATCCAAGATTATTCAATGCAAATTGCTGATGTAATGACAAAAGAAGAATTAGTTACTGCTCCAGTAGGAACGACTTTAGAAGAAGCAGAAAAAATTCTACAGCAATACAAAATTGAAAAGTTACCTCTTGTAGATGACAATGGCGTATTAAAAGGTCTTATTACGATTAAAGACATTGAAAAAGTAATTGAGTTTCCAAATGCAGCTAAGGACCAACAAGGTCGCTTATTAGTTGGAGCAGCTGTTGGCGTAACGGCTGATTCAAATGTTCGTATCGAAAAATTAGTACAAGCTGGCGTTGATGTTATCGTTATTGATACAGCGCATGGACATTCACAAGGCGTTTTAGATACGGTTCGCAGCATTCGTGAAGCATATCCAGAATTAAATATTATCGCTGGTAACGTAGCAACTGCTGAAGGTACAAAAGCATTGATTGAAGCGGGAGCAAACGTAGTAAAAGTAGGAATTGGACCTGGTTCAATTTGTACAACTCGTGTTGTAGCTGGTGTAGGCGTTCCACAAATTACAGCAGTATATGACTGTGCAACTGAAGCTCGTAAGCACGGTGTAGCTATTATCGCAGATGGTGGTATTAAATACTCTGGAGATATCGTAAAAGCACTTGCAGCTGGTGGACATACAGTAATGCTAGGAAGCCTTTTAGCAGGAACGACAGAAAGTCCTGGAGAAACAGAAATCTACCAAGGTAGACGTTTTAAAGTTTACCGTGGAATGGGCTCTGTAGGAGCTATGGAAAAAGGAAGTAAAGATCGATACTTCCAAGAAGATAATAAAAAATTAGTTCCGGAAGGTATTGAAGGTCGTTTACCTTACAAAGGACCTGTAGCAGATACTTTATACCAAATGATTGGTGGTTTACGCGCAGGGATGGGTTACTGTGGTTCAGCTAACTTAGAAGCGTTACGTGAACAGGCACAATTCATTCGTATGACTGGAGCAGGTTTAAGAGAAAGTCACCCACATGATGTACAAATTACAAAAGAATCTCCTAACTATTCTATGAGATAATCATGAATGTTTAAAAAACACGTTTCCCTATTAGGGAAACGTGTTTTTTATGTCGTTAATCATGAATGTAACAGTACTTCTTTATCTATTTTTTTAAATTTTAGTATGATAAAATTACATTTATGTGAGTTTACGTTTGGAGGGTATAGAGTGAGAAACGCAGTACAGAAACAATTAATTTGTGTCATTGCTGTTATGTTAATGGCCAGCGTATTTTTTGTCTCTACACAAGCATCAGCTGCTCCTAAAACAGATGATATTGGCGTTGAAGCAGATGCAGCGATCTTAGTAGAGGCAAGTACGGGGAAAGTATTATACGGGAAAAATACGGATGCTTTATTAGGTATTGCAAGCATGACAAAAATGATGACAGAATACCTAGTATTAGAATCGATAAAAGATAAGAAATTATCTTGGGATCAACGTGTGCCAGTTAGTAAATATGCAGCTAAAATTTCTCAGGATTATGGATTATCAAATGTACCGTTAATTGAAAACCAAAAATACACGGTGAAAGAATTATATGATGCCATGGCTATTTATTCAGCTAATGGAGCTGCAATTGCTTTAGCTGAAGCTGTCAGTGATTCTGAAGAAGGTTTTATTAAGTTAATGAATGAAACGGCAAAAAGATTAAATATGGGTGAATCAAAATTTGTCAATTCTACAGGTCTTTCTAATTCTTTGCTAAAAGGAATGTATCCAAAAGGAACGAAGGAAGAAGATGAGAACCTTCTATCGGCTCGGGCAGTTGCTACCCTTGCTTATCACTTAATTCATGATTATCCAGAATCTTTGGAAGTAGCTAAAACTCCTTCTAAGATGTTTAGACAAGGGCAACAAGGCGAAACAAAAATGAACAATTGGAATAAGATGCTCCCAGGTTTTTCAGCTGCCTACAGCGGCGTAGACGGCTTAAAAACTGGTCATACAGATTTTGCAGGTCAATGTTTCACTGGAACTGCAGAGCGTAACGGGGTAAGATACATAACAGTTGTAATGAATGCCAAGGAAAACGGCAAGTCTACGGAAGCTGCTCGTTTCTCTCAAACGAAAAAGATATTGGATTATGCTTTTAGTCATTTTCAGTTAAAAGAAGTAGTGCCTGCTAACGGCGAGATTAAAGGGCATGAAACAATTGATGTTGCTAAAGGAAAATCAAAAGAAGCTTCCGTTTCTCCAAAGAATTCGGTAAAGATTATTACTGAAAAAGGTCAAAAAGATCATACTAAAATCAACTTTAAGTTAAACGATAAAGTTATGAACGATCAAAAAGTTGTTGCTCCTATTAAAAAAGGAGAAACAGTTGCTTATGTAAGTGCAACAAACAGCAATCTCAAAGATCTAGGCTATGTAGGAGGTCAAACTACAGATAGCATGACGCCGGTTGTGACAAACGAATCTGTTGAAAAAGCTGGATGGTTCTCTCTCGCTATCCGCAGTATTGGCAACTTCTTCAGCGATATTTGGATGAATGCTGCAAATACAGTAGATAATTGGTTTTAATGATAACTCAAGAGAAAGAAGAGATACTACAAGAGAGTATCTCTTCTTTTTATTTTTAGATTTGTTTGTATATAATCTATAAATTAGATAGGAATTTTCCGAAAAATGCGGTAAAATAGACACTAAGTTTTGAATTTTGTATATACACTAAAAATTATTGTGAAACACTTGATACAGGAGGAAGACAAACATGAATAACATTACAGGTACTGATCGTGTAAAACGAGGAATGGCGGAAATGCAAAAAGGTGGCGTCATCATGGACGTTATCAATGCAGAGCAAGCAAAAATTGCAGAAGCAGCAGGCGCTGTTGCTGTTATGGCGTTAGAGCGTGTTCCAGCCGATATCCGTGCAGCAGGCGGCGTGTCTCGTATGGCAGACCCAACAATTGTTGAAGAAGTGATGAATGCTGTGTCCATTCCAGTTATGGCAAAAGCTCGTATTGGCCATATTGTTGAAGCACGCGTGCTAGAAGCGATGGGTGTAGACTACATCGATGAAAGTGAAGTGTTGACTCCAGCTGATGAGGAGTTTCATTTAAATAAAAATACATTTACGGTTCCATTTGTGTGTGGTTGTCGTGATCTTGGGGAAGCTTCTCGTCGTATTGCTGAAGGGGCTGCAATGCTTCGTACAAAAGGCGAACCAGGGACAGGAAATATTGTGGAAGCAGTGCGTCATATGCGCCAAGTAAATGCTCAAGTACGTAAAGTTGTAGGCATGGACGAAGATGAGTTAATGACAGAAGCTAAGCTATTAGGTGCGCCTTATGAGCTATTACTGCAAATTAAGCGTGAAGGCCGTTTACCGGTTGTAAACTTTGCCGCAGGCGGTGTAGCAACACCAGCAGATGCAGCGTTAATGATGCAGCTTGGAGCAGACGGCGTGTTCGTTGGATCAGGAATCTTCAAATCAGACAACCCTGAAAAGTTTGCACGTGCAATCGTGGAAGCAACAACACATTATCAAGACTATGAGCTTATTGCAAACTTATCAAAAGGGTTAGGAAGTGCAATGAAAGGGATTGAAATTTCATCATTATTACCAGAAAACCGCATGCAAGAGCGTGGATGGTAATTTAAAGGGAGTTTTGACAAAATGGTAAAAGTAGGCGTGTTAGGATTACAAGGTGCCTTTCGCGAGCATGCACAAGCATTAGAAGCAGCAGGCGCTGAAGCCATTATCATAAAAAAAGTTGAACAGTTAAACGAAATAGATGGTTTAATCCTACCGGGCGGCGAAAGCACAGCAATGCGTTGTCTGATCGACAAATATGACTTTATGGAACCTCTTCGCCAGTTTGCACAAGCAGGTAAACCGGTATTTGGTACGTGTGCGGGTTTAATTTTACTCGCAGGACAAGTCGTTGACCGTGAAGAGCCCCATTTAGGTGTTATGGATATTACGGTAGCTCGCAACTCGTTTGGGCGTCAACGGGATAGCTTTGAAGCTGCCTTAAATATTAAAGATATCGGTGAAGATTTTATAGGCGTATTTATCCGTGCTCCGCATATTGTAGAAGTAGGAGAAAACGTTGAAGTCTTAGCCATGCATAACGACCGAATTGTTGCGGCAAGACAAGGTCAATTCTTGGGATGTTCGTTTCATCCAGAATTGACAGATGATGCTCGCATGGCGCAGTATTTTGTAGCAATGGTTGAAGAAGCTTCAAAAAAACCTGTATAAATGAATTGCATCTTGTAAAGACTTGTAGTACATTATGATTAATAAAAATGATATTGGTATAAAGCGTTGATAGGAAATAGTAATAAGATTTTTGATTTCAAGAGAGTCGATGGCTGGTGTGAATCGATAATCAATTCTTATGAATCCGTCCTGGAGCAAGCTGTCGAAAAAGTAGTAGGCAGTTTCGGTTCATCCGTTATCTGGTTTAAGAGGAAGGCTTATTTTAGCTTTCAATTAGGGTGGCAACGCGGGTAAACTCTCGTCCCTTTCATGGGGATGAGAGTTTTTATTTTGCCCTTTTATACTAAAGGAGGTACTAAGTATGTTAGATTTAAAATTTTTACGTGCTAATTTTAATGAAGTAAAAGAAAAGCTCAAGTTTCGTGGTGAGGACTTAACGGACTTAGGTCGCTTTGAAGAGTTAGATGCAAAACGCCGTGAGCTAATTGCTCAAACAGAAGAGTTAAAAAGCAAGCGAAATGAAGTATCACAGCAAATTGCACAATTGAAGCGTGAAAAACAAGATGCTGATCATTTAATCGTTGAAATGCGTGAAGTAGGAGATCGCGTAAAGCAATTGGATGAAGAGCTTCGCAGCGTTGAAGAAGAATTAGAACTATTGCTGCTTTCAATTCCTAACGTTCCACATGAAAGTACGCCTGTAGGTGAAACTGAAGATGATAACGTAGAAGTTCGCAAATGGGGAGAAATTAAACAATTTGATTTTGAACCAAAACCGCATTGGGATTTAGGAACAGATTTAAATATTTTAGATTTTGAAAGAGCTTCGAAAGTAACGGGAAGCCGCTTTGTATTTTATAAAGGGTTAGGTGCAAGATTAGAACGTGCTCTTATTAACTTTATGATGGATTTACATATGGATGAGCATGGTTATGAAGAAATCCTTCCTCCATATATGGTGAATCGCACAAGCATGACAGGAACAGGGCAGCTTCCTAAATTTGAAGAAGATGCATTCAAGATTAAAGAAGAAGATTATTTCTTAATTCCTACAGCTGAAGTACCAGTTACAAATTTACATCGTGATGAAATTTTAAGCGGAGATCAGCTTCCAATTGCTTATACAGCTTATAGTGCTTGCTTCCGCTCAGAAGCAGGCTCTGCAGGAAGAGATACACGTGGTCTTATTCGTCAGCATCAGTTTAATAAAGTAGAACTTGTTCGCTTTGTTAAGCCAGAAGATTCTTATGATGAATTAGAAAAATTAACGGGCCATGCTGAAAAGGTTCTTCAACTATTAGGTTTACCTTACCGAGTTCTAAGCATGTGTACAGCTGACTTAGGTTTCACAGCAGCCAAAAAGTATGATATTGAAGTTTGGATTCCAAGTTATGAAACGTATCGTGAAATTTCTTCTTGTTCAAACTTTGAAAGCTTCCAAGCTCGCCGTGCTAATATTCGCTTCCGCCGTGATACAAAAGCAAAACCAGAGCATGTTCATACATTAAATGGTTCTGGCTTAGCAATTGGCCGTACGGTAGCTGCAATTTTAGAAAACTACCAGCAGGAAGATGGATCAATTCAAATTCCAGAAGTGCTGCGTCCATATATGGGAAATAAAGAATTTATTTCTAAATAAAAGTAGAAGATGTTCATTAAGAATTAATTCTTAATGAACGTCTTTTTTAAAAAAATCAATAAAAGAGTTGACTTCATTATTTGTATATGATAAATTAATACTTGTCGATACGGAGGAATACCCAAGTCCGGCTGAAGGGATCGGTCTTGAAAACCGACAGGGGTGTTAAAGCCCGCGGGGGTTCGAATCCCTCTTCCTCCGCCATATTTGACTTATAATGCAATTAACATAGCGCGATAAATTGGAGATTGGAAAACCGTTACTTATAAGTAACGGTTTTTTATTTGTTAAAAATGCCGCTTTAATAGATAAAGCGGCATTTTTTTATAGATGACGACGTTTTAGCTTTTCATTATGTTGTAAAAAGCGAGCCACTTTTTCAACAATTGATTCAATTGAATCAAGATCCTTGATAAGGTCGTATTCTCTAATATCTAAACGAAGAATAGGACAAGCCGTAAAGTTATTAATCCAGTCTTCGTATCGGGCGTGCATCTCTTTCCAATAATCAAGAGGCGTTTGTTGTTCCATTGGTCGCCCTCTTTCTTGAATGCGATCTACAATATCTTCGAAGCTGCCTTCCAAATAAATGAGCAGATCCGGATGAGGGAAATATGGAGTCATAACCATTGCATCGAACAAGCTTGTATATGTTTCATAGTCTACTTCAGACATCGTTCCTTTTTCAAAATGCATCTTAGCAAAGATACCGGTATCTTCGTAAATGGATCTGTCTTGGATGAAGCCGCCGCCATACTCGAAAATTTTCTTTTGTTCTTTAAAGCGTTCCGCTAGAAAATATACTTGTAGGTGGAAGCTCCAACGTTCAAAGTCCCCATAAAATTTGTCCAGGTAAGGGTTGGAATCTACTTTTTCAAACGATGTGCGAAATTGGAGAGCATCAGCCAATGATTGAGTCATTGTAGATTTCCCAACTCCAACTGTACCCGCTATCGTCAACACAGCATCATTAGGAATGTTGTATTTCGATCGTAAGTTTACCATTACATACTCCTTTTTAACATACTCTCTTGAACCTCTGATAAGATTCTATTTAAGTGTTGTTTATTTTGTACAAAATCTATTTCATCACCGTCATAACGTAAAATGGTTACATCAGGGTTATTTTGTTCAAACGCCGTCATAGCTTTTTCATAATCATCACTTAGCCTCGCAAGGTAGTGAGGATCGATGTTTCGTTCAATTTCTCTTCCGCGCATTTTAATACGCTTTAACAAGGTATCCAAACTGGCATTTAAATAAATAATAATGTTCGGAGCTGGCATATCAGCCGTTAAGATGTGGAAGATTTGTACATATTTTTTATACTGTTCATCTTTTAACGTTTGCTCAGCAAAAATCATGTTTTTCATAATATGATAATCTGCTACAACAGGTTTTTTATAAGATAAGAACCCTTTTTGAATATCCTCCAACTGCTTATATCGATTACATAGAAAAAACATTTCGGTTTGAAAACTCCACTCGTTGATATTTTCATAAAATTTCCCGAGAAATGGATTTTCATCTACGATTTCTTTTAAAATTTCGAATTGAAATGCTTGTGCAATCTCTTTAGCTAGAGAGGTTTTTCCGACACCGATGGGTCCTTCTACTGAAATAAAAGGTGTGCCTTGCATTCATTTGCCTCCTTCATGACCACTCGTTCAAAAAAAACAGACAAAAAATATTTTAACATAGAGAAGGAGAATAAGGGGAAAAGAAATTTCTTTCAGTAAGAAGAATAACAAAAAGCCTACTGTTAACAGTAAGCTTTCCCTATTTATGGCTGTGTCACTCTTTTTGTAATTTTGAAGTTGTCTTCAATCAAGAGCCAGTTTTGCGGGAAATCTAAGCCTAGTTTCCAGTAAGCCATTCCTCTAAGTTTTAATTCTTTGATTAAATCAAACTTGGCCTGAATAGACCTAGCGTCTTCAAACCATACTTCGTGGGTGCGCTGCTGTTCATCTTTATACCGGAAGAAAGGAGCTTGTGCTTTATTGTCGTATTGAATAGCTACTTTATAGCGAGCTGCCAACTCAATAGCTCGTTGAGGACTAATGGCTTTGGCATATTCTCCTCCTGGTTTGTAAGGAAGTGTCCAATCGTAACCGTATAGGTTTTGACCCATAATAATTTTTGAACTAGGTATTTCAGATACTGCATATTCTAAAACATCACGTACGGGACCAATAGGAGAGACGGCCATAGGAGGCCCACCGCTATATCCCCATTCGTATGTCATCGGAACAACGAAGTTAGCAATCTCTCCAATGGCTTTATAATCATGTGCTTCATACCATTTGCCTTTTTGATCTCGACTTGTCTTCGGAGCTAAAGCGACAGACATAAGAAGTTGCTCATCTTGAAGACGCTTTTTTGCTTTCTGTAAAAATGCAATATAGGCTTCTTTATCTGCCGGACGCAAAAATTCGAAGTCAAAGTGAATGTCTCTGAAATTTTGTTCTTTCGCTGTTTTTACAATATTATTTAAGAGCGTATCTTGAACGTCTTTATTAGTTAAAATTGCTCGGCCGACTTCGTCACTGAATGCGCCGTTTTCAATATTAGCCAATACCATTAAGAAAATGACGTCATTTTCTTTAGCGATAGAACCTAAATTGTTAAGTGGAGGTGCCTTTAGAGAACCGTCTTTTTGCACTTCGAAGTTCGCTGGCCCGAGATAAGTAAGGTATTTTGCATTTTGATTAATCATTTTCTCTGTTTGAGGAGTGATTTTTCGATTGCTTGTTTCAACATATCCTAAAAACTCACCGTTTCTTTTGTTCGGGGAAGGGGGAATTAAGATACGGCGACCAGGTGTTAAGGGTGCTGTAACTGAAACATTGTTCGCATTGGCAATAGCCTGATAGCTAACGCCTAATTTTCTTCCTATCTTCCATATAGTGTCCCCAGCTTTTACTGTGTAGTAAGTACCGTTGATTGGAATAACCATAGATTGCCCGATGACGAGTTGATTTGGATTAGGTAATTCATTTGCTCTTATAATTTTCCCTGCGTCAATGCGGAACTGTTTTGCAATACTATATATACTGTCACCTGCTTTAACAGTGTAAATTTGCATAATAAAAAGCCTCCATTTCATATGACTTACTTCCATCATATGAGAAGGCTTTTTACTTAATTCATCAACTCGGTATGTTTGCAAATACGAGCATTTAATACGTTATGCATCATTCTCAAAGCAAAGGTATTGTCTTCATCTGCGTTTGAAGCAATACAATCTTCAGGCACAATTAAGTTATACTCACGCATATAAGCATCGTTGGCTGAAAAAAGCACGCATATATTTCCCGCAATTCCTGTTAAAATAAGTGTATGCACATCGAGCTGTGATAGCAAAATATTTAAAGCTGTGCCATAGAAGATAGAATGCTTTGGTTTAATTAAGAAGTAATCAGCGTTTTGTGGTGAAATATGATGTAGAACGGGTGAACTTACCTCATTTGTACAGTGTGTTAAAATGGTTTCTAAGTTTGCCTGCCATAGCTTATAGTGGTCATTCACATAGATAATAGGGATATGTTGAGACGATGCGTACTGTTTTAACTGGGCGATGTTTTGAGCAATTGTTAAAGATTTTTCAGCAAGTATTTTGCCGTTTTTAAATTGAAAATCGTTTAGCATATCAATAATAATTAAAGCAGTTTTAGCTTTCTTCACACAAGGTCTCTCCTTTTCCTGATGTACATAGTAAGTAGTTTGACTCAGAAAAAATATAATATGTAAGGTTGGATAAAAAGTGTTAAATGATGAAAAGTATATGAGGTTGGCAATCGATGAAGCATTAAAAGCCAAAGATAAATTAGAGGTTCCCATTGGAGCAGTTATTGTTCAAAATGATGAGGTGATTGCTTCAGCTTATAACTTACGAGAAACAGAACAGCGATCAGTTGCTCATGCGGAACTTTTAGCAATTGATGAAGCATGTAAGAAACTAGGAACATGGAGATTGGAAGACGCTACGTTATATGTCACCTTAGAACCTTGTCCGATGTGTGCTGGTGCTATCGTATTATCAAGAGTAAAAAGAGTTGTGTTTGGCGCTTATGACCCTAAAGGTGGCTGCGCGGGAACATTGTTAAACTTATTAGAGTTTGAAAAGTTTAATCATCAAGCAGAAGTAGTAGGAGGTATGCTAGAAGAAGAATGCGGGAACCTCTTAACAACCTTTTTTCGTGAGTTGCGTCAACGAAAAAAGGCTGGAAAATAGAGCTAAAAAAGTAAGTTTTCTATAGCGGTTGCATTTTTGAATGAAAAGACGTATACTTGTAAATGCATCAACTTGATGCCCAAACTATTGGTTTCAACTTTGCCGTGCTAAGCGGGGAGGTAGCGGTGCCCTGTACTCGCAATCCGCTCTAGCGAGGCCGAATTCCTTCTTGAGGTTAGCTCATCTTAGGGCCTGCCTTAAGTAAGTGGTGTTGACGTTTGGGTCCTATGCAATGGGAATCTGTGAACCCTGTCAGGTCCGGAAGGAAGCAGCAGTAAGCAGAACCTCTCATGTGCCATGGGGTCGCCTGAACCGAGCTAACTGCTTAAGTAACGCCTGGGGTGGCTAATCGACGGAAGGTGCACGGCAGTTATATACATAAGTTTAGTCTACTCTGTTGGAGTAGGCTTTTTATTTTATCTCTCACTATTTTGAAAAAAAGCCTTATAATACGCTATAATGATAACTAATGAATTATATTAAAAGGAGAGGATGTAGTGGCATATCAGGCTCTGTACCGTGTATACCGTCCTCAAAGCTTTAACGACGTAGTCGGTCAACAACATATTATCAAAACACTTCAAAATGCCCTTGTCCAAGAGAAATTTTCGCATGCGTATTTATTTTCTGGGCCTCGAGGGACAGGAAAGACAACAGCTGCTAAAATTTTAGCGAAAGCCGTTAACTGTGAAAAAGCACCCATTGCTGAACCCTGTAATGAATGTGCAACTTGTCAGGGGATTACTGATGGTTCTATTTCTGATGTAATTGAAATTGATGCAGCCTCTAATAATGGAGTCGATGAAATTCGAGATATCCGTGATAAAGTAAAATATGCACCTAGTGCTGTTCGATACAAAGTGTACATTATTGATGAAGTTCATATGCTTTCAATTGGAGCTTTTAACGCTTTGTTAAAAACGTTGGAAGAACCTCCTGCACATGTTATCTTTATTTTAGCTACAACAGAGCCGCATAAAATTCCATTAACGATTATCTCTAGATGCCAGCGCTTTGATTTCAAACGCATTTCGCCAGAAGATATCGTATATCGAATGAAGGAAGTATTAGGTTCTGAAGAGCTAGAAGTAAGCGAGGATGCTCTTTACGAAATTGCGAAAGCTTCAGAAGGCGGCATGCGTGATGCACTTAGTCTTTTAGACCAAGCCATCTCGTATAGTACGGAGAAGGTGAGCTTAGAGGATGTTCTATCTATAACAGGAGCAGTATCACAGGCTTTTATTGTGAAGATCGTCCAAGCTATCTTTAACGAAAACATTGTAGAAGCGCTAGACTCTGTTGAAAGTTTGATCAAAAACGGAAAAGACCCAGCGAGGTTTGTAGAGGACCTCATCTTCTATTATCGTGATGTTCTGCTTTATCAAGCTTCTGAAGAAAATGCATATTTACTTGAAAAAGCAGCGGTTAACGAAGAGTTTAAAGAACTCAGTTCAAAAATGGATAGTGCCTTTATTTATAAAGTCATTGCTGAATTGAACCAAACTCAGCAAGAGATGAAATGGAGCAATCATCCTCGAGTGCTACTTGAAGTAGCTTTAGTAAAATTAGCTCAAAGTTCTACAAATCAAGAGAGTGATCTTCCATATCAAGACATTTTGCAAAAAATGAATCAAATGGAAGCAGAACTGCAGCAGTTAAAAGAAAAAGGCATTCAAGTTGATCATACAGCTCAGGCAGCGCAAACAGAGAAAAAACAGACAAGACAGTCAAGAAGTCAGTATAAAACGCCTGTTGGGAAGGTAAATGAAGTTTTAAAAAATGCCACTCGGCAGAATTTAGAAACGATTAAGCGATCTTGGGCGCAGGTGTTAGACACATTGAAACAACAAAATAAAGCTTCACATGCAGCGTTGTTATCTAACAGTGAACCAGTTGCGTCTTCAGATCAATCATTTATACTAAAATTTAAATATGAAATTCATTGCAAAATGGCTTCTGAAAATAACAACAATGTACGTGATAATTTAGAGAATATCTTATATACTTTAATTGGCAGCAAGCGTGAAATGGTTGCAATTCCAGAAAGCGAATGGGATAAAGTAAGAGAAGAGTTTCTTCAAGGACAGCAAAGTGATGGGGCATCAGGTCAACCACAGGAGGAAGACCCTGTGGTTGCAGAAGCGAAAAAGCTATTTGGAGAAGACTTAATCGAAATTCAAGAGTAAATTTAGGAGGAATGTTCATATGATGAAAGGCATGGGCAATATGCAAAAAATGATGAAACAAATGCAAAAAATGCAAAAAGATATGCAAAAAGCGCAGGAAGAGTTAGCTGAAAAAACTGTTGAAGGTACAGCTGGCGGCGGAATGGTAACAGTTGTAGTTAACGGTCAGAAACAAGTAATTGATGTAAATATTAAAGAGGATGTAGTAGATCCTGAAGATATTGAAATGCTACAAGATTTAGTACTAGCAGCAACAAATGACGCATTAAAACAAATGGACGATTTAACAAATAACACAATGGGTCAATTTACAAAAGGTTTAAATATTCCAGGACTTTAATAAGGTGGTTGCCACGTGCATTATCCAGAACCAATATCAAAGCTTATAGATAGTTTTATGAAGTTACCCGGCATTGGTCCAAAAACAGCTGTTCGCTTAGCGTTCTTTGTTTTATCTATGAAAGAAGATACAGTATTAGATTTTGCAAAAGCATTAGTCAATGCAAAGCGAAATTTAACCTATTGTTCAGTTTGTGGGCATATCACAGATCAAGATCCTTGCTACATTTGTCAAGATCAGCGCAGAGAGCGAAGTGTGGTATGTGTCGTGCAAGACCCTAAAGATGTCATTGCAATGGAGAAAATGAAAGAATATAACGGCTTGTATCATGTCCTGCATGGCGCAATTTCACCTATGGAAGGAATAGGGCCTGAAGATATCAAAGTACCAGAGTTATTAAAAAGACTTCAAGATGATGAAATTCAAGAAGTGATTTTAGCTACTAACCCGAATATAGAGGGCGAAGCTACAGCTATGTATATCTCTAGGCTCTTAAAGCCGACAGGAATTAAAATTACTAGAATTGCTCATGGGTTACCCGTTGGAGGAGATCTTGAGTACGCAGACGAAGTAACATTATCTAAAGCCCTAGAAGGTAGAAGAGAAGTATAACGAGGTACTTTCATATGTTTTTTAAAAGAAAAGGTTGGTTACGCAAAGAGTACGATGATGAATTTGTGAAGACTTTTATGCAAGTAAAGCAGGAATGGAGTCACAAAACTTCAATGGTAGAAAGAAGTGTAGATCCTTCAGAAGAGGTAATGGTAGATATTCGCTTAGCTAAAATGAAGTATCTTTTTCTATTAAAAGAAGCCAAGCAACGAAATATTTCAATTAACAGGATGTCATAGAGGCATCCTGTTTTGTTGTCTTTATAAAATAAGGATTTCTCTCCGTGAAATAGTGCTTTTTTTGAATGCTTGGACATACATATAAGGTAACTTATCTGCTTTAAGAAGGAGGCAACATGCTAAATCATCCCATTGTAGTTGTGTCTTTTTTAATAGGACTAATCATTCTACTCTTAGTAACAGGTGGTGTTGAAAAAATGCTTCGAGTCATTGGAAATTTATCGATTAAGTTGATTATTGGTGTTCTGCTGCTTTTCTTTATTAACATCTTTGGCGTACAGTTCGGTATTCATATCCCTATTAATTTC
>NZ_JBMPZA010000006.1:0-25000 GCF_049368575.1 Priestia sp. 40
AAAGCTATCCACTCCGTTGTAATTTTCATTTGGCGTATACGTATAGGTACCATTTGAATTTACTACCACCGTCCCATTCACTGGAACTGCCAGTAACCCGTACGTCAGTGGGTTTCCGTCCACATCCGTTGCCACCACTCGGCTATTCAAACTCGTGTCTTCATTGATCACAAACGCGTAGTCTGGCACCACTGGTGCATCGTTCACTGGCGTGACTATTACTAGTACGTTCGTTACTATGAACGCACCCGACGGGTCGCTTATTAGGACTGTGAACGTATCACTTCCAGTGTAATTTTCATTTGGTGTGTATGTGAACGTTCCATCACCATTGACCACTGCCACTCCATTTGTTGGTGGGTCCTGTAACGTGTACGTCAGTACTTCTCCATCTGGATCAGTGGCTACGATTTGGCTAGTAACAGGTGTTTCTTCAGGTGTAACAATCGTAATTTCGTTTGGACCTACTGGTGGATCATTTACGGGCTGAATCGTAATTGTGATGGTAGAAATGGCTGTTCCTCCTTGGCCATCGCTGACCACGACACTAAAGCTATCCACTCCAGTGTAATTTTCATTTGGCGTATAGCTATAGCTGCCGTCTGGATTTACTACCACTGTCCCATTTGCTGGACCTGCCAGTAACCCGTACGTTAGTGGGTTTCCGTCCACATCCGTTGCCACCACTCGGCTATTCAAACTCGTGTCTTCGTTGATCACAAACGCGTAGTCTGGCACCACTGGTGCATCGTTCACTGGCGTGACTATTACTAGTACGTTCGTCACTATGAACGCACCCGACGGGTCGCTTATTAGGACTGTGAACGTATCATTTCCAGTGTAATTTTCATTTGGTGTGTATGTGAACGTTCCATCACCATTGACCACTGCCACTCCATTTGTTGGTGGGTCCTGTAACGTGTACGTCAGTACTTCTCCATCTGGATCAGTGGCTACGATTTGGTTAGTAACAGGTGTTTCTTCAGGTGTAACAATCGTAATTTCGTTTGGACCTACTGGTGGATCATTTACGGGCTGAATCGTAATTGTGATGGTAGAAATGGCTGTTCCTCCTTGGCCATCGCTGACCACGACACTAAAGCTATCCACTCCAGTGTAATTTTCATTTGGCGTATAGCTATAGCTGCCGTCTGGATTTACTACCACTGTTCCATTTGCTGGAACTGCCAGTAACCCGTACGTTAGTGGGTTTCCGTCCACATCCGTTGCCACCACTTGGCTGTTCAAACTCGTGTCTTCATTGATCACAAACGCGTAGTCTGGCACCACTGGTGCATCGTTCACTGGCGTGACTGTTACTAATACATTCGTCACTATAAATGCGCCCGACGGGTCGCTTATTAGGACTGTGAACGTATCATTTCCAGTGTAATTTTCATTTGGCGTGTACGTGAACGTTCCATCACCATTGACCACTGCCACCCCATTTGTCGGTGGATCTTGTAACGCATACGTGAGCACTCCTCCATCTGGATCAGTCGCTACGATTTGGCTAGTAACAGGTGTTTCTTCAGGTGTAACAATCGTAATTTCGTTTGGACCTACTGGCGGATCATTTACTGGCAGAATCGTAATTGTAATTGTGGAAATGGCTGTGCCTCCCTGGCCGTCTGACACCAATACCGTAAACTGATCTATCCCATTAAAATCAGCATTTGGGGTATACGTGTACATCCCATCTAAGCTCACGTTTACTATTCCATTTACTGGAGCATTTTGTAGCGAATAAGTCAGTGGATTGCCATCAATATCAGTGGCAATTACCATAGAAGTTACTGATGTATCTTCATTCGTTGTCAACTGATAATTAGGAACAATCGGAGGATCATTTATTGGAATAACTGTAACGATAACTGAAGAAGTAGCATTTCCTCCTAAATTATCAGTTATATATACTACGAACGCATCTGAACCGGTAAAGTTTGCATTCGGTGTATACGTAAATATTCCTGTATCAGAATCAATTGTTACTACTCCATTAATAGGTTGATTTTCAATAGTATAAACAAGTGGATTTCCATTTACATTAGTAGCAATTATTTGATTTGTTACTGGTGTGTCTTCATCAGTAGAGATTTGTAAATCTTGTGAAGTTGTAGTTCCATTTGTTTCAAGTACCCTTACAAAAATGGTTGATAGTGCAGTCGCTCCTTCTGGGTCTGTTATTAGTATGGTAAATTGATCATTACCTATAAAATCGTTATTAGGTGTATAAATGAATGTACCATCTTGACTTATAACAGCATTACCGTTATTTGGAACTAATTGCAGAGTATAGGTTAGAGTAACGTTGTCGGGATCTGAAGCAGGTATGCTGCTTGTAACAGGAAGGTTAATGGTCGTTGTAACAGATCTATCTCCTCCTACTGGCGGATCGTTTACTGGGACAATCGTTAAGGTTACAGTAGAAAGAGAAGTTCCTCCTTTACCGTCTGACACCAGCACACCAAAAGTATCCATTCCGGTGTAATTTAAATTTGGTGTATAAGTAAATACTCCGTTTGCCCCTAATACAACACTTCCATTTGACGGAGGCGGATTCAACAGAGTAAATGTCAAAGGATCTCCATCGGGATCAAAAGCTGGAATTTGATTTGTAAGGGGTGTATCTTCATTAATTGTAAATGCTAAATCAGCGGTGATTGGAGGGTCATTCACTGGAATTACGTTTATTGTAACGGTCGAAACCGTCGTTCCCCCCTGACCATCTGAAACCAATACCGTAAATTGATCTGTCCCATTGAAATTTAGGTTTGGTTGATAACTAAACGTTCCATCTGCGTTCACGGCAGCTATTCCATTTGTTGGACCATTTTGCAGCTGATAACTAAGAGGATTTCCATCCACATCTGTCCCTACCACTGCTCCTACCACAGGACTATCTTCTTGCGTACTAAACGTGTAATTTGGCACCGTTGGTGCATCATTCACTGGCGTGACTATTACCGTCACCGTTGAAACCGCCGTGCCTCCTTGGCCATCTGACACCAACACGGTAAACTGATCCGTCCCATTAAAGTTCAGGTTCGGCTGGTAACTAAACGTTCCATCTGCATTCACCACGGCCACTCCGTTGCCTGGTGCCGTTTGTAGGCTAAACGTTAACGGATTTCCATCGGGATCTACTGCCACTACTTGATTGATTAACGTGCTATCTTCCGCAATCGTAAAGCTAACATTGGATGTAATTGGGGGATCATTGACAGGGATAACGTTGATGGTCACCGTTGAAACCGCCGTGCCTCCCTGACCGTCTGACACCAATACCGTAAACTGATCCGTCCCATTGAAATTTAGGTTTGGTTGATAACTAAACGTTCCATCTGCGTTCACGGCAGCTATTCCATTTGTTGGACCATTTTGCAGCTGATAACTAAGAGGATTTCCATCCACATCTGTCCCTACCACTGCTCCTACCACAGGACTATCTTCTTGCGTACTAAACGTGTAATTTGGCACCGTTGGTGCATCATTCACTGGCGTGACTATTACCGTCACCGTTGAAACCGCCGTGCCTCCTTGGCCATCTGATACCAACACGGTAAACTGATCCGTCCCATTAAAGTTCAGGTTCGGCTGGTAGCTAAACGTTCCATCTGCATTCACCACGGCCACTCCGTTGCCTGGTGCCGTTTGTAGGCTAAACGTTAACGGATTTCCATCGGGATCTACTGCCACTACTTGATTGATTAACGTGCTATCTTCCGCAATCGTAAAGCTAACATTGGATGTAATTGGGGGATCATTGACAGGGATAACGTTGATGGTCACCGTTGAAACCGCCGTGCCTCCCTGACCGTCTGACACCAATACCGTAAACTGATCCGTCCCATTGAAATTTAGGTTTGGTTGATAACTAAACGTTCCATCTGCGTTCACGGCAGCTATTCCATTTGTTGGACCATTTTGCAGCTGATAACTAAGAGGATTTCCATCCACATCTGTCCCTACCACTGCTCCTACCACAGGGCTGTCTTCTTGCGTACTAAACGTGTAATTTGGCACCGTTGGTGCATCATTCACTGGCGTGACTATTACCGTCACCGTTGAAACCGCCGTGCCTCCTTGGCCATCTGACACCAACACGGTAAACTGATCCGTCCCATTAAAGTTCAGGTTCGGCTGATAACTAAACGTTCCATCTGCATTTACCACAGCTACTCCGTTGCCCGGTGCTGTTTGAAGGCTAAACGTTAACGGATTTCCATCGGGATCCACCGCCACTACTTGATTGATTAACGTGCTATCTTCTGCAATCGTAAAGCTAACATTGGACGTAATTGGGGGATCATTGACAGGAATAACGTTGATGGTCACCGTTGAAACCGCCGTGCCTCCCTGACCGTCTGACACCAATACCGTAAACTGATCCGTCCCATTAAAATTCAGATTCGGCTGATAGCTAAATGTTCCATCTGCGTTCACGGCAGCTATTCCATTTGTTGGACCATTTTGCAGCTGATAACTAAGAGGATTTCCATCCACGTCCGTTCCTACCACTGCTCCTACTACAGGACTATCTTCTTGCGTACTGAACGTGTAGTTTGGCACCGTCGGTGCATCATTCACTGGCGTGACTGTTACCGTCACCGTTGAAACCGCCGTGCCTCCTTGGCCATCTGACACCAATACCGTAAATTGATCCGTCCCATTAAAGTTCAGGTTCGGCTGGTAGCTAAACGTTCCATCTGCATTTACCACAGCTACTCCGTTGCCCGGTGCTGTTTGAAGGCTAAACGTTAACGAATTTCCATCGGGATCTACTGCCACTACTTGATTGATTAACGTGCTATCTTCCGCAATCGTAAAGCTAACATTGGATGTAATTGGGGGATCATTGACAGGGATAACGTTGATGGTCACCGTTGAAACCGCCGTGCCTCCCTGACCGTCTGACACCAATACCGTAAACTGATCCGTCCCATTAAAATTTAGGTTTGGTTGATAACTAAACGTTCCATTTGCATTCACGGCAGCTATTCCATTTGTTGGACCATTTTGCAGCTGATAACTAAGAGGATTTTCATCCAAGTCCGTTCCTACCACTGCTCCTACCACAGGACTATCTTCTTGCGTACTGAACGTGTAATTTGGCACCGTCGGTGCATCATTCACCGGCGTTACTGTCACTGTTACTGTCGAAACGGCCGTGCCTCCCTGACCATCTGAGACCAACACGGTAAACTGATCCGTCCCATTAAAGTTCAGGTTCGGCTGGTAGCTAAACGTTCCATCTGCATTCACCACGGCCACTCCGTTGCCCGGTGCCGTTTGTAGGCTAAACGTTAACGGATTTCCATCAGGATCTACCGCCACTACTTGATTGATTAACGTGCTATCTTCCGCAATCGTAAAGCTAACATTGGACGTAATTGGGGGATCGTTGACAGGGATAACGTTGATGGTCACCGTTGAAACCGCCGTGCCTCCCTGACCGTCTGACACCAATACCGTAAACTGATCCGTCCCATTAAAATTCAAGTTTGGTTGATAACTAAACGTTCCATTTGCATTCACGGCAGCTATTCCATTTGTTGGACCATTTTGCAGCTGATAACTAAGAGGATTTCCATCCACGTCCGTCCCTACCACTGCTCCTACCACAGGACTGTCTTCTTGCGTACTAAACGTGTAATTTGGCACCGTCGGTGCATCATTCACCGGCGTTACTGTCACTGTTACTGTCGAAACGGCCGTGCCTCCCTGACCATCTGAGACTAACACGGTAAACTGATCGCTTCCGTTGAAATTTAAATTTGGGGTATACGTGTAAGCTCCACTATTAGTTACGGTAACTGTTCCGTTTGTTGGTGGAGATTGTAATTGGAAGGTAAGTAAGTTACCATCTACATCTGTAGCTTGTATCTGACCAACTAAAGGGGTATCTTCATTAGTAATAACTGCATAGTTTTGAGTAACGGGATTATCGTTTACAGGTGTATTTATGATGGTAACTACAGAGGTAGCTGTTCCTCCTTGTCCATCGTCTACAATAACTGTAAATTGATCCGTCCCGTTAAAGTTTAAATTTGGGGTATAGACAAACTGTCCATTAGGATTAACAGTTACTATTCCATTAGTCGGCCTTGTACCAATACGATAAGTTAGAGGATTCCCATCGATATCACTGCCAATGACTGTTCCAATTGCTACAGTATCCTCAGGATTTGTAACAGTATAATTGGGAACTGTAGGAGGAGTGTTAATAGCTGTTACGCTATTGACGGGAGAAGCACCTGATCCTGTTAATACATTTCCTGGCGTACTTTCAAATTGGTAATTAATAAAAACTTGATTACCAAGAGAAGAGATTGATGTCAGAGGGCCAACTACTCTAACCTGATATGTCAAAATCCGAGTTTGATTAATATTTAATGTACCAAGCGACAAACCATTTCGGATATCTGCATTTGTCTGAATAACTCCATCTACTTGCAAACTATTAGGAATAAAGGTTGTTGCTGAAGACAATGGATCTGTAGCTATTAGAACATTGGCAGAAGCCGTTCCAGTATTACTTACTTGAACCGTATAAGTAATAATATCTCCTGTTCGAGCAGATGTAACATTAGCAGACTTTGATACATTTAAAACAGGTGCATTAATATCTACTTGAAGAGCTAAAGTGCTAATAACGTAAGTATCTCCAGTCGTCGTCCCACGTACGACGGCACTGGTTTGGTTATTTGATAAACGAGCCGAGACGTCAATATTGGTAATATCCCACCCCTGTCTCGCACCGGATAAGCTACCTCCCGGTGTGCTATTGAAACTACCAAATTGTCCACTTGTATCTAATACACCACCATCATTATTAATTTGAGAA
This sequence comes from Priestia sp. 40, assembly GCF_049368575.1. Classification (NCBI taxonomy): domain Bacteria; kingdom Bacillati; phylum Bacillota; class Bacilli; order Caryophanales; family Bacillaceae; genus Priestia; species Priestia sp. 40. The sequence continues at coordinate 6,848 of NZ_JBMPZA010000006.1, forward strand.
GCAAAAAAGTTACTTATAGGGTTATTTGGTCCCGAAACTGGTTGCAAAGCTGCAACTGTAGGGCCAAATTGAAGTTGATCACCTACTATAGCTGAATCTCCTTCAATGGCGCTTACTAATAATCTACCATTTACTGTTCCTGTAATAGGCGTACCAAATCCAGTTACAGCTGCTGTAGAGCTTCCTGTAGATGAACTGGTCAATTCTGCTCCAACAAAAATAGACAAGTTTCGAGATTTCTGTAAAGGATCAGCATATACTACGGCCAATGTCCATCCAGCCGCATTGGCATTGTTTTCTGTTGTACTTTGTGTTCCAGGAACACCCTGTACTGAATACGTACCTGCCTGAGAAATCAAATTTGTCACATTTGCACTGCGGACATAATAAAAGCTCGAATTTGTTAAGGTAAAACGTGTAGCTGTGTCTGGCTGTATACTAACTGTTCTAGTAGGAGTAATAAAAGTCACAGCATTATTTAAAGCTGCGCTAACATCTTCTCCACCATAAAGATAGCTTCCACCCCATATTAATTCTGCATAAAGAATTTGAGTAGTGGTAGATGGGAGCCTTAGCACTGCACTAGAAGAGTTTTGCAAATAGTTTGCAGTAGTCCCCGTAGGAAATGATCCATCTACAGAACTTGGGTTTACACTGAAAAATGTTCCTATTGACCCTGCTGTTCCAGGAGCGTTAGCATTAGCTTGCTTATTTAAGCCAAAAGTGTTGCCTGTAAATGTAACAGCCCCATTAGCATTTGTTAAAAACCGATTAACATATGGCATTTACTCACCTCTTATAACAAAATAAATCGTAACAGTATATGTAAAGTACCAATAGAAATGTGTATATAGACCCGTCTTATTTTAGGTACAAGAGATAAAATTTTTCGGATTTTTAAATCTTAACAACACTCATTCTGACTTAAAATATGTATAAATAATATTATTTGTTTTCTAATCTAGGAGTCTAAAAAGTTATAAAATAGCTTACTATCCCCGTTTCGCTGAACTTCTTTTCTACGCTCAATAACAAATATTCCTCGAACTGTTCCAAAAAAGTAAGCTGCAAAATTAGTTTTTATACGATTTCTTTTATAAGCAAAAACCGTCTCTTTAAATGCTTGAACAGGAAGAAAACTTACATCTTCCAACGGCTTTTCTAAACGGCTCGCTTTGTAAGCTAGTCGAACTTTCCCCCATAAATCATAAATATCATCTGCACAAGGAAAAAAAGGTCTCACAGTATCTTTAAAAGCTTTTGGAATAAAAAACGGCACATAATCTGACGAGAGCTTAAAATTAACATCATTACGTATATATTTATTTAAATCTTTTAAAGATAGATTATAGGTAGACCGTTTTTTTGTCTCTTTCCCTTTACTCTCCCAAGAGATTTCAGCATTTTCTGTTTTGACATCTGCTTCAACGTTAGACTCTAAATCAAGCTGTAAATACTTAACCCAATGATTAAAATAAGGGTGATTCACAAATAAGTGTACTGGATTCCCCTTGCCGTTGTTGCGCGGACATCGACGATATAGAGTAACAATTTGTGCTTGTTTTCGCAATTCTTTTAAATGGCGATCAATTGTTCCTTTTGACTTTTCGTACGTCTTACCTAAATATGTACTGCCTGGAAAGCAAAATCCTTTTTCTGCAGCAAACCAACAAAGCCGATCTAAAGCTTTTCTAGTTCCTTCATGGAGGCGATAAAACTTTTCTCCGTAAAGGTTGATAATTTCTTTAAGTAATTTTCGTTTCATTAATTGATGTTGAGAACGGTTTTCTATGAAACTCTGATAATTTTTCATATAATCAAATTCTTCTGCGGTAAGCATACGTGTAGTAGACATTAGTCTATCCTCTCCTTTTCAGGAACAAAAAAAGACATCGCATCCCGTGAAATAGGAAAACGATGTCGGATTTTTTGACAGACTACGCCCTTGAAATAAATTTAATTATCCGATAAAATAAAGGCGTAACTAAATTTATGTATTAGGACTTCGACAGGTGTTTTCCCTAGTGGTTTTAGGGTTAACGGTGTAAGGGTGTTGGCGCACCACTTGCACACGTTGGAGTCTTTTTATATTCCGCACTGTTTTGGTGACTCTATTATACCGTCTAGTAATATTATAATTCAATAAGAATTCGTGAACTCCTCATAAAACCTCTGTATTTTACTTTATCTATGATTAAAAATGACTCAATCTGGATACACTGCTAATATTCTAAAAACCTCACTACAAATGGATTCCTTTACTTAATTATTAATCTTTAAAGTTATAAAGTAAAAAAACAACTACTCTCTTATGTTGTTTTACTGTTTTATATATTGTTTTATATATTTGTTTTATTGTTTTATTGTTTTAGAGGGCCCATAGACACTGATATTACAACGTTTATAAGCCTAAACTATCACTAATTTTGCGCGAACTATCACTAATTTTGCGCGAACTATCACTAATTTTGCGCGAAACTATCACTAATTTTGCGCGAAACTATCACTAATTTTGCGCGAACTATCACTAATTTTGCGTTGGAAATGCAATTATGGCTTAACTATCACCAATTTTGCGTGGACAATATAAAAATGCTTTAAGTATCACTAATTTTGCGTTGGAAATGCAGACACGCTTCAAGTATCACCAATTTTGCGCATTGAAATGCAGACTGAGCGTAATAAATTAAGAATATATAAGGTTTTCAGAGTTTAAAACCTTCATGAAGTATCACTAATTTTGCGTGATATTTAAATTATAAGGACAAGTTGCTCTTCAACATGCAATTTACACAGTATCACTTTTATGATATTTTAGTGATAGTTTAGAAAAATATGGGGGATTTTATGAAGAAAACCACTGTCGCTCAACCATATGATCTGGAAAGCATAAATATAAAAAATTGGGTAACTAAATCAAACATCCTCATTGAGAGTACATATAAATTGTCTTTACAAGAGCAAAGAATTCTCTTAATCATGGCATCTAAAGTGCAGCCTAATGATGAAACGTTGAAGACCTATAGATTTCGAGCTAAAGACTTTATCGAAATCGTAGGCAATAAAAAAGGAACAGGTTTTTACTCTTACTTAAAAGAAATCGTGAATGGCCTTCAAACAAAAATTCTTACGATAAAAGAAAAAGGCAGACAAAGAAATTACAACTGGGTAATTACGTCTATTTATGAAGAAAACGAAGGATACATAACATTACAATTTCATCCTAGCTTAAAGTATCTGTTTTTAGAGCTTAAGGAAAAATTTACATCGTATCAATTAGAGAATGTAGTGAGACTCAATTCGGTCTATTCCATTCGTATATATGAGTTGCTTAAGCAATATGAGCGTCTGCGAAAAAGGGAACTCACTCTTGAAGAATTACGTCATTTTTTAGCTATTGAACCTACCAAGTATAAACAGTATGGCCATTTTAAAAGCAAAGTATTAGCAGTAGCTCAAAAAGAAATCAATAATAAAACGGATATCCACTTTGAATTCGTGGAAATAAAAACTGGTAGAAAAGTAACGTCCATAGAATTTATTATTACCAGTTCGCCTGCATTGAATGGTTCTAGCTCTACTCAAGAGAAAAAACTAGAATTAAATCAATCCTTCTCGAAATTAGAAGACAACACAAACAGCCTTGAGAATGATTTAGCAGGCTTAGGGGTTAAGCCAGAAAAAATAGAGTGGCTTTTATCAGAATTTACACAAGAACACCTAGAAAGAAATATAAGATACACGCAAGATCGTTTGATTACAGGAGATGTGACTCACCCTCATTCCTACGTAGTAAAAGCGATTCAAAAAGATTATGCCCAGGTCTCACAGGAATCAAAACGCATTAACTCTAAAAAGCGTGCAAAAAAAGAATTAGTTCCAGATTTTATAGCACAAGCTAGAGATAAAGAACAAATTCTTAAGGATGCAACTTTAAAAGAGAAGCAAGAATCATTTTTAAAAGAAAATGGAACTCAAATAGAATTTGAAGAAAAGCTCTTGCAGTTTCAAGAATTAAAAAGAATGCTGATTCTAAGTTCAGATCAACCTACCCAAGAAGAAATAAAAAAAGCCCAAGAAGCAGGCTTACAAGAAGTCATTCGAAATATGGAAGAAGATTATAATAAACGTGAAAAATTAGGCTTAGAACCAAGAATTGTTAAGGATTTTAAAAATAAAGAGTTAAAAAAAATGTATAAAAACTTTTTACAAAGTAAAGTTTTAAATAGAAATTAGCTATAGAAAAAAAGACGTGTAAAACCTTGCCTTGCAGAGATGGCTTTTACACGTCTTTTGTTGCGCTTAGGTAAATTTAATATACATAAAGAAAAAAAGAATCATTTTAGTAAGCTTGTTTAATATTTTTGTTATAATAATAGTATATTAAATTTACCTAAAAGATCGGGTGTGTCTTATTTGAATAACTTTATTTTGCTTGGAGATTTCTTATCTCATTTAGTTGAATCTAAAAAAAAGGCTTCTACAATATCAATGTATAAGCATGATCTAAAACAGTTTTTTGAATGGTTAAATGAATCTCATCCCAATATCCCTTCAGAAACTTTGCCAGGAGACAAGAAATATTACGACGAATACTTTACCTATTTAAAAGAAAAAAACTTGTCAGAAGCTAATCTGAGGCGTGTAGCATCACATTTAAATGGCATGTTAAAGTATTATAGCCTCACAGATGATATTGGACTTTTACAAGCAACAACAAAAAAACAACGAGCATTAACTGATACTGATTTTATAACTGAATCGGATGCTTCAATTCTTTTAGATTCAGTTATAAGTCACGAACATTTAAGTGATATTCAATTGCAGATACATAAATATATAGGTCCGCGTAACCATTCCATGTTCATCTTAATGCTTCGTTACGGTCTTACCATTAACGAAGTTGTATCTTTAAATATACAAGACATTAACTTTGCACAGAATACATTAACGGTAAACACAAGCAAATCAAAACGCACCTTAGAGCTTTCTAAACACGATAAGAAAACCATATATGATTACCTATTAACAATCCCTCTGTTATTTAGACCTAAGGATTATACAAATGATCCGTTATTTATTTCTTTTCATCCTCAAAAAATGGTTTATTGGTATGATTACAATTTAAATAAACCTAAAAGGATTAGTATAATCGGTACAAAACGTATGATTGAAAGAGAAGTCAAACGTTCAGGCATACAAGCAATTGTAAGATCTACTCACTTTCGAAACAGTTGTATACTTAACAAAATTCATGATGGATATTCAAACGAACACATTATTTATTACTTTGGATTGTCCAGCCGCCATGCTTTATATCGATTTAAGCGATATCTAAAGACAAAATAAAATATTAAGTTCAACTTATTTTTCACCAAAACATCTTTTATGTAAGTGATTTTTACTTTACAAGTTAAACTTAATTTTATTTTCACCTTAGTTGATTTTAGAAAAAATCATTAAGTTTAACTTTAGTTGAACTTAATGATCCACTTTTTAAAATTTAACTGTTTTAAAAAGTCGATTGCGATGGAAACAACCTTCTCAAGCATTACAAATTTAGAATTTGGCGGCCATGTCTTGGTTGTATGACAACAAATCTCTTGTAAAATCATCTAGAATTTAATTAGATTTATTATTCTCGGCTAAAATCTAGAAGAAGTTCACTCTAGATTCGTTAAAAACCCTTTATTTTCAATGGTTCATTGTATTTCTAGCTTTTGCTATAAAATTTAAATAACTTAGAAAAAATTAAGATTAATTTTAACTCGAAAAATAATTCTATAAGAATTGTATAAACAAAAAAGAAGTTCCATTAAACCAACGTAATAAATCCAGAAGATATAGGTATATAGGATTTATATTATCTTACACAAAATACTTGAATTAAAGTTAGAGAAAGTACATTCTAGATTCGTCTGAAGCTATTTTATATCAAGCTTTCTAGGTACTCTAGTTTCTTTGGACTTTAGGAGAGGAAAAGATGTGAATCTGTTGTTAACAAAGATATTTCTTAACAGTTAAAACTCCTTTTTTGCAGACATTGGCTAAAACAAAGTTTTAATCGAGTAGAGTTAATGTTGATCCTTAAGTTGCTTTTTTTTGAACTTTATATATAATCTATCTACATTTAAAATAAACAGTTTTACTCTTGAAAAGTTTATGATTTCATCTAGAATTGAAAAGGAAGAATAAAAGGCCTAGCGAAAGAAAAAGAAAAATGTACATAAAAAACAGGAATATAAAGTAATTAATAGAATTTTACTAGAAATATAAATCTTGAATAATATCTCGCAAAACCGCATTCTAGAATTTCCATTAACACTGATATATCAACTTCAAAGTATATCTAGATTTTTATACAGAAAGGAGAATCCTAGAAAAATGCATGAAAAAAATAAAGATGAAGTAGTCTATACTTTGAAAGACACAGTAAAGCTAACTGGATTAAGTGTAGATCTTATTCGCTTATATGAAAAAGAATTCAATCTCCAAATCCAACGAACAGAAGGCGGACATAGGCGCTATAACAAACAAAACATCGATTTATTAACTGAAATAAAAAAAAGAATTCAAGAGCAAAACTGGAGCTATAAGATGATAAACCAGTGGCTTCAAGGAGAAATTGTAACGGAGACAGTGGAAGTTCAATCAAACCTTGAAAAAAAAGTACAATCCCTTGAAGAAAAAGTTCAAGAGTTGCTTAATCGCTCTGAAAAAGATGAGCAATTTCAATTAGCGCTTATCCAACGACTAGATGAACAAGGAAGCCTTATAAAGAAACTTACAGAAAAACTAGACCACCAAGACAAATACATTGAAAACAATCTAGAGAAACGCGATGAGAAATTGACTAGTGCCATACGTGAAATTAGTGATACAAAAAAACTTATCGCGGCCGCCCAAGAAAATCTTGATTCAAAACCAAAAGGATTCTGGAGTAAGATTTTTGGGGGTTAATACGTTACTTAAACGATAAAAGCAGCAGGTTTTTTTGTGCATTACAGAAAAACCTGCTGCTTTTATCGTTTATTTTCGATGAATAAATAGTAAATTTTAAGATTTTATGTTTAGTTGCCAGAAGAAATTTATTATTGTTAAACAATTCTATAAGTTCTTGAAGGGGAATTTACAGGTGTGGCAGCTTTTACTAATACAGTTTGTCCATTTGATGGCATCCTATTTTTAAACACATAAACTCTGGTTTATCCGCCTGGAGTACCACGTCCTCTAGAAGCTTTTCTTAGCACGATACTTCTTTCGTTATTTGAATCAAGTACCCAATGAAAATACCATAGCTGTCGTAGAAACTGCCTATTGGTATCTTGATGGCGTTCATCAAATATACAATGATTGATTTGCTCTGTCCAACATAAATATCGACCACTAGAAATTCTCCATTGTTTATGTGATCCGTATCTAATTCCTACGCAAGATCCACGGTTTATTATTCTTAAAAAGAAATGTGTGTCTTTGTAACATTTTTATTGTAAAAGATACGTAAAATTTATCAATAACCCATTTATGGAACTGATATTCTTATAGGCAATTAGAGGAGAGGTGCAATTTCAAATGGATGAAAAAGTTGTTATCTTTATGCACATTCCTAAAACAGGGGGAACCACACTTAATAATATTTTTAAAAAGTTCTACTCTGAAAATGAAATATACGATCATGTTCCTTTAGAAGAGATGAATAAACAGTTTAGCCAATTAAAAGAAGAAGATAAAAAAAACATAAAAGCTATATCCGGCCATCATTTCTATGGAATACATGAATTTTTTTCTCAACCCTATGTTTATTTTAGTATGATGCGTCATCCGGTTGAGCGTGTCATATCATTATATTATTTTTTGAAATCGTATCCAGGGTATTATGAAGAGAACATGAAACATATGTCTTTTGAAGACTACATTGATTGGGACCCTCAAGCTACAAATGGCCAAACTAAACAAATTTGCGGGGTGAAATCTCAACTAAGCGTAGAGAAAGCGAAAGAAAACTTGCTGGAATTTGGATCAATAGGAATAACAGAAATGTTTAACGAATCGCTTCTGTTACTAAAGAAAAAATTCAAATGGGGAAATATTAAATATAAGAAGGTGAATGTGACAAAATCTCGCCCTTTGCTCAACGAAGTCCCCATTGATATCATTAAGAAAATAGAAAAGCACAATGAGTTGGATATAGAGCTGTTTCAGTATATAAAATCTAATTTCATCAAACAAATAAATGATTTATAGAAATAAAAATGAAAGCTCTCAATAGAGAGAGCTTTCATTTAATATATAAGAAAAGGTTACCTTATTAAAAAAAATGCGGTATCAAATCCCATATATAGTTAGTTCAATTTTTTATGATAAAGGGATTATGTCTCATTTAATTAATATAGCCATATAAGCTTCATACGCTTTGTATAAGGTTCATATAGGTCTTTTAAATAGTTACGTGTTATTTGAATAATTTGAGGGCTCTTATCATCCTTTTTAAGCCTTAGCATTAAATCATAAACCTTTGTCCTTTCTTTACGTACCAAACGCAGCAAAACTAACAAATCATACGTATGAAAGCATGAAAGTTCATTAAAAGGCTTCTCAACGTCCTCTAAGACCACAAATTCTTTTAGTTTGGGTCTTTTTATATTTAAACTAGCCCCACAAAAAGAGCAGCTATCTTCTAATCCTTCTGTCCCACAATAACTACATATCAAGCTATATACACCTCGTTTACTAAAAGAAAAAGTAGGCTTAAGCCTACCTAGCTAGCCTTAAAGGCTATTTTAGCTTTTAGAGTTTTCCTTATCTAGCCGTTTTTGTCGTTGATTCACAATACGTTCACCTACAACTTTTTTGGCAAGTTTAGTTTCTTCTAACTCTTGAAGATCCGTTGTCATAATCCCCTTATAGCCATGGTGAAAATACAATCCATTCATAAATTCGATAAGAATTTGTGTGTTTTTATCGGCACTGTTTGTTCCTAATCGAATTTTTTTAAGTTCATTTTTTAATACACCATGAAGATTTTCACTAACAGTTTCCGTAATATAGTCTAACGACCATTCTTTCTTTTTTTCTTCCCGATACTTTTTACAGATATCCATAATCGCTTCTCCTGGGAAACGAAGTTTATGTTCAGCCATATAATCTTGGATATATTGATCCGTTTCTTTATCAAGTGTAATCATACGTCGTTGTGTTTCCATTACTCCTCTACATCTCCCATCAGTTCATAAATAATATCATTCATCTTTTCAATTGATATCGCACATTGTTTCATCATTTCGATGTTCTGTTCAATGATAGCTTCTAATCTTTTTTCTCTTTCTACTTGCTCATCAAAAAAAGCTAATACTTCAAAAGGATATAATTTCCAAAGTCAATAAAATAATCGTGCTGTCATTGGACAAGCATACAAGCAAATTATTAGCAATTACATAACTTGTACTAATTATATAAAAGGAAGTGCATTAATTGAAAAAATCAAGAAAGAGAAAATATAGATATAACTATAGTTACTCAGTCCAATCTCAGGGTGATCCTTCGGTTAATGTTTATGGTATCTTTACTCCCGGTTCTGCACCCAGTGATAGTAATGGCCGGCAAAATAGATTTAATCGAGACATTGCCTCAGCTAATCAGATATGGAATAGTGGAGGTGAATGTAATATAAACTTTATTTCACAACCTATAATCGAAGTAAATACAGTAATAGATGCGACCAATTTAAGTACTAATGAAGCATTTAGAGGACCTGTTGAGAATCTCATCAATCAAGTTAAACAAATGAATGGGAATCAACCTGGCATATACGTTGTTTACACAAGTGGCAATGATTTTGCATCTCCTTCAGGTAATAGTCGACCTATAGGTGTTGGTGGAGTAATAATTGAGAATTTTAGAGTTGAAAACGGTGTACCTCAATTTACACTCTATGGATCCATTGCATTGAGTAACAGAGCTTTGAGTGCTCCTTTTGCATTTGCACATGAAGCAGGACATGCTTTATTTACTCAGCTTAATAACCAACCTGTTAATAATGTATTCATGTTTGAATCTATAGATCCTACGGGTCCTTTTATTGATTCTGCAGGAAATATTGATACAGCCCACAGTAACCTTACAGGTAATCTCATGGCTCCTATACTTCCTAACAGTACTCCAACTATTAATCCGTTACAGTGTCAAAAAGCTAGCATGAGTAGAATATTTCAATAATCTTAATAGGAATTTAAGATCGTTATTGTTAAAGAGTAGAGATTTTCAAATGGTTTTCTTGAAAATCTTACTAGTACCTTGTATAGACACTAGCATATATTGAATTAAATAAAGTTCATTTGTTTCAAGATACTTGTCCTATAACATTACAAGTATACAAACATTATTTTTATTAGAGAATAAATTATATAGAAAAACCAACAAAAAGGTTAATTTCTCAACGTTTAAAGGCATGAATGCTTTACTTGTTGCTAATGCTGAGGACCTTGTAAGTCCCTCAGCATTCAGAGCCACTAATCCTAATACTACTATTCCTATTTCTCAAGCTGATACTTTTGTAAAAGTTACATTTCCAAATGAACAATTTGATATAGGTAATAATGAATATAATGCAGCTACTTCAACATTTATACCTGAGTTTAATGGTGTATACGCGTTTAATGCATCAATCTTCTTTCAGCCTGATAATCCAAATATTGATTATGAAGTAGAATTATTTTTTTAAGTAAATGGTTTATTATTAGATGCTGAGGTTGAGTTTCTTGGGGCAGCTAGTCGTTTTGATGGTGTCATAGAGATCAATGACATACTTCAATTAAATGCTGGAGAGAGAGTAGAAGTTTTAGTTGTTAGCACTACTCCAAGTAGAATTAGAGCAGACAACAGAATATACTTTGCTGGAGCTAGATTCCCCTCTGCAAAACAATAATTTAATTTTATAATTATACCCATAGTTAACATAATCCATATTATGGGAAATAAAAAATCCTGAAAAGCTCTATTATGAGAACTTTTCAGGATCCTCTACATAAAAATCGACATAACCGCAGCTTGAGCAAACATAAGGTACTAACTCACTATAATTACTGTTGTTATTCAATACTCTGCTAGGCGTTTTGTTTATTCCCACTGTTCCAGGGGATGATTGAATACGTGCTTTGGTTAAAGTTGAATCACATTTAGAACAATTTTTACTATACATGTTTATCCTCCACTTAATTCCAATATATAGTCACTTTAACATTTTATATTGCTGTAAATAAAGGATTTTAACTGTGTATATCGTATACAAAGCTAGTTTACATAAGGTCTCTTTCCGGAACACATCACAAAAAAGAACCCTTACGCCCCAAGGGTTCGAAGAAGTTCTCTTTTTCTCTTTTATGCAACTTTTTATACACCGTTGATTTACCAACATTTTCATTCCTTTTTAACTAACAGATCTTGTATGAAAAGCAGCCTTTTTATGCATATGCTCATACTTAAAAACACAGTATTTATTGTAATATTATTTTTTTATGTTACATTATGTAAAAATAACATTATTATTTACTTGCTGTGTTATTCATTCTTCGACGAGTGTGAATCATAAAAAAGCAACCTCTCTCCAATGCCATTAGGTATGAGGTTGCTTCTCTTATTTTGAAACTCTTCTTATGCTTTCATTTTATTGTTTTCTAGAACTTAATGTTATACCTTCTAAAACATAATTCCATGTTTCCAGGTCATTAGGGAGTCTCGGTACTTTGACTGCACATACTTTATCAATTCCCCAATTAATTTCACTTACACCCTTGAATCCTTCTTCAGGGCATAGAATAAGAATATTAAAATTACCTTTAACAATCTGTTCTAAAATTGCTTGTAATTCTAAAGATTGCTCATAGGTAGCAGCCCATCTAATAAATAAAACAGATTCAGAGGTTGTGATTTTTTCTATAAAACGATTAATTCGATTTGTAAGTTTTTCTTTATAGGAGGTGTATGTGGCACTCCAATGTTGATGTGGAATGATTGGGAAATCGTGGACTGAAATAATATTATAATGAGTATCCTCTATTAAATAAGATTGCACCCCTTCAATTAAGACCCCATCATCGACAAATGCAAACGCTCCATCAGTTAGTTGCATGTTTTCAAGTTCCATAAAATTGCTGAATTTATTTTTCAGTAACCTATTAACATCAGAAAGTGATAGAGATACACTCCAGTCTAGTGGTCCAGAGAATGTCCTTAAATTTAAGCGTTTTAATTCCATTGCAGGATTACAAGCACTGCCTAAGCTAACAATTACATCGTATGATCCCTTAATTTCTTTTAGGTTCAACAGAATTCTCCTTTTTTATGACCTACTATATTAAATAGTGAATTGAATTGTACTAGTTGTAAAAAATATTAAATACAAAAGTGAAATTATAGGAAAAAATCCTTTTTAAACATTCTTTAAGTGCTAATAGTTTGGTTTATAATCTTTCGTTTTGTATATATCATGCACTACTTTTAAACTAGTTGATTTAATTAAAATATTTATAGAACAAACTATCGGGTACATTGGGCTTTTTGGGTTGATAACTTCTCATAACGCACATTGGACATTCAGAAATAAAATAATTTGTAACTTTAGGGTCGTCGTAACCGCCCCTATGGAGCCAAGCATGAAACATAGAGCCTATAAGCAGGCCAGCAGTTACATTCGGTTGTTGGAGTTGATATACATTAACAATCATAGATAACGGAGTTTGAGTCTTAGTGACTGTCGGTGGTAATTGTATTGTTATAGGAGAAGGGGTGTATATCCAATCTATCCTAGCTCTTTGGGATCGGCGAAGCCCATTGTCTTTAATGACTTCTGTCAATTGTTCCATAGCTAAATCTGTGGCCTGTTTTCCGTCTGTAACATTAACACCAAAATAACGTAAAGGCTGTAAGTTTTTCACCGCATATGTGTTCGTGCAATCAGCCAATTGTGATACACCATTATTAAATCCATTGTTCCATTTTTGTGTTAGATGCAACGACCAGTTAAATAATACACCTTTAATAGTGTCTTGAATTTTTTGTACCTGGTCTGGAGTAAACTGCTTGGAAATATCAAAGAAAATAGTTGGTGGTAAGTCAGAGATGCCTTGGGGGATAGGGACTGCAAAAGCTATTTCTCTATAAATTTGTAGTGGAAGGTATTGTAAGAACTCTTTATCTTGATTTTTTTGAATAGATTTCTCTAAATTTTGTTTACTATTCGTTAGCAATGTTATGTTCCCCTTTTTAAAAAGGTATTTATATTAACAGAATATGCTACCAATCAAAAAGAGTTTGGACATGCTTAAAAAGAAAATATTTATTATTTTACTTCTCTTAAATAAAGAAGCATTTTTATCATCGTACAAGCATTCCTTGATCTAATGAATAATATATCAAGAACAATAGACAGAAAGGGTGGTAAAAATAATTAAGAACGATAAAGGTAAAAGAGAAAATGACTGCGTTCAAAATCAACCAGGACTCCCACTAGCTACTACAGTTAATTTAGCAGTTGTAGGTGATAGTCATGTAGGTTTTTTAAACAGTCAAAGTATGTTTAATACCCTTTTGCAAAGAGTAGTGAACAATGGTAATAAACGATATATTATATTTGGTGGAGATAATGTACACGCTTTAGGTGCTTCTTCAATACAAGTAGCTGAAACATATTACCAACAGTTCACTAATATTTTAAATAATGTTTTAGGATCAATTCCCTTCAGATCTTCTATAGGAAACTGGGAGGCTACTAACAGAAATAACAGTAGAGCTTTATTTCGACAGTACATCAATCGTTATTTAACTGGCTATAGAGTTATTCCTGGAACACAAGGGTTGGTGCGTCATGTTTGGTTAGATAATGGTCGAGGCGGGGTATTTAGCCAGGATAGCTTAAACTTGCTAAGTAACTTAGATCCTAACTATTATTACATTATTGATTTTCATTGGCCTTTGAGAGTTCCAGGTATAACTACGGAAATACATGGTGATCATGTTATGACTCAAATGCAGACAAACATGTTTTTTAATGCTATACCCTCTAACGTAAGGAACAAAATTTTAGCGATTTTCACTCATCATGCACATAAATTTTTTGCTAACTCAGTTGCAATCAATCCTAACTTTCCTAATACCTCGTTTTTTGTAACTGGATGTTCAGGGGACTATGCATGTATATCCAGCGAGAGAGGATACTATGAATTAAATTTAACAGTCCAAAATAATATAGCTACTTTGCAAACCATAAAAACTCGCGTTCAATAGCTTGAGGAATAAAGAAGACTACATTAAGAGTAGGTAGGGTAACCTTAGGCAACTTTCCATTCTCAAAATGCAAAAATCGCCAGCTTATATAACTAGCGAAAAGCTGCATTTATTATTTCATTTGTATAAGTTTACTTTTTATAACATATTATCTCCTTCATCTCACAACTTACTATTTCTTAGTACGTATGATCGTGTTACATTAAAAGATAAAACTATTCCTTTGATCTTTAAGGAAGATAGTTTTATCTTCTTTTTACAATATGTCTCCATCAATCCGGAAAGGGAGGATTTTATGAGTAACATTCTTAACTTTAATAAGTTTCAAAGACATAAAATAATGAAGAAATTTCTTCGTTGCGCTTTAGTAACAGGAGCAATTATGATCTGCTGCATGCTTGCTTATTTACTAATCTTAATAGGAATATATTCTCCTGCTCATTATCCCATTTATATTGAAGCTAAACCATAATAATTGTGTTCTTAACCTCTTATGAAAGATACTCAGTCTGGTTTGTTTATATAATGACTTCCTATTTCTAATTATTTACTAAGATACAAATTTTAGTTCATCCGTTAAACGCAAAAAAGCTTCTTTGTCTTTATTCTTTAAGGACTGATCAATCTCTTCAAGAATTTTACCTCTTTTGAATTGTTTCGTTACTTGACTTAAAAACAATTCAGCTAATATTTCATCAGATATATTTTTTTCAATTTGACTCATTTCGTTGGATATATTATTTTCCATAAACGATTAACCCCTTTATCATTTCTCTTTTAAAAATAGTGTTTCCTTTTTTCATTGTTTTAATACGAGGTTAATAGATAAATTAGTATATAGAAGAATGTGGAATAAAAGATAACTTGACACAAAGAATAATATTTATTTCAAAGCTCTAAAGGTAAAACATAAACTAGCTTAAACAGTTTACATATTCATTGCATCCTCATGTTGTTTTACTAATTTATAAAACGTTGTCTTTTTTACATTCGCTTCCTTCATTGCCTGTACGGCTGTAATTTCATTTCGTTTCCAACGGTTATAAGCCTCAATAAAATCTTGGCTAACTTGGGCTTTAGGACGGCCAAAAGATATACCACTCTTCAGCGCAGCATTAATTCCTTCTCGCTGGCGTTTACGAATACGATCTCGTTCTTCTTGCGCCATCCAGGACAAAATTTGAAGAACCAAATCTGCAATAAAGGTTCCCAAACTATCCTTATACTGAGTCGTATCCAGCAAAGGCATATCCAAGACAACAATGTCTGCCTCAATTTCTTTCGTAATAGCATTCCACTCTTGTAAAATTTCTTCTTTGTTACGACCAAAACGATCTAGTGAATGAATGTAAAGAATATCTCCTTTACGAATCATTCGTTTTAGTAATTGGTACTGTTCTCGATTGAAATTTTTTCCACTTTGTTTATCCATGAAAATATCTCGAGGAGAAATGCCCACTTCTTCCATGGACTGAAGTTGTCGTCCTTCATTTTGATCTCGGCTGCTTACACGGATATATCCAAATTTTCTATTTTCCATTTTTATACTCCCTTTTGTGTCTATCTTCTTTTTATTCTACCAAAAACGTTCGTAAAAGTGTATTAGATAAAGAGAACGTTCGTAATTACTTTTCTTACTTAAACGAACGATAAAAACAGTAGATTTCTTATATAAAAGGAAAGTTCGTAAAAGTATACTTTTACGAACTTTCCTTTTATATATTTATTAAATGTATAGAAGTATTTCCTTAGTGATTTAAACATTAGCCAAATAACTATGTCATGAACAATACATAGGAAATTGATATTATATCCCCTATTAAATTAATGTGATAAGAAGAAAGGTCTAAATTTATGCAGAGATTATTTAATTACAGCATTTATTAATAAAAAACATTAAATTATATGTCTTTAACGTGCAGAGAAACGCTCTGTAAGGAATTTAACTTTTGTTTTACACACAATGGGGGGATTAGATACAAATTTTCAGCAATTAAGAAAAGAGATTAGCACAACTTTTATAAAGGCATTTATATTAAGGAGAGTATTTTATTTAAGGTTTTAAGTTATTAATACATAAAATGGTGGAGATCTTTAAACATTGTTTCTCGTTACAGAAGAGTCCATTCGGTTAAGGTCTATGAAAGTTGACCGTTTTTTGGTCATCACCTGTTTGTTCGAATCATCCTCTAAAGACCCAGTACCATCACATTGTACTATTGAGCAGATTCAAAGAACGCTTTTTCCGTTACGTCTCCTTCAACATCAGCAGCTTCTGCTGATCCAGAAGAACCTCCTAAATTCGGTAGAGCTAATGGAGTCGCTAACTAAATAACTAAACCTACGGCAGAAGCTACCACAGCTTATTTCGCTTTTCTTATTCAATTTCCTCCTAATTTTATTTAATAGAAATAAAAAAGCAGTTTGCATTTGCAAACTGCTTTTTTGATGACCCGTACGGGATTCGAACCCGTGTTACCGCCGTGAAAGGGCGGTGTCTTAACCGCTTGACCAACGGGCCAGTATCAATTTATAAGTTAAATTCAATTACTATAAAACATGATGGGCCTAAGTGGACTCGAACCACCGACCTCACGCTTATCAGGCGTGCGCTCTAACCAGCTGAGCTATAGGCCCTTTACTTGGATTTGGAGCGGGTGATGAGAATCGAACTCACGACATCAGCTTGGAAGGCTGAGGTTTTACCACTAAACTACACCCGCATATTTTAAAGTGGCGGTCCCGACGGGAATCGAACCCGCGATCTCCTGCGTGACAGGCAGGCATGTTAACCGCTACACCACGGGACCAAAATAGAAAATGGCGGAGGAAGAGGGATTCGAACCCCCGCGGGCTTTAACACCCCTGTCGGTTTTCAAGACCGATCCCTTCAGCCGGACTTGGGTATTCCTCCGTGTACTGTATGGTGGAGCCTAGCGGGATCGAACCGCTGACCTCCTGCGTGCAAGGCAGGCGCTCTCCCAGCTGAGCTAAGGCCCCATAAATGGTCGGGAAGACAGGATTCGAACCTGCGACCCCTTGGTCCCAAACCAAGTGCTCTACCAAGCTGAGCTACTTCCCGTTTATGGCGCGCCCGAGAGGAGTCGAACCCCTAACCTTTTGATCCGTAGTCAAACGCTCTATCCAATTGAGCTACGGGCGCTTATTAAAATGGTGCCGAGGGCCGGACTTGAACCGGCACGGTAGTCACCTACCGCAGGATTTTAAGTCCTGTGTGTCTGCCAATTCCACCACCCCGGCAGGACTTATACGTGGAGGCGGCAACCGGATTTGAACCGGTGATAAAGGTTTTGCAGACCTTGGCCTTACCACTTGGCTATGCCGCCAATATATATATGGAGCGGAAGACGAGGTTCGAACTCGCGACCCCCACCTTGGCAAGGTGGTGTTCTACCACTGAACTACTTCCGCGCATTTATCTAAATTAAGATGCGGGTGAAGGGACTTGAACCCCCACGTCATAAGACACTAGATCCTAAGTCTAGCGCGTCTGCCAATTCCGCCACACCCGCGTGTAAATATAACTGGTGAGCCATGAAGGACTCGAACCTTCGACCCTCTGATTAAAAGTCAGATGCTCTACCAACTGAGCTAATGGCTCTCTATGGCTGGGCTAGCTGGATTCGAACCAACGCATGACGGAATCAAAATCCGTTGCCTTACCGCTTGGCGATAGCCCAATAAAGATGGTGGAGGGGGGCAGATTCGAACTGCCGAACCCGAAGGAGCGGATTTACAGTCCGCCGCGTTTAGCCACTTCGCTACCCCTCCGATATAAATGGTGCCGGCAAGAGGACTTGAACCCCCAACCTACTGATTACAAGTCAGTTGCTCTACCAGTTGAGCTACACC
>NZ_JBMPZA010000006.1:27500-74373 GCF_049368575.1 Priestia sp. 40
ACCTCATCCCCGCACTTTTCAACGTGCGTGGGTTCGGGCCTCCATTCAGTGTTACCTGAACTTCACCCTGGACATGGGTAGATCACCTGGTTTCGGGTCTACAACCACATACTAAACGCCCTATTCAGACTCGCTTTCGCTACGGCTCCGCCTTATCAGCTTAACCTTGCATGGGATCGTAACTCGCCGGTTCATTCTACAAAAGGCACGCCATCACCCGTTAACGGGCTCTGACTACTTGTAGGCACACGGTTTCAGGATCTCTTTCACTCCCCTTCCGGGGTGCTTTTCACCTTTCCCTCACGGTACTGGTTCACTATCGGTCACTAGGTAGTATTTAGCCTTGGGAGATGGTCCTCCCAGCTTCCGACGGAATTTCACGTGTTCCGCCGTACTCAGGATCCACTCAAGAGGGAACGAAGTTTCAACTACAGGGTTGTTACCTTCTTTGACGGACCTTTCCAGGTCGCTTCATTTACTTCGTTCCTTTGTAACTCTGTATAGAGTGTCCTACAACCCCAAGAGGCAAGCCTCTTGGTTTGGGCTAATTCCGTTTCGCTCGCCGCTACTCAGGAAATCGCATTTGCTTTCTCTTCCTCCGGGTACTTAGATGTTTCAGTTCCCCGGGTCTGCCTTCAATATCCTATGTATTCAGATAAAGATACTGTTCCATTACGAACAGTGGGTTTCCCCATTCGGAAATCTCCGGATCAAAGCTCACTTACAGCTCCCCGAAGCATATCGGTGTTAGTCCCGTCCTTCATCGGCTCCTAGTGCCAAGGCATTCACCGTGCGCCCTTTCTAACTTAACCATTAGCGAATAAATGGTACAACATATTGTTGTGTTATTTATTGGTTTGATTAAAGAAAAGTTTCACTTTTCCTCAGCAATTACTGTTATCTAGTTTTCAAAGAACAATCGCAACCAAAATTCTTCTTATCTAATAAGAAGAAAGTAGTGTGCTTTCTATAATTGAGAGATTGAACTCTCAAAACTGAACAAAGTGTCAAAACGTACGTCATGTAAAAATCCTTAGAAAGGAGGTGATCCAGCCGCACCTTCCGATACGGCTACCTTGTTACGACTTCACCCCAATCATCTGTCCCACCTTAGGCGGCTAGCTCCTTACGGTTACTCCACCGACTTCGGGTGTTACAAACTCTCGTGGTGTGACGGGCGGTGTGTACAAGGCCCGGGAACGTATTCACCGCGGCATGCTGATCCGCGATTACTAGCGATTCCAGCTTCATGTAGGCGAGTTGCAGCCTACAATCCGAACTGAGAATGGTTTTATGGGATTGGCTTGACCTCGCGGTCTTGCAGCCCTTTGTACCATCCATTGTAGCACGTGTGTAGCCCAGGTCATAAGGGGCATGATGATTTGACGTCATCCCCACCTTCCTCCGGTTTGTCACCGGCAGTCACCTTAGAGTGCCCAACTAAATGCTGGCAACTAAGATCAAGGGTTGCGCTCGTTGCGGGACTTAACCCAACATCTCACGACACGAGCTGACGACAACCATGCACCACCTGTCACTCTGTCCCCCGAAGGGGAACGCTCTATCTCTAGAGTTGTCAGAGGATGTCAAGACCTGGTAAGGTTCTTCGCGTTGCTTCGAATTAAACCACATGCTCCACCGCTTGTGCGGGCCCCCGTCAATTCCTTTGAGTTTCAGTCTTGCGACCGTACTCCCCAGGCGGAGTGCTTAATGCGTTAGCTGCAGCACTAAAGGGCGGAAACCCTCTAACACTTAGCACTCATCGTTTACGGCGTGGACTACCAGGGTATCTAATCCTGTTTGCTCCCCACGCTTTCGCGCCTCAGCGTCAGTTACAGACCAAAAAGCCGCCTTCGCCACTGGTGTTCCTCCACATCTCTACGCATTTCACCGCTACACGTGGAATTCCGCTTTTCTCTTCTGCACTCAAGTTCCCCAGTTTCCAATGACCCTCCACGGTTGAGCCGTGGGCTTTCACATCAGACTTAAGAAACCGCCTGCGCGCGCTTTACGCCCAATAATTCCGGATAACGCTTGCCACCTACGTATTACCGCGGCTGCTGGCACGTAGTTAGCCGTGGCTTTCTGGTTAGGTACCGTCAAGGTACGAGCAGTTACTCTCGTACTTGTTCTTCCCTAACAACAGAGTTTTACGACCCGAAAGCCTTCATCACTCACGCGGCGTTGCTCCGTCAGACTTTCGTCCATTGCGGAAGATTCCCTACTGCTGCCTCCCGTAGGAGTCTGGGCCGTGTCTCAGTCCCAGTGTGGCCGATCACCCTCTCAGGTCGGCTATGCATCGTTGCCTTGGTGAGCCGTTACCTCACCAACTAGCTAATGCACCGCGGGCCCATCTGTAAGTGATAGCCGAAACCATCTTTCAATCATCTCCCATGAAGGAGAAGATCCTATCCGGTATTAGCTTCGGTTTCCCGAAGTTATCCCAGTCTTACAGGCAGGTTGCCCACGTGTTACTCACCCGTCCGCCGCTAACGTCATAGAAGCAAGCTTCTAATCAGTTCGCTCGACTTGCATGTATTAGGCACGCCGCCAGCGTTCATCCTGAGCCAGGATCAAACTCTCCGAAGAAATGTTTGACTTGCTCATTTAAAAAATAAAAATTAACGTTGACGTTTGTCGCTTTGTTCAGTTTTCAAAGTTCAAGCGCCGCCCTTAAGCGACTTTAATATCATAACAATCCATTAAACAAATGTCAATAACTTTTTTTAAAATCGTTATCAACACTTTCTCTCTTAAAGACGCTTTACTATTATAATTCACTTATTTTTAAAAATCAATAGTTTTTTATTTTTTATTTTAGTTGTATTTTGATCTCCTACCTGAATTGGTAACAATTATATTTCAGTTGTAAAATTTATAACTCAACCCAAAATAAGAGATTTGATGAAATAGTGTTCCATAGCTTAAACGAGACTTAATTAAAGTACCATACCCTTCAGAATATATGTTGAAACAAGAAAAAAGCAAAAAGATTAATCTTTTTGCTTTAAATTAACTATTACTCTATTCTATAAAAAATAAAAACGATTAGTCTTTAGAAGTACAAGGTATATTAGGTACACAATTTGGAACGTCAGGTACACAGTTTGGTATCTTAGGCATACAGTTTGGCACTTTAGGTAGACAATGCGGTATCTTAGGCATACAACGTGGAACATCAGGTATACATCTTGGCATCATTTTTGTCCCTCTTTTCAATATTCATTTACTTATTATATGTATAAACCTAAGGACAAGCTTGTACGCTCGTCCAATATCATTGAAATTTTTCTAACTTAATATATTGACGCAGATAGAAATAAACTTAGTATAATTCCTTAAATCGCATAATCTTCAATTAACGTAATTCATTCAAAGAAATTAGAATCATTCAGTTCAATAATTTTTATCATGTCTAAATAGGTGCAACCTCTTTTTTTCTTAATCCATAACCTTTCTAATAATAAAAATTTCTTTTCTAAAACATATTTATTACAAACAATACCTTTAACAACCTTGGCATATATTTTTTAGTTACTAGATAACTCACCCAAGAGTTTGTCCTATTTTCACATATACTAATATTAGAAATCTAACCTTTATTGGGAGTGAAATACATGTCAACACCGTTAACAGGACGAGTCATCTTTAAGGGAGATCCTGGCTATCAACAAGCGATTAAGAACTGGAACCCTTATGTTGATGTCTGTCCTCTTGTCTTTGTTTTTGCACAAAATTCTTACGATGTCAGTAATGCTATTAAATGGGCTCAGGAAAATAAAGTACCTTTACGTGTCAGAAGCGGACGCCATGCTTTAGATAAGAACCTTTCAGTAGTAAATGGCGGAATTGTTATTGATGTAAGTAACATGAATAGAGTTTGCCTTGATAAAAAAAGTGAGATTGCAACGGTTCAAACAGGAATTCACGTGGGTCCACTTGTAAAGATGCTAGCTCGAGAAGGCTTTATGGCTCCGTTTGGAGATAGCCCCACTGTTGGAATTGGAGGAATTACGATGGGAGGAGGATTTGGAGTAGTCTCACGATCAATTGGCCTTATAAGCGATAACCTTCTTGCCCTGGAAACAGTAGATGCCAAAGGCCATATTCTTCAAGCAGACCAATCTTGCAATAAGGACTTATTTTGGGCTTCTAGAGGTGGTGGCGGTGGGAACTTTGGATATAATACCGAATACACGTTTAAAGTTCACCGTGCCCCTAAAACTGCAACCGTCTTCAATATTATTTGGCCATGGGATCAATTAGAAACAGTATTTAAAACTTGGCAAGAATGGGCACCATTTGTAGACGAACGATTAGGGTGCATACTTGAGATTTACAGCAAAGTAAATGGTTTGTGTCATGCAGAAGGGATTTTCTTAGGTTCAAAAAAAGAACTGACTAAATTGTTAAAGCCTTTACTAAATGCTGGAACCCCAACACAAACAGTTATAGAAACATTGTCCTATCCAGATGCTATAGATTTCTTAGACCCTGACGAACCAATCCCTGGCAGATCCGATCAGAGTGTTAAATTTTCATCGGCTTGGGGACTTGATCTGTGGTCCGAAGAGCCTATTTCATTTATGAAAAAGTTTTTAGAAGAAGCTACTGGTACAGAAGCCAATTTCTTTTTTATAAATTGGGGTGGTGCTCTAAGCAGAGTACCAAGTAATGAAACAGCCTTCTTTTGGCGCCGTCCATTGTTTTATACAGAATGGACATCTAGTTGGGAAAATAAATCCCAAGAAGCTTCCAATCTTGCATCAGTTGAAAAAGTACGTCAGCTAATGAAACCATATGTAAAAGGGTCCTATGTTAATGTTCCAGACCAAAATATTGAAAAGTTCGGAAAAGCATATTATGGGTCAAACTTCGCAAGACTTCGAGAAATAAAGGCTAAATATGATCCTGAAAATTTATTTCATTTCCCTCAAAGCATCCCACCATCTTGTTAATTACTCAAAATTCAATCAAGCCTCAACCTATACAACTGAATATTTAATATAGAAAGAACTATTGACGGAAAAAAGCAGCAATAGTTCTTTCTATATTTAAACCCTATATAGTATAGAAATCTCTTTAATACAATGGCCTGTATATCACACATAAAAATCTTTCACCTTAAAAAATTTATCCAAATCTATGAAAAAGAGCTTTACTATTACATATAACCCCTAAACCCCCTTGGCTTTTATAACAGGCTGTTTTAGAAGTCGTAGTTTCCTTAGGAAGGAAATGTTCGTCCAATTAGATTTTTTAACAATAAAAACACCCCTTGTACATTTAAATGTACTTACTCTCGTATCACAACAGCCACTAGACCTAATATGAAAGGCTCTTTTTACCAAATATAGGCTTTTTCATATTGCAGCTTGTCTACCTATGAATACACTATTAATGAGTAAAAGTGAATTTACTCACGTCTTCTCCCTAACTTATCAGAAAAGAGGTGATCGAAATAGAAAGGAATAATTCTCATCATAATAAAAAATCTAATTGCAGCTCAAAAAACAAAAAGAAAAAAAGAGAAAAAAACTGCACCTATATTAGCATTTATATTTATAACCATGCAGAAACTGGAGGACAGATTAGTGGTAACCACAGTCAAAATGCTAATCAGGGCGGTCAGGTTGCTAAACATGGGGGACAAAATGCGAACCAAGACGGTGTAATTGTTAAAGAATGTGGAAGAAGAAATAAAAATGCTAAAGTAAAAAAAGTTCAGTTTTGAAGAGAAGTGAAGAAAAAACCATTCTAATAATATCTCGCAAAATCCCTCTAAAATATAAGGGGTATAGAAAAGGTGATTAAAATACAAACATATTATATGAAGTATAATTTTAAAAATGGTATGTATTATGTAGACAAGTCCTTCCCACAAAAAAAGAAGAAAAGAAGTGTAAGTATTAATCCCCCAGCAGAAACAGCCAGTAAGAACCCTAATTCTAAAATAGCTACTCATGCTTATAACGTAGGAATGGGATTTACAAACACTGAGATAATTTCTTCAAGGATAATTGTAATAGATGGCGGTATGAAGTTTTAGCTAGTGTGGAAATTCCATTATATGTAAGGACTTGAAAGAGATTTCATATAACAATTCCCTCTTAAAGTCCTTATTTTCAATCACAAAAAAAGATTAAATGAAAATGATTAAATAGTACAAGCCTTTGCTTAAAACTTACATATAATAAATTAAATATAGATTCATATGATCTGTATTTAATTTGGTATAGCAAGGGGGGACACCGCGTATGATTCCAGAGGTTTTGAGAATTCTTGATCCTGGCACACCGATTGCAAGTGTACTTTTAAGCGGTACTCAAATTAATAACGTTATTTTTTCAAGCTTCGATGAGGCAAGATCTTTAGCTTATTTCGCTACTTCAGCAGGAGTGATTGTTTTAGACGCTGAAGAAATCCAAGGTCTGCAAACAGCTTAATTATTTAAATTAGGACAAGCATTTAGTAGGGAAGCTTGAAAGTATGCTTCCCTACTGTCTAAATATATATTAGATACAACTTTAAGAGATATAACTATTCATTTAGAACAAAAACGAAGATTGTAGGCCTAAAGGTTCTAACACAAACTTAATTACATAATATGTAAGTTTCTATACACCTTATATTTACCAATGCCTTTCCAAAGCCCATAATAAAGAATTTGCTTTGTATAGGTAGTAAAATCACTTAAATGTTTGTCCAAAATTTGCTGAAGAATATCTTGATTAATGGCTTGATAATCGTGAACAGCAATATTTTTGAAACCTACCATAGCTTTCATTCTATAAACAATCTCGCTTGTAATAATAGATTGAGACTCCTACATGTCAAAAGCTTCTCAGCTCGTTTTTGGAAGACCCAAACGTTCTTCAGCTACAATGTGCATCGCTAAATCAATAAAAGCTTGGCAAGCGCGTTGTATATTTAAAATAATAGAGTCCTGTTTCGTATAATCCAGTAAGTTTTGGGAATTTTGCTGGTATACGTGTAGGACATATTGCATGTTTCAATCACATTTATTTTATTTAAAATGATATCATTTTAAATAAATACTCCCAGTCTCATCTACTTTCTGCAGTACACCTTTGCACACACCTTTAAAGCCTTCATTTGCTCATTCATACGCAGCGTGTCATCATCTGAATAAATAACAATGCCTGTCGTATAATTTTGGCTAATGGCTTTTCTCATACACAAGATGACGTAGAACAACCTGTAAATCAGGGCATTAAAGAAGGCAAAATTGCAGATTTAGAACACGTTTCTGGACCTTTAGATGACGATGATCTCGAAGAATTTAGCGATTTTTAAAGACTAAGCCACTAGATATACTAGTGGCTTTCTTTCTAATTACAAATTTGGTGCTTTAAAGCGAGACATAACACTCATTATCTAAAGATAAATTAGTAATATGACAGATAGGATAACTTTTCACTTTTAATAACTCTCTTAAAATACACAATTATTTGTTTAAATAAAGACTCTGTCCAAACCCTTTTAATAAATCGTGAATACTCTATAAAGAGTGCGATTTCCAGGAGGGAACAAATGCTTCATTTATTAGCTACTACTTTATCAGTTTCTGTTGTTATCCTGTTGTTTTATGCAGTGAAATATATTATTAAGATTTTAAAACAACAATCAGTCAAAAACCTAAAAACCATTCCAATAAAAAAGGCATCACCACTATTTAAGCGCCGTATCAACGCTAGTACTAAGGAATTTACAGCTGATGATTTTCAGAACTCAAGCCAAATCATTGTAAAGTTCAAAAAGAATGTGTGCTTTGAAAACCAAGTAAATATTCATCGTAAGAATAAATGTACACTGATATATCACAACAAAGATCTTGATTTCCAGGTCTTACATTCTAAAAAAAATATTAATGACTTAATTAAACGCTATAGTGAATTAACTGAAGTAGAATACGCAGAACCAGATTATACATTTAAAGCTTCATATACCCCGAATGACCCCTTTTTTCCTTATCAATATGGTCCTCAGAAGGTACAAGCCCCAGATGCTTGGGATGTTACTACTAGTAATGGAAATATAAAAATTGCTATTGTAGACACGGGAATTCAGTTAAATCACCCTGAACTATCTATTAAGCTTTGGCCTGGCTATAATTTTGTAGATGGAAATCTAGTTCCTAACGACGGTAATGGACACGGAACTCACGTAGCAGGCATAGCTGCAGCCCTTACAGAGAATGGTTTAGGCATTGCAGGAATGGCTCCGTCAGCATCAATAATACCCGTTCGTGCTCTTGACAACAGTGGAAATGGTCTATTGAGTAATATTGCAAATGCAATTACCTATTCAACAAATGCAGGAGCAAAAGTTATTAATTTGAGCCTAGGTTCAACTCAAAGTTCAATCACTTTAGAGAATGCCGTGAATTACGCTTGGAGCCAAGGAGTAGTAGTTATAGCTGCAGCCGGAAACGAAGCTTCTAGTACCCCAACATACCCAGCTGCTTATCAAAATGTAATCGCTGTGGCCTCTACAGATAGCAATGATCAAAAATCTGATTTTTCCAATTTTGGCACTTGGGTAGATGTTGCTGCTCCAGGTTCAACAATTTTGTCTACTTATATAGGCAGCTATTACGCATATCTAAGCGGTACTTCTATGGCTGCCCCTCATGTTTCAGGACTTGCAGCCTTGCTAGCAGCTCAGGGAAAAACCAATCTCCAAATTAGAAATACTATTCAATCCACGTGCGATGTAGTACCAGGTACAGGATTATACTGGACTTATGGAAGAATTAATGCAAATCGAGCAGTTCGCTAGCATTAAACTTTAAAGAATTCATCTATTGCGGGTGTTAACAATTTTATTTAACACAGGTCTATAAAGGGTATAAAAAGCGCTGAAACCCCGATTATCAGTGCTTTTTATATTATAAGAGCAACTTACTGAATAACTATGTACATGTATGTCTTCTAAGTAAATCTACCAATCAAATATGTGTATATAAAAATTTAAATAATAGGAGAATTAATGTGAATTTACAGGATGTTAAAGGGCAATATGATTTAATCATTAGCTTAGGTAGTGCTTGTAATCCTGCACT
This sequence comes from Priestia sp. 40, assembly GCF_049368575.1. Lineage (NCBI taxonomy): Bacteria > Bacillati > Bacillota > Bacilli > Caryophanales > Bacillaceae > Priestia > Priestia sp. 40. The sequence goes on from NZ_JBMPZA010000006.1 coordinate 36,586, forward strand.
ACAACTGAATCGATTAAATTTGAGAAGTTTTACCTCAAGTCCACTTGACTGGAGCTATTCTCCGTATCTTTCAGATGTAAATAGACTACTTCAGAATAAGTTTAATGGATTTATGCAGATTGAGAATATGAGTTTAGTAGATGACAGCGGAGATTATGTATATTTTAATGATAAAATGCTTAGATTTCCTCATCAAAATCTATATAAATCAACTAAATCTTATATTATACAGGACACTTATTACAATATCTTCTCAGCTCATGATTTTGCTATAGTGCCTAATAAAGATTGGACCGATATGTATCCAAAATTCAAAAAAAACCTTGATTACAGAGTTAACAGGTTTATGAAAAAGATGATGAGCAGTAAATCAATTTTGTTTATAAGGTGGGGAGCTAAATATGAGGAAGCAACTGAATTACAAAAAATCTTATCCTCTCTTACAAAAGCGCAGATTAGAATACTTATCCTTAATCCCTTAGACGGTATACAGACTCCTACCGAAGTTGACTGGGAAATTAATAATGTATGTATGGTCAATGTACCACACGATCCAAATAATGTTTCGACTTGGGACTATGTTCTAGATGGAATATTACTACGTCACTAAATGGACGTTATGTAAAAATCTCTCCCGTTTAGCCTCAGTGTCTTTTTAACTAACACTTTCTTATAAAGATATAGTTACTTTGTCCAATCAAATGTACAAGGTTTAGCATTTACTATAATAGAATTGCTAAATACAAAGGGATGATTATATTGAATTTACAGGATATTAAAGGATCTTATGACTTAATGCTAGGGCTAGGTAGTTGGTGTGGTCCTTCCCTTAATTTAAGAAGGCATAATTGGAGAAGGTTTTCATTCCCTTTAGACTGGATGATATCTAATTCAATTGCTGATGTCACTAGGTTGTTAAGAAATAGATTTAGTGGATTTATGGACCTCCAAAATCTGCAGCGAACTGATGGGTATGCTCATTTTCTTGATGACGGAGTCGCAATTTTCCCTGAAGAAGGTGGAACAGAACCAGTTAATGCTCATTTTATTCACGACATGCATTATAACATTATTTCTGTTCATGATTTCCCTATCATTCCAAATGTAGACTGGACTGTAATGTATCCTTCTTATAAAGAAAAGCTTAATCAACGTATCACGAGATTTTTTGAAAAAATTGAGAATAGCCCCTCTGTTTTATTTATTAGATGGGGAGCAGCTACTCCAGAAGAAGCGATAGAATTAAAGACCACATTATCAGAATTAGTAAACGGTTCATTTAATATACTACTACTTCAGCCTCTAGATGAATTAAAAGGCGTAATAGATATGAACTGGACAATTGATGGAATTTGTTCAGTTCAAGTACCTCTAGACAACCCAAATGATGAAGCTGTTTGGGACTATGTACTGAGTGGATTAAGTATAACTAATTTTTGGACGTAATTCCCACAACTATTTTCATACAATTTTATGTAATAAGAATAAAATTAAGCACCAAAGACCTTGTTTCTTTTTAAAAAGGAAGCAAGGTCTTTTCTGATTTTTAACCCCCTGTATTTACTCTTTAAATATTCGTACTTGACGGCCTAAAATATAAGATTTTAGTCCCTAGAAGAGAACTTACAGAGAAAGATTTAAACATTGAACCACAAAAAAGCAGCCATCATTCTTATTAATTTAAAGAGGAGGGCTTATTATTTTAGACTTATCACTTTTTATTGGGAAGATTAATAGATTAGCCTATAGCAAGAAAAAAGGAAAAGCATATTTTAATAAATAAGGGGCCGAATGCGAATTAGGAGAGGGTAATTATGCTTATAAATAAGGTGAATAGGGTGTGTAAAGAATGAAAGTTATGACTATTTTGGGTACAAGGCCCGAAATTATACGTTTAAGCCTCATTATTAAAAAGTTAGATGAGTATGCTTCACAGCACGTTTTAGTGCATACAGGACAAAATTTCACTCCTTCATTAAGTGAGGTATTTTTTCAAGAGTTAAACATACGCAAACCAGACTATATATTGGCTAATCAGCAGCTCTCATTAGGTGAACAGTTATCGAAGATGTATAAAGAGCTCGAACAGCTATTTTTAAAAGAAAAGCCGGACAAAGTTTTAATATTAGGCGATACTAATAGTGGTTTAAGCGCAATTCTAGCAGAAAGAATGAGTATATCAGTCATTCATATGGAGGCTGGAAACCGTTGTTTTGATTTAGAAGTGCCAGAAGAAAAAAACCGCCGGATTATCGATGCAATCTCAAGCTTCAATCTACCCTATACTCCTCAAAGTAAAGAAAATTTAATTAAAGAAGGTATCCCCTCAAATCGTATTATTACTTCTGGAAATCCAATTAACGAAGTTTTAAAACATTATGAACCTGCTATAAAAAAAAGCAGCATTCTTGAGAAACTGTCCTTAAAAGAAAATGACTACTTTCTGGTTACAGCCCATCGTGCAGAAAATGTAGATCATGAAGATCGACTGTTGGAAATCATGAAAGGCATCAATATGGTAGCTGAGTTTTACCAAAAGAGAATAATATGTAGTATTCATCCTCGTACTAAATCTCGAATAGAAAATATTTCACTGCTAGAAGTCCATCCGTTAGTAGAATTTCATGAGCCTTTTGGTTTTTTCGATTTCGTAAATCTAGAAAAAAATGCTTTTTGTGTCTTAACAGACAGCGGAACAGTTCAAGAAGAATGCTGTTTGTTTTATGTTCCTACGGTAACTATTCGTAAAACAACTGAAAGACCAGAAACCATTCAATGTGGAAGTAACATGCTGTCAGGAATAGATGCTAACCAAATCTTGACTTGTGTTCATGTAATGGTGAACCAATTAAAAAATTGGTATTACCCTGAAGGATATGGTGATGTAAATGTTTCAGACAAGGTAATTAAAGTTGTACTAGGAGGAATGAAAGGTGTTTAATAATAAGACAATTTTAGTAACAGGTGGCACAGGTTCTTGGGGATATGAACTTGTTAAGCAACTACTAACACATAACCCTAAAGAAATACGTATTTTTTCGAGGAATGAATCAAATCAATTTACCATGAAACAAGAATTTGATAACCATCCTAAATTGAATTTTATTATTGGAGACATTAAAGAAAGAGAAGCGCTAATTGAAGCATGCCAAGGCGTCAATTATATTTTTCACTTAGCTGCTTTAAAACATGTTCCGGTATGTGAAGATCAACCAATTGAAGCCTTAAAAACCAACGTACATGGTACTCAAAATGTAATAGACGCTGCAATAAGCTGTGATGTAGATAGAGTCGTTTATATCTCCACTGATAAAGCGTCAAATCCAGCTAATTTTTATGGTTTATCTAAAGCAATGGGAGAAAGATTAATCATTCACGCTAACACATTAAATACTAAAACTAAATTTGTTTGTATACGTGGCGGAAATGTGTTAGGAACTAACGGAAGCGTTATTCATGTATTCAAGAAACAGATTCAAGAAAAAGGAAAAATCGGTATTACTGATCCTGGGATGACTCGTTTCTTCTTGACATTAGAGGATGCAATAAAGCTAGTTTTCAAAGCCACATTTGAAAGTCTAGGTGGAGAAATTTTTGTCATGAAAATGCCCACTTGTCGGATTATTGACTTAGCAAATGTGTTAATAGAAGCTTCTGGAAAAGAAAAGGTTGAAGTTGAGATATTAGGTGTAAGACCTGGAGAGAAAATTCACGAGCTTCTGTTATCTGAATACGAAAGTGCAACAACTGTTACTTACGACGACGAGTATTATGTTATCCTACCTCCAATTCATATTGAAGGTTTAAAAGAACATTATTTAAATTATGCTCAAGTAAATCTAGAAAAATATGATTCAAGTAAACAAGTAATTAGTAAAGAAGAAATTAGAGAGATGTTGCTGAAAGGCGGGTTTATTTAAATGAAAGTACTAATTCTTGGTGGAAAAGGAATGGCAGGTCATGTAATCACTAGATATTTCATACAGCATACAAACCATGATGTTTTCTGTACATCAAGAGACCCTAAGGATAAAAATGCTATTTACTTGGACGTAACTAACTTTAAACATGTTGAGGAGACCATAGAATCTATTAAGCCAGACGTCCTTATTAACTGTATTGGAATTTTAAATGAACACGCTAGCCATAATCCAATGCATGCTTTTCAAGTAAATAGCCTACTTCCACATCAGTTAGCTAAATTTGTTGAACGGCATCAAGGAAAATTAATTCATATTAGTACAGATTGTGTGTTTTCAGGAAAAAAAGGAGATTATACAGAAAACGATGTTCCAGACGGTACCTCTGTATATGCTCAGTCTAAACAGCTAGGTGAAATTATTGACGAAAAACATTTAACAATCCGCACTTCTATAATAGGACCCGAGTTAAAGAAGGATGGCATTGGTTTATTCCTATGGTTTATGACACAAAAGGGCTCAATTAAAGGGTATAAAAAGGCACTGTGGAATGGAGTAACAACGTTAGAATTAGCTAAAGCAATTAATTTCTTCTTAGAAAATAATACTTCCGGACTCTATCATTTGCACTCACCGAAAAAAATATCAAAGTTTGCATTACTAGAATTGATTAAAGATATCTTTAAAAAAGATGATGTCAAAATTATTCCTAATGAGGATGTAATATTAGATCGTACTATTATTAGTACTCGGACAGATCTTTGTTATCCAACTCCTAGTTACCAGCAGATGTTAATGGAGCTGAAAGAGTGGATGTCAAAATAACTAGTACTCACCATATGTAAGAAAAACATGATAAGATGGGAAACACTAAAAATGATTTCTCTCATACTAGCTTATGATAAACAGATAATAAAATTCATTGTATACTTCTACAAGAATAAGAATAGACAGCTAGACTATTTCTATAAAAATAGTTTAGCTGTCTATTCTTATTCTAATTTATAGTAAAATGAAAATAAAGTTACGTTAGAGATTAGACTCAGCTTTTTCAACGTGCTCAGGTATCACGTATACAGTAAGACCGTAGCGTTCTTTTATTTCCTTTGCAACTTGTTCTGCTATAATCTTATCAATAAATGCTCCTGTTATAATTCGATAACGTTGCTTTCCAGTTATATCGTATCCTTGTTGCAACTCTATTTGCTTATGATCCATACCCTTTCCCCCTTATCCGGTTAACAAATTAATTTTTTTAACATTGACTTTTATATAGGCACCTCGAAAAGCACCTTAACATTAGCAAGGAAAAGTTTTTTGCACTGCATCTATTTCAATTAATACAACTTGTCCATTAGTATTGTATAGAGATTATATGTATAGAAAATATTAAATAAGCTTCAAGAGGCAAGTGAGTACATACACCAAGTAAGTATGATGGAGATTTTCTTCCCATTCAAACCTCCTAAGGATATCATTTGAAAAACATAACCTTTTATAAATACATTAAAGGGAGAGCTAACGTACTTATAAAAGGGAAACACCATCAAGTATCCTTTTCCAATAATGATTATTAGCGTTCCATTTATCTTGATTGGGTAATTCAATAGCACAAACTTTATTTAGCGACCATTCTTTTTCAACTAAATCATTCACATCCGTATGATTAATAATCAGAATGCTAAAGTCACTTTCAATCATAGTAGATAAAATACTCTCAAGCTCTGCAGCTTCTTCACGATTAGCTTCCGTTCTAATAAACAGAATACGCTGGCCAGTAGATAAATTCTCTAAAAACCGTTGAATTCTTCTATCGTACTTCTCTTTAACCTCCCCGTATCCTCCTAAGTGAGAAAGTGTATTTTTATCAGTCTTAAAATCGTGGTTAAACCCTATATTATAAATTTCATCCCACACTAATAAATCCCAATCAGATACGTACTGGATTATCCTTAAATTATCCGGGTTTAAAAAGTCAGCAAACTGATTTTTCAAAAGCATGTTTACCTTTTTCAGATCCGGTGAGGATACCCAATCCAAAATCCCCGCAAAGTTTCTTAAGTTATTGTCTCTCAGTTGAAGAGATGTCAAACATAAATCGCCTAAACTAAAAATGGCGCTATATGCCCCTTTTAAATCTTCTAGTTTCATATGGGTTGCTCCTTAAAGGGTCTTATTGTACAAGGCTATACAATATTAAATGCAGGACTATCCTAAAATGTTAGGGCTAATGAGCATATAGTTAATAAAATAGACAACTAGTTAAGAAATGTAGAAAAGCTTAAATACTAAGCTTTTTTTCTAGAGAAAGTATATGTTTCCTTTAACCCCTCTAAAACAGATACTCTTGAAGACCATTCTAATAGCTTTTGTGCTTTCTCACTGTCGAGACAACTATGTTTGATATCCCCAGGTCTCCCTTCCGTATAAACAACATCAATATTAGAACCATGAATATACTCAAGGTTTTTTAATAAATCGTTCACTGAAGTTTTCTTTGTAGTACTGGCGTGAACAACCTCTTGGTTCCCTTTTTTAATTGCTGCAATATTAGCTTGAACAATATCTTTTACATATATAAAATCACGTGTCTGTTCCCCATCACCATGAATATTAAAGGAAAGCCCTTTGCTCAACCTTTCTAAAAACACTGCTACTACTCCGCCTTCTCCTTTTGGCGTTTGCCGTGGCCCATATACATTTCCGTATCGAAGAATTGTATATGGTAAATTATACAAATAATGAAATAGACGTATATACGATTCAGCAGCTAGCTTCGACAGACCGTAATAAGAAGCTGGCACAGTTGCATCTTGTTCAGTAATTAATTCCTTTTGTAGATTTCCATATACAGCTGAAGTAGAGGCAAATATAAACTTACCTACCGAAGCATCTCTACAGGCTTCCAGCAAATTTATAGTTCCTTTTATGTTCACATCTGCGTCATATTGAGGCGATTGGATAGATCGTGAAACATCTGCCTGAGCAGCTAAGTGAAAGACTATGTCAGGCTTTTCATCTAAAATGATTTGTTTGGCTTTATCACTACATATATCTTCTATATGAAAAGTAGCAAGAGGGTGTATATTATCATACTTTCCAGAAATTAAGTTATCAATTATGTGGACATTAAAGCCTTGTCTAATGAGCTCTTCTACAAGATGGGAACCAATAAATCCCGCCCCACCAGTTACTACAGCCTTCATATACTATTCTCTCCTCTTTAAAGTTTTAATAGTATATGTCACCTATAGGGCTCCTGTATAAGCTACCTACCCAATCATTTCCAAAAAAGACATTTAGCTTCCTTTTCGATATATTTACATTTCACTCTTATGTGAAAGCACCTCTTTATAAACATCTAGAACTTTTTGAACTGCATCTTTCTGATCCCAATGTTTTAAAGCCCATTCTTGTGCATTGGCTCCTAACATGCCTCTATATGCTGGATCTATTAGCAAATTATAAAGGTTTTCACATAACGATGTGGCATCACCTGCCGGGAAAATTAAACCTGTAGATCCATGCTGAACCATTTCGGGTAATCCCCCTGCGTCACTTACTATTACTGGTTTTTTAGCAATCTGAGCTTCAATAACTGATAAAGGTTGATTCTCTATAAGACTTGGCAAAACAAAAATGTTAGCAAGAGAGAGTAAAGAAGGCACATCGTTTCTATTACCTAAAAATAAAACCCTCTTACCTAAACCGAGCGCTCTACTCTGAGCCTTCAACTCAGCTTTTTGATCTCCATCTCCAACGATCCAGCAGACCCAGCCTTTCTTAATTTTTTTGAGTTCACTGAGAGCCTCTAATAGATGATGAATACCTTTAATTTCAGCTAATCTCCCTGTATAAATAATTACTTGTTGACCAACTGGTGGATGAACATTAGATGGTGTTTGCATTCGCTTTAAAAAAGAATCTATATCATATCCGTAATGAAACACTTTAAGTTGATGCTCATTAACCCTAAATTCCTGAATTAAAATTTCCTTTAACCAATGATTTGCAACTATAGTACAATCAGCAGCCATAGCACCTGTATGTTCAAGTTCATTAAAATATTTAGTAGCTATATCAGCTGTAGGAGCCTTCAGAATGTCTTTGATGTAGCGATTTAACTCGTGAGCAACACAACCATGTATAGTTGCTACCACCGGCGTTTTTACACTCTTTAAGGAACGAATACACGCAGTTGCTACAACGTCTTGTGTGTGAATTAAATCATATTGGTTGATATTTAAACGAGAAACACCTCTTGTATAACCAATACGTTCTTTTTCATAAAATTTCACTACTGGATCTTTATATAGAATAGGAGTATTTTTCTCATGTTGTTCCAATTCTTCTACTAATAATAGTTCATCTTTAATTACCTCTATATTTTTATTAACAATATGAACTGATTTATTTCCAAGTCCATGTCCAAGTAAATCTACTTCATGACCCAACCCTTCAAGCTCTTGCTTTAATTGCTGCATATAATTCCAAACTCCACCTACATGGGGAACTTCCCAGAATGTAGCAAGCAGTATTTTCATTATGTTCTCTCCTCTTCCCGTAGCATTCACGTTCTAAAAGTCTCTCTATATAGGTATTCATGGAATTTGTTAATGCTATAGACCTCTGCCTGTATTTTCACTCTATGTTTTAGGATCGTGTCTTGTTGAGCATTAGATGAAATATTTAGCTTTTTAAGCATACATCTATAATAAGTTTTATTTATTAGATTATTATTCAGAGTGGGGTGTCGTGATTGGATAAGAAACCTACGTTACTAATTACCGGTGCTAGTGGATTTACTGGACTTCACGCATGTGATTATTTTTCAAGATTAGAGTTTGACGTCATAGCTATCACAAACATGAATTCATTTTCTAATAAGCAAATTAAACGCAGAACATGCAATCTATCTAATAATGAGTCGGTAAAGGAGTTAATTTCAATAACCAAGCCGGACTACCTCCTTCATTTGGCAGGTCAAAACGCTGTGGGATTATCCTGGGATAATCCCATTCAATCTCTAGAAGTAAATGCAATGGCTACAGCATACTTACTTGATGCTCTTAGAAAAGAGATGCCTTCTTGTAAAGCTGTTATTGTAGGTTCTGCTCTTCAGTTTGATCCAACGGTTCCAGCCACGTTTAATCACCCCTATGGTCTGAGTAAGACCATTCAAACCCTCATTTCGCAATTTTGGTCAAATCAATACAATATGAATGTTGTTGTCGCTAAACCATCAAATCTTATAGGTCCTGGCTTCTCTAAAGGAGTTTGTTCCATTTTCGCTAAAAAAATTATAGCTATGGAGAAAGAAGAGGGGGAAAAGTATCTGAGGGTGAGTAACTTAAATAATCGTTTTGACTTCTTAGACGTACGAGATGCTGTTAGAGCTTATGATTTTCTGCTCAGAAAAGGAGAAAATGGACGTTCATACAATGTCTCTTCTGGAAAAAGTAATTCTTTACAAGATATTATAAATATTTTCAAAAAGATAACTCCTATTAAATTTCAAGTGAAAGTGGATGATAAAAGTCCTTTAAATAATTTTGTTACTTCAAACCCTACAGCACTAACTGACTTGGGTTGGCAACCAACTACGACATTAGAATCTTCTATCCGGGACATTATTGACTTTTATCGTTAGAGATTCTTTCTGTCATTATAATTACCTATTCACCTTTATGGAAAATCAGAGTTTAGGTGCGTAGAAATAGCAATTCTCTTATAAAATCAGGTTTTTTATATGAATGAAGTTTCTGCGAAAGCATGTCACTTAAGAAGGTTTATGCATATTCTAATCAAGAGTGTGATTTCATTAATGAACTTAGAACTATCATCTCCACCTTTTATCCACCTACAAAAGTCATAATTTAGACTACGTTTCACTTATGCTATGAAAATTTTTTTCGGAGGGGAAACAATGGGTCCAAAAGTATCAATAATTATTCCTTTTTACAACTGTGCCTTTGTCGATCAAGCAATCAAAAGTGCCTTAAACCAAACTTATGAAAATGTTGAAGTAATTGTGGTAGACGATGGTTCTACATCCCACACTGCGAAGATAGAGTCCTTTAAAGATAAAATTGTTTATATAAGAAAAGAAAATGGCGGGACGGCTACTGCAATAAATACTGGTTTATTCACTGCTACAGGAGAGTATATAGCCTGGCTAAGCTCGGATGATTATTTTGTTCCTGAAAAGATTTCTAAACAACTAAACTTTATGAAGCAAAGGAACATAGATGCCAGCTTCACTAACTTTGACTATATTAATAAAGATAACCAAGTTTTAATACCTTGGTGCTGTAAACGTTTTTCTAATTTAGAAGAAGTGTATAATGCCTACTTAACGTATAATGCTATAAATGGATGTACCATTCTTATAAAAAAGAAGATCTTTGATGAAATTGGGATTTTCTCTCCGGATTTTCGTTATACTCATGATTATGAGATGTGGTTTCGTATGCTTGTCAATGGCTATGAAATCCATTATTATGATGAAGCACTCACAAAATTTCGTTCTCATGAAAAATCAGGCACCAGTAGATACCAAAATGAGATGAGAGAAGAAATGAAAACTATCGAGTTTCATTACCGCCCTCTGCTGCAAAAATATATAAGTAAATCACAATCAAATCCTTCACAAGATTAGGTGAGTTTATCCTTCTATGATTACTCCTTACACCCTCCTATTTAGTCTTTATTACAAGTATTTCCACTCGTTACTTTCATTTAATAAATGAAACGTATTATTAGGACACAAGTTTATCTTTCACTCTAAAAACTTTACATGGAAATGTGTAAAGTTTATTACATACAAATCTGTATGGAAACTTTAATAAACAAACTTTGTAAAAAAGAATTTGCAAAAATTGTTATTATATTTATCTACTATCAGCGTGCACTCGTCCGTGCCAATTAAAAATTTTGGACATATTATATAGATAGGAATTTGCAAAATAATAAAAATTTAAGCATATATCAATTTTGAGAAAAGAAGGGACATACATGAAGAATAATAAGGATTCGTTATTTGATGAAAATCTAATTGAGTTTTTAAATGAAGTAAAAACTAATTTACCTACCAATTATAAGATACCTGATCCTGGGGTTGTAAGTATAATTCTTTCTCATACTCAATGAGGTGCTTTAGGCGTTGAAAATTCTTATTCTTCTCCTCTTACTATTGAATAGAGAGAAAATAATTAAAGGATGATTATAAAATGAAGATTTTATTAGTTTCCTATTACCCACTCCCCTATACCGGAGGCGTTTGGACATTTGTATCATCACTCCAACAGTCACTGAAAGAGTCAGGTCATACAGTTCATATCCTTAGCCAGACCCCTGATTTAAATAAATATCGAATCATTGGACAAAAACCAGAAATAGATATTGCTGTTCTTTCTCCCTATATTGAAGAAAAATTGCTTACTGAGCTTCCTTCACTTCCAATGAAGAGTTGGATATACAACACTGAATTATTTCGTTATAGCTTAGAGCTTTCCGCAGCATATTACAACCTTCAGCAATATGACCTTATACATGCGCTAGATGTCACAGCAGCAAACGCTATAAATCGAGTTAAACCTTCTCATATTCCACTTGTTACTAGTGCTCTTGGAAATTTATCACGTGATATCTTTTTCACACTCAAAACCATGCACCCTCATAAAACAGACGAACAAATAGAAGCTACATTTGAATATCAATATCACCAGGTGATTGAGAAGTTAGGATATCAAGCCAGTGATTTCATTCATAGTCCAACCGAATGGATGTCTCGTAATATTGCAGATAATTTTTCTATTCCTTCAGACAAAATTGTTACCTTTCCATATGGAATTAGTAATCAACAGTTCCTTGGGGATGCCATGGAGAAGCCACTTATCGGACCCAAGCAGAGTAAAAAAATTATCCTTTATATGGGAAGGCTTGTCTATTTAAAAGGCATTCATCACCTCCTAGATGCCCTTGCTCTCTTAAAAGAAGGTAGACAGGATTGGGAATGCTGGATACTGGGGGAAGGCGAAATTAAAGGGGAATTAGAAAAACAATGCACAAACTTAGATCTAAAAGATAAAGTTAGATTTTTAGGTGCCTCGAATAATGTTCTTCATTTCCTTAGAGAAGCCGATATCTTTGTTCACCCTAGTATTCACGATACTCAGCCTTATTCTGTTATGGAAGCCCAGCTTGCAGGCCTTCCTGTTCTTATTAGCAATACAGCTGGATTACCTGAAATGATTGAAGTGGGAAGGAGCGGGCTAGTCTCTTCTGTAGGAAATATTTATGAACTGTATGAGCAATTAAAGTATTTGCTTGCAAATGATTTACTTCGAAACCAGCTAGCTTCTTGTACAAAAGAGTGGGCTCAAGATAAATGGGACCTTAACAAAATGGTTACTAATTTTTTGTCGCTTTACGAACAAGCAGAAAAACTTAACACAGAAAATCAAGAAAAATAAAATACCAGATACTAGAAAATATCTGGTATTTTATTTACTTACTGAGGTTTAGTCCAAGTGATTGAATCATTGAAATAAAATTCACACAGTATAAATCTGGGTTGAAATTTACTTTTACGTGCTCAAAAGCATCTTTACGTATCTTTTCTCTTAACTGAGAATCCGTCATTAACTCCTTTGCCTCTTTAACAGCTTCGGTAACGTCACCTAATGTATAGTATTTCCCCGTTTTATTATGAATAATTGAGCTTCTTACGCCATCGGAGTCAGTGGTTAAAACCGGACATTTACAACTCATCGCTTCAAGAAGAGAATATGGGGCTCCTTCTACCTTTGAAGTAGAGCATAAAAACCCGCCTGATTCCCCTATCATGGAAAAATAAACGGCCATTTGATCATTCGGAACGTTTGCATGAAGAAAAAGATGTTTTTCTAAATCTAACTGTTTAATTAATTTTTCAAATTGACCTCTTTCCTTAGCTTCGCTTAGAGTAGGGTCTTCAAACATATGTAATCGTATGTTTGAATTGTGATTATGGATTAATTCGCTACCGATTTTTAAGAACTCTCTCCAATTTTTGTTATCTTCGATTCGCCCAATCCATGCGAACGTTAGGCTGATGACTAGTAGGTACAGCTTTATAGGAGAACTGATTAGTATCAAAACAATTGTTGAAACTAAACTTTGGAAATGAGGGGTAGAGTTCATCTAGTAATTGCACGATATGAGGAGTCTTGGGATTAAGAAATCCTGAAGCATAGTTAGTGACAAGAGGTATAGCATCTGTAAGAGCAGATTTTGCTGTACTTTTTGGGCCGTACCCTTGTATTTCAATAATCATTTTCCCTTGATATCCAAGCGATCTAAACCGAGGAAGAGCTTGAAAATCTGAGACAATGACAATGAGACTATAATCTCCTTCATCAAGTATTTTTTTAATTTCATGGTCTTCATTCGTTACAAACGTTTGGGTCCCATGGTCATTTATGCTTTTCTTTCTATTTTCATAATAAAGGCAATGAGCATTAATGTTGTACTTTTTAAGGGCTTTACACCTTTGACGATTTAACGTTTCTACTCCTCCACTTGGAACATAAAACACGAATAATACATTCATTTTCCCTCTCCACCTTTACGTGTAGAATTAATAAACTTCTATTTCATATGTAAACCGTGTTACATATGTTAATAAATGCGATGTAAATTTAAAAATTGTTATTTTCCCTAAAAACATAATCACAGATTTTTAATTCTTGAAAGGAGAAGTGAATATGTCAAAAGTATCTATTGTTGTGCCATTCTTTAATTGCTCTTATATCGATCATGCACTAGATAGTTTAACTAAACAGACCTACACCAATATTGAAATTATAGTAGTAAATGATGGATCTACTAAGCATACGGATAAAATCCTTCCCTATTTAGATAAAATCATCTATATTACAAAAGAAAATGGTGGCACAGCGAGTGCTTTAAATGTAGGAATTCAGCAAGCAACAGGTGATTATATATGTTGGCTTAGTTCTGATGATATTTATGATCATCATAAAATCGCCATACAACTAGAATCGATGAAAACTCATAATGCCTTTTTTAGTCACACAAATTACTACGCCATCAATTATAGAGGACGAATTATTAGTCCGCCTTTAGGTATTCAGACGTTAAATAAATTAGATCTTATCACTAGAATAAGCAAAGGAAATATTATTAACGGCTGCTCAATTATGATTCACAAAAGTGTGTTTGACCATGTGGGTCTTTTTGACGAGACACTTCTTTATACTCATGACTATGACTTATGGTTACGAATCATTCAAATATTCGATTTACAATACATCCCTCAGCCCCTTTTGTTATCAAGGATACATGAAAATATGGGGAGCAAAAAATATGCTTCTTTTATAAAAGAAGAAAACAAAATTGTAATTAATCGTCATAAACACGTAATGGAACAGCTAGCGTTAAAATATAAAGAACACTCTTAATTACTATTTAGTTCTTGCTACTGTATAAGAAAGGCGGATTTTTAAGTAAATTAGGTAAACCGCCGAGCACCTTAAAATCGGATAAGCATATTATAAAACATAGATAATAATGCAAAAACTTTGCTTTAAGAAAGGATGAATTCTATTGGCACTATCAAGTGAAGCAAGAGCAGCGTTGTTAAAAAACCTGCTTTCATTACCTCAAACAGTCAACACAACTACTACTTCTGCTACAGACCTTTTAAATGCTGTCAACCCTGCTACTACTGTAACTAACGCCTTAAATACTATTAATCCTACTACTGTCGTAACAGATCTTTTAAATACTGTTAATACAACTACAACTGGCCTTTTAAATACCGTTAATACGACTACAGCTGATATCTTAAACACTACTACGGGTCTTGTAAGTACTACTACTACTTCTGCTAGTGATCTTTTAAGAAATCTTCTCTCCATATTAGCAGGACTACCAATTTCATCTGGTTCAGCCCCGATTAGAAACGACTTAAAAAATCGTGTTAATCAAACAGTTCAACTATCTACACCAAATGAAACCATTACAGGTGTTTTACTTGCTGTTTTATCAGACTACGTGGCAGTTGCTGAAAGTGACGGATCGTTAAACTATATCCCACTTTCTAAAGTTGAAACAGTATCATCACTTTAAGGAAGGAGTCATACTATGTTTGAAAGTACTTTAGTAGCTGAATTAACAAAGCGTATTGGTACACCAGTCGAAATCGCACTAGCAGATGGCTTTGTTGAAGGAATTATCACTGCTGTAACAAATGGCCTTATTACAATCCTTCAAACTGTGGGATATGGATATGGCGGAACTACTCTTCCTTTAACTATTGCTCTTCCATCAATTACTTCAATTAAAATTTCACCGGTTGCGTAAACTAGTCAAGGTATTTTAAGAAATCACTCCAACTGGAGTGATTTTTTTTCGTGATACTTAACGGATGTTCCCTTACGTTATAAACTGTCATATCCTTATATAACAATCGATGTGTTTTTATTAGATCATTTAATACACTTACATCCTCATACATTCGTCCTCCTTCAAAATCAATTAAAGGAAACCCGTTATTTTGTTTTAAAGTCGACGTACGATAGATGCGAGGTCCTAAGGGAAATACATAAGAAAGAAGGTCGTTTCTATTGAGAATCGCTCGTCCTTTCCTTAACCCTTTATACCTTATATTTTCTTCTCCATTCTGCTTCCATGCTCTTAAATTACCGTAGAGAACAGCTACATCTTCCTTTAAATTTTCTAAACATCTTCTTATAGTGTAAAATGCATCTGGGTCTAGCCAGTCATCGGCATCTAACTCCATGACAAATTCTGTTTCAACATATGATAGAGCCGCATTAAGAGCCCTTGCTTTCCCACCATTATCTTTACTAAGAAACCTAAAACCTGGTGTGTTTTTAAAACTTTTTATAATCTCTAGGGAATGATCGTTTGATCCATCATCAACTACTATTATTTGTTCTGGAAGACTACTTTGCAGAATACACGAGTTAATAGCTATCCCTACATAATTAGCCATATTATAATTAGCTATAATAACAGCAATTGAAGGAGCTAAGTTCTGTTTCTCTAACTTTTGCTGATACTTCTCTATAAAATTTAACTTTTGAAGATTACTACTGGTTTTATCTATGAATGTTTGATTAACCAATTTATTCGGTGAAGAAGCGATAGATAGTTCATCTACTGTTAAAAGCCAAGATGGAAGAACAGATTCTTTAAATGGAACGTGGCATCTCAAAGAGAAGGGATGTTGTTGGAGAAAAGAAGCCTTTGACAAAAACGGTCGCTGTATAACTTTATTATTAATTGTGATATCGTAAGTCATTACAACTTTCTCATCATCTAATGCTAATTGATGCTTCGTAATACTATTATCTAAATAATCATAACTATACAAGAACATGACATATTCACAAGACAGTGATTGAATGTGATGATTTAATGTTAACCCTAAATCATTATCAAGTAAGTTTATACATTTTGTCTTTGCACCTTCAAAAGTCAATCCTAATTGGTTTAAAGTCTCCGGTATGTCCAAGATAATAATTTCATCTATACGATTATTAATAAGATGCACCGAATCTATAGCTTTTTTTATCGAACTTGAGTTTACATATCCAATTAAAAACAAATGAATATCCTTCATATATACTCCTCCGCCTTTAAAAATTCTAGCCATCATGAGGCCTCATTAAGCTGTTTTCCTGACACCTAATTTATTGCTTTACATATGATCATTCTATGTGTATCTCTCAGTATGTATGGTTTAAATTCGAACACTTTTTCATTAAAAGAATCCTTAATCAGATGTTAATCTAATTAATAACAGTTTAAATAACACTATAAGGTAATTAGTTTGTCCAATCACTACAGGTCACCATTTCATATAGTAATAGTACATAGAAAGGAGGTTAAAAATACCATGACGATATTATTAGATTCTAGAACATCTCAAAATGCTAGTATAGCTAACTCTATTTCTATCCCTATTACACTTCTCTCTAATCCAGGTCTATTCGGTCAAATTGGCCTCAACGTTACAAGTGCTACAGGTGCTATTCGTACTCAATTAAGTGGTACTGTAGCTTGCCAATTACCACTCCTCCCTGTCGCAACTACTGTTACAATTACTATTGTAAGAGGTACTGCCTTTAACGACCCAGTTGTCTACTCTTCATCGGAGGCGTTGAATATTAACCTTTTAGGACCACAGCTTTTTACGTTTACTGCTTCAGATTTTAATGTACCAAAGCCAGCTTCTAATCTTTTAATTTACACAGCTTTCATCACTTGTAACATCCTAGGAACTGTGAGAGTTGGACCAGAAAGTTTTAATGGAGTTGCTTATTCGGATTAAGAATATTATTCAATTTTATTTAATAAAAAAGTCTTCGCTTTTATAAACGCGAAGGCTTTTTTACTTTCTTTTATTTACTAAAACACGCACGAATAAATTTAGCTAAATGCATTCACAGAATAAAATTCCCTGTTTATTCTGTTTTCCTATATAGGATTACAATAATTTCCCTTCCTTGTTTTTACGCTCAGAAGGTTAGTTACATATTAAAGGATGTCTAATGTAACTAAGATAGCGATTAATACTTGTAATAGTACTTGAAGATTTACAGCGATATCTGTGTCAGTAGCTGTAACATTTACATTTGTAGAGTTTTCAATAATTGTTTTTTGAGAATTTTTTTGTTTAATGCTAGCGAATTGTTTTAGTTCTTCAACGACGCTGTTTCCTTGCACATTATCACCGATTGTAATACGAACTACTACTGCAATAGCTATCTGTAAAGCTACTTGAATAGTCGCTGCAATTTGAGTATCTGTCGTTTGTACTCTAACACCTTCTGAATCTTTAACAATAATTTTCTCAAAAGATTTTTGTTCAGTAGCAGCTATTTGATCAGCTTCTTGCCATACGTCTCTACCACTGAACCGTTTATTTTCACAATGGTCTAGTGCTCTCCATTTTCTTTCACCCATTTTTCTCACCTCGTTTAATTTTTAATTAAAGAACATCGACAAGTACAATAATAGCTACTAATACTTGTAACAATACTTGAACGTTAAGAGCCACGTCTGTATCAGTCGTTGTAATTTCTACGTCTTTAGAATTCTCAATATAAATTTTTTGTTTATTTGTTTGCTCTATTTCAGATAGCTGTAATAAGTCTTGAAGCACACCATCTTTTTGAACAGTATCGCCGATGGCAATACGGATTACAATAGCGATGGCTACTTGGATAGCCACTTGAATACCGATAGCTGCTTGAGTATCTGTTGTAGTGACATTAACATCACAAGAATCTTTGATCCAAATTAATTCATCTGATTCTTGGTCAATTAAAGAAAGTTGATCTGCCTCTTGAACTACTTCTGCATTAAAACTTTCAAAACTCTCCCTACTTTCGAAACTCTCACGACTATTATAGTAATCATATTCCGTAGATTCACTTTCATAGTGATCTACTTTACAGCCATCTTTACAATGCTTCTTAGGATCATCTTTTTTATGTTTGCTTTTGCATTTTTTCTTTACATCGTAAGAATAATACTTTTTAGATGACATAACTAACACTCCTTTTTCATGGTATGTATTAATATATGAACATACCAATCAATAGGATTGGGCCAATTGACCATTGAGTGCAACCATTTTAAAAAACAACAAAAACGCCTATTTAACGGCGTTTATAAATAATATAATTTATTTTTTTTTGTTGGTAGCATTTGTTTGTTTTACAAACTCATCCACTCGTTTTGACAAATCTTCAACCATTTCTTTAAGCATTTGTTTCTTCTCTTCAGATAGGTTTCCTTTAATTTTTTCTTTATCTATGCCATGTTTAGAAAAAACATCGTTTACTAATAAGTCCATTAACTTATTTGGAACAATCTCCGGTTTTTTAGGTGAATCACTCATATTAATCGCTCCTTCTATATAAGGTCGTTATTCATAACAACATATGCAGGAATGGCCTAAAAGGAAACAATTCCCCCTTGTTTTCACATGTTGTTGAAGCGATTTTTTACTCACCAATATTTTCATTTAAATAAAAACAGTAGCATTTCTATCTTAGGTTAACTGTACTAGCCATCTCTGTCGCCTAAAAATTTAAGATAATAAAATAAATTTAACATCATATATTTGTACATAAGGTAAGTGCCTTATGTTTTCAACAATTTTCTTAACAGTATTTATGAAAAGAGTTGAGTTAAATGGGAAAAAAAGCAAAGGTTGTGCATGTTGCAGGTGATTTTTTATCTCCAAAAGGAAAATCATCTACTAATCAAATTTATACAATAAATGAGGATAACAATACGGTTTCTGTGATGGATGGATTAACTGATGATTTAATTGCCACTATAAATGTAGGACGTCAGCCAGCAAACGTAAATGGCAATCCATCTACTAATCGTATTTATGTGACTAATAAAGGTGATAATACAGTTTCCGTCATTGATGCAGGTACAAATACAGTTATTGGAATTATTCCAGTTGGGAGTCAGCCTTCAGGTGTAGGGGTTAATCCCTACACGGATAGAGTTTATATCACAAATGCTGGGGATGATACTGTTTCCGTCATTAATGGTGCAACCAATATTGTTGTTGCCACAATACCTGTAGAAACCCACCCAATTAATTTAGATGTCCATCCCTATATTAACCGTATTTATGTAGCTAATAAATTTAAAAATACAGTCTCTGTCATTGATGGATTGACGAATGCTGTAATGGCTACAGTGCAAGTCGGTGATCAGCCTACTGACCTAGGGGCTAACCTATCTAACAATCGTATTTATGTAGCTAATAAAAATGGTGATACCGTTTCCGTCATTGATGCAGGTACAAATGCTGTAATTGGAATAGTACCTGTCATAGAACAACCTTCTATGGTTGATGTTAACGCAGCCAATAATCAAATTCACGTAACGAATGAAGAAAATAGTGTAGTCTCTGTCATTGATGGTGCCACTAATATTGTCATTGCTACCCTCCCTGTCGGTGATCAGTCAACTTATACAATAACCGATACCTAATATAAGAACATAACGTGGATACTTATGTTCTATAAGAGGTGGCATAACCATGATTTTATTTTATAACCTGTAGCAACAATAATCTTATAGAAACACAATTATTGTTGCTACAATTAATGATTTCAAATATTTCTTAAGGAGTTCACTCTTTATCAAAATTTCTCCATTTTTGATAAAGAGAAGGTTGAATATCTTTAACATGAGATAAAAATTCTTTTGATAAGTTTAATCCCTTCAAATCTTTTAGTAATTTAATAGGAGTAGGTCGCTTAGAACTAAAAGCTCTTTTAAGATCAATTATTTTTAAATTTCCCTGTTCAGTTATTAGAACATGCCGTAATTCCGTATCTTGTCTACGAAAACTTAATTTCTTTAATTCATTAAAGAGGCTTATCAATTGTACAACCAAAGCCTTTTCTATATATTGATTTTTTTTCAGATGTTTTGCCAAGGAAATTCCTTTTATATATTCCATGACTATGTAATTTGGTCCATAATCGTAGAGATGAGGAATAATAAAAGACGACTGCCCCACTTTTATTGCTTCTAACTCTTTTTTATATACCTCTTCCTTAAAAAATACTTTTACACATCGATTATCAGTCAATTGATAAATAACACCATCTTTGCCTTGTCCAACTACCTTATACCTTTTAAAATTCATAAGTTCATTTTCTTTTTCTCCTATTAATTTCTGAGAAGAGTGCCCAAATGCTTTATCATTCAACAAGTCTAATTTTTTAACGCTGTTAGACGGAACAAGCTGGACATTATTATTACTCAGCAGCTGATACTTTTTCTTATTGTGCCATTTAAAGAGAGTTTCTTTCGGAAGCCTATCCCACCTATCATAATCACTACGATAATGAAAATATGATTTTCCCATTCTGTTCCTCCTTCCCCATTTGTTATTCTATTCGTTTATAAATAAATTGCTTGTATACTTATCCATCTACATATAAGTTCGCGAAAAATTTTTGTTCAAATCCAAGACAAGCACCCTCTCCTGTTACCAACGGTTACATACTATAGTAATGAAAGAGGTGAATATTGATATGAAGTATAAAGAAGATTGGACTTTGGAAGAGAAAGATCATAAAAATCCTTGTAAAAAGTGTGAGAAACATAAAAAACATGATTCTTGTAAGGATACTTGTAAAGAAATGAGAGTTATAAATTTATGGAAATTAAACTCTAAGTATTAATTTTACCTAAAAAAGAAATAAGACCTATTGGCATTTAGCAATAGGTCTTATTTCTTTTATGGCTCTACTTTTTCTTACTACTAAAATTACATAATGAAAGAAGCAACAAATATGCCTTCTATATTAATTAGTATAGCTCTAATTTTTAATTCTCCGCCAATGACGGTTTCTAATATCTGGATAAGCTCATATATTGTTTATAGTACAAGTATAGAAGAAAAAGCTACAGGAGGCACAGATATGAGCAATTGTATATTAGTAATCGGGGCTCATCCTGATGATGAACTATTAGGAACCGCAGGAACCTTAAAAAAATTTGTAGATGAAGGGTATAAAGTAATTTCGGTAATTACTGCTTTGGGCAGAAAGGAAGAAGCTCATCATATTCAGAAATTTGGTCGACTTGCTAATAAAGAAATTGGTATTGAAGAAGTAGTATTTCTTGAGCATGTCAATTTGGAACTAGAAATGATTCCTCTTCACGAATTAACGAAAGAAATCGAGCAGCTTATCAAAAAATACAAACCGGTCAAGATTTTTACACATCACTATGGAGATCTAAATAGAGATCATCAGATCACTTTTCAGGCGGTATTAACTGCAACTAGACCACTCCCATATACTTCCCCCATAGAATTAATTACATTTGAAACCGTTTCGTCGAGTGAATGGGGTGCTTTCTCTTGTGAAAAGACATTTAAACCAAATTTTTTTGTAGATGTTACGGCCACCATGGAAAGTAAACTTAATGCCCTTAAACATTATGATCTCGAAATGAGATCGTTCCCTCATCCTCGTTCTTATGAAGGTGTTAAGTACTTAGGAAGGCTAAGAGGCATGAGCATTGGCGTACCTTATGCTGAAGCTTTTGAAATTATAAGGAGGGTTTGGAAATGAACCATGAAATTGCCTTTCCCTACCCCTATCTAATCGACACGTTAGACCAATATTATGGACTTAAGTCGCGCTCTTCTAGAAAAACCATTTCAAAAGAAAATTCGAAAAGAAGAAGCTCTTCAAGAAAAAATTCGAAAAAGAAATTTTCTATTTTAATTGCTACCTTTTGGAGCTTCCCTCACGTGGGTGGACTGTCGAATTATATCTCTACTTTAAGTAAAGGTTTAAAAAGTCAAGGACATAAAGTAGACATTATTTCTCCTAATCAATTTTCAATGTCAAAAGTAAAGCAATTCCGAGAAGTTGCTACCCCAAATTTAAAACATTTTTTTACCAAACGTTATGGAAGTTACAATGACAGAATTTTAAATCATCAAAGACTTATATATGTATATGAAAAAATGCTCGAAACAATAAATTTAGAAAAATATGATATTCTTCATGCACAAGATTTATTTACAGCAAATATCTTGGGAAGATTTAATGAATTCTATAATAAACCCTTATTTTACACGCCCCATGGAATGTTCACATCTAATAGACTCAAATTTAACATCATTAAAAAGTCGTCTGTAGAAGAAGCATATTTTACGGAGCTTGAAAGTAAAGCAATAGAATATGCAAGTCATATTATTGTTTTAAGCGATTCGTTTCGTGAACCATTAATAAAGCTAGGAGCAAAAAATAGAAACATCACTACAGTTATTACGGGAATTGATTATCCAGTGAACCAAAGGGAAGGAAAAGAAAAGGATTCACAAAAGCTAGTTATTACATGCGTAGCTAGGCTTGGTCCTCGAAAAGGACATAATTATCTGTTTGACGCACTGGCACGTCTAAAAAAATATACTTCCAATGTAGAGGTATTAATCGTCGGTGATGGACAAATGAGAGAGAAATTAGAAAAACAGAAAAAGGCTCTGGGTTTATCAATGGTAAACTTTTTAGGTTCTAGAGACGATGTACCTTCACTCTTAAATAAAACTGACATTTTTGTACTTCCAACAATCAATGATAGCTTACCCATTTCAATAATTGAAGCTATGCATAGTGGTACTGCTGTAATTTCCACAAATTGCGGAGGAATTCCTGAGCTGATAAAGCATAATAAAACAGGTATTATTGTCGAACCTGGGGACCCTGAACAGCTAGCACATGCATTAAAATTTCTCATTACAAATAAAGAAGTGCGAAATAAAATGAGCACAACTGCGAAAAACCATGCTAAAAACCACTTAACTGTAGACAGCATGGTAGGAAAAATAAAACATTTGTACACTGATTTTTGGGAGATGAATTAAAGTATGAACCATGAACACTCTGCAGTTATTCTTGATTTGAGCGCTAACGGGATTGGCATTATTAGAAGCTTAACAGCAAAAGGTATTAATGTTTACGCTTTTGACACAGAAAAACCATATAAAATAGGAAAATCACGCCTAGCTACTTGCAGTATATGCCCTAGTCCTGTAACTGAGGAAAAGAAACTATTAAACTTCTTAATTAACCTCTCTAAAAAAATTGGTTCAAAACCTGTCTTGTATACAGGAGCAGATGACTACGTACAATTCATTTCCAAAAACCGAGACGAATTGCTAAATTACTTCTTGTTTTTATTACCTGATGATAATTTAGTTGAGCAAGTGCTTGATAAAAACAAAACTTACGAGCTCGCCGTCAAGCATAATATTCCATGTCCAAAAACATATGTAATAGATAGTAAAGAGGAACTTGAAGAGGCTATCTTAAATGTTGAATTCCCATGTATTTTAAAACCTGTTCTCGGCCACGAGTTCAGAAAGAAAATCAACAAAAAAGCAATTGTATTTGATACTCCTGAGCAGTTAAGGAATGATTATTGTTTTTATAGAGAATGCGGACAATTAGTTATTCAAGAACTGATTCCTGGAGACAATCAATGCTTTTATAAAGTAGCTACTCTCTATAATGAAAATATGGAACTACTTGCATTATTCTCCTTACAAAAAAACCATCAGTTTCCTGCCGAATTTGGAACAGGTGCTCATATCGTCAGCAAAAGAGTTCCTGAACTTATCGATATATGTCTCCCATTTTTTGAAGAAATAAAGCTCAAAGGCATAGGCATGGCTGAATTCAAAAAGGATCCAAGAGATGGAATTTATAAATTCATTGAAATAAACCCTCGCTTTTGGCTTACCCATAGTCTCACAGGCCCCTCAGGTATTGACTTTGCCTACACCTATTATTTATACCTCACTAACCAAAACCCAGAGCCTAGATTGAATCAAATAGACGGTATTAAATGGATTTACCTTATAAGGTATTACCTTACTTTCCTTCAAAAGAAAAAAACTTCCGAAATGACATTCAAAGATTTTTATCTGGGGCTGCAAGGTCAAAAAGAGTTTGCTCTATTTGCATGGAATGATCCAATGCCATTTTTCAGAAGCGCATGGTCTCATTTAGTTAATACGTGGAAACGTAAGCGAAAGGAATGATTACTATGTATGATCTTAAGGCGCTCTATTATCAGATTAAAGATTTAAAAATAGCAGAAAAACTTTCTTATTCGATGGGTGAGAAAATTACAGTTATCCCTTCAGAAATTAAGTGTTTAAAATCAACAAAAAGAAGTAGTATATATAAATTACTGCTTCAAAGAAAAAATGGTTATTATCCAATTATCTTTAAGGTCTACAATTCGACAGCCTACAAAAATGAAGTAGAGATTAATATTTACAAAAAATCTTACCCCATTTTAAAAGAGTTTTTGCCTCGCATTTATCTTGTAGAAACAGTCAAAAATGAAACCTGGGTCTTTATGGAATTTGTTAATCAAATACGTGGACAATTGACCTTCTCTCCGTCTCACTTTCAATATATTATTCCCAGTATAGCTAAACTTCATGGTCAAACTTTTGAAAATAGGTTTAAAAAGAATGAAAACGTTTGGAGAGATTGGCTACCTGTTTATACTGCTACAAAAAAGAATAGGGCCAAATCTATGAATCAAACAGTTGACCTATTGCATGCAGCAATGAAAGATGATCGTATTGGCCATATTATAAAACCTTATTATTCATCATTAATTAAGCTATACAATAAAGGACCGGATTTCTTTCCTGAATTAACTAAAAATGGATTAGCTATTACGCATGGCGATCTACACATGCAAAATATATGTAGCAAAAATGTTACTGGACATACACCATGGCCTATTCAATTCATTGATTGGGAGTCAGCCAAATACGCTCCAGTATGGTTTGACATGGTTGTATTAGTGGAACTATTGTTAGGCTTCAGAAAAGACTGGCAACCAAATGCAGAGAAAATACGTACTCAGTGTGTGGGTCTATACGTGGCTGAAATGAAAAAACACGGAATTACCTTTAAAACAAACCCTATGATTCTTTATAAAATGGCCTATCTCCAGCGAACCTTGGAAAGAGGCCTTCACACTCAACTGAGAAGGATTGCTGATAACCGTGAAGGTGAACTTTTAAGTTACCATCTTGAAAAAATTTCAACATGGGGTAAAGAGTTAGGAATATATCAATAAATGCTTTTTTTATGCTGCTTTTACCTCAATGTACAAGCAATTTTTCTGTTTGAAAATAGAATATATAGAAACACCAATTTTAAACAAAGGTAGGGAATTCATTTGACTAAATTTTATTATGATCAAAATGATGAAAGTAAGCACTGCTTAAAAGCGATGTATGACCTTCGTAAGAACAAAGATGAAAAAGATAAATGCAAAGACAAGCACGAAAAAGATTATGGCAAAGATAAATGCAAAGACAAGCACGAAAAAGATCATGGCAAAGATAAATGCAAAGACAAGCACGAAAAAGATTATGGCAAAGATAAATGCAAAGACAAGCACGAAAAAGATTATGGCAAAGATAAATGCAAAGACAAGCACGAAAAAGATTATGGCAAAGATAAATGCAAAGACAAGCACGAAAAAGATCATGGCAAAGATAAATGCAAAGACAAGCACGAAAAAGATCATGGCAAAGATAAATGCAAAGACAAACATGAAAAAGATTATGGCAAAGATAAAGTTGTCTTTTACGAAAAAGACTATGCTAAAAATAAATGTAAGTGCAGTAAAAGTTATTACAATTAAGTTATTTAATTCTAACTCTAATTACTTGTAACTAAATAATGAGTAAGGACTATTAGCTCTCGGGTTAATAGCCCTTTTCTTTTTTTACAGAATGTCTAAAATATAGATGCAGTAAACTACTTGAGATTTTCTAGTAATAAAAAGCCACCTTGCACAATTTGCTTTGTGCAAGGTGGCTTTTTATTACTGTTCTAGAAGCAACAACCTTTGTTCGGTTTTTTATTTTGATTACTGCAACCAATACAAAATGTTTTTTGGATAAAGACATTTAAAGTTCCAGCCGTAGTAGCAGAAGGATTCGAAACAGTTAATTTTTCAAAGTTTTCAACTTGAAAAGCTCTTGTAGAGCCTGCAGGTATAGTCGCTGAGATCGGTAGTCTAGATCCTCTAACAAAAATTGATACCGTAAGACCAGTAGCTACACCAACGCCAGTAGCTGCAGCTGATAACTGAAGAAGCGTTTTGTTATGGTTTCTAGTAAAGTCTTCAAAAACAGTTACATCTATAGCATTAGCAGGAACTGCAATAGTTAGTGGGATATTTCCTGTTAAATTGGTTCCAGAACCCTCAATTGTATGATTTTCAACAAAGAATTTTTCATTCTCTTTTTTCTTATTATATGAACCCTTAGATGGGTAAGCAGCTTCTACATAATATACTTCATCGTTTTTATTATGGTGACGATAGCTTTTTATAATAATCACTCCTTTTTTATTTATATACTATTTTATTCATTTGTTTATAAAATGTTTGTGTGCTTGTCCAATAATAGTCATTTTCATAAAAAAAGTGATTATTCGACTATCTAATTTCAGGTTAACAACACGTTAAAGGAATTATTTGTATGTAGAGATAAGAAAATTAGAGTAGAAATTTCGCAGAGGTTGGTTGTTTGATAAGCTAATAGAAACAGTAGTAGTGAAGTTTAAGGCGTAAACAAAGATGTAAAATTCAAGTACAATACAATGCTTTAATTGCAGAATTTCACCCCCTCACCATTTGGTGAATAGAAAATGCATTCATGCATGATTACTTTAACAATTAGAACATTCACCTTTTGTTCCCTCTCAGGTGTCTTTCTGGAATCAAAAGGTGAATCTCCACACCTATATAAATACATATAATAAACTGTTTACAGAGTTAGTTTACGTTCATTAATCATTTTGTAAACTATATCTTCATTGTTTTCTAAAAGCTCTTTAGTAGTGGCACTATGGTTTTTGGCATGCCGAGAAAAATTCGCTTTGCTATACCATTGGTGACATAGAGGACAAGGTAATTCGTTTTCCACTTCATAATTAATTGATGTCCACCTAGTAGAAAAAAAAGGGGATTTATCTGTATTTTCCTTTGTATACGAAGTGTTTTCACGATGTATACGATTTTGTATTCGCTGTGTAGTTGCAGCAACTTCATTTGTACTGGCGTTGTATAGACCATCTTCTAATTCTTCTTTAATGAGCAAATATCCAGCTTCAGACATAGATAACCCTAACTCTTCACAACGTTGTCGAAATTGCTCATATATACTTTCAGGTAACCGAATGGGCAGAACCTTACTTGGTTCTTTCGCTTTTGATTGCCGAGCGTACTTATCCAATTTCCCCAACCTTATCACCTCATTTATACAATTTGTATATACATTCAATACAAATCTTTATTGTTCCTGCTAACGCCTTAACTACATCCTGTATACGCTATGTAGTTAAGGCGTTTTAGAGTGAAACCTATTTACTTAATAAACTTGGTGGATGAAGAGGTAAAAATTGTATCGATAATGCTCCTAAACAATGAGCCCGGATGATGCTAGTTATCAGTAGGATTCACTCTTAGGTTATAGATTCTATAGCACTTATACTATCATTAGGCGCTCATTTACCAAGTAAATGAATACCATAAGTATTGGAAGTTCTATTTGAAGAAACAACTGAAAAACTTACAGTTATTTTAATATTTGTTAACAAACCTATATATAATCATTTCAGATAAAGAAGACACGTGTGAATGTATATGTTGGACAAAAGTCGCTAGAGTAATATTTCTTCATCTTTTCCTTATAACAGCTATAAAAGGTCAAGTTATAATTAACTACTCTAATGTATAAAGAACCTCAAGGTTACCTTTCTTCTTTTATCCTTCTTGTATGTCTACTCTCCCCTTCACCGATTTAAGGTAGATGAAATTACAATAAAAGGAGGTATTGACACTTGATACGTAGATACGTTCTCTGTAAAAAGATCTCTTACAAAAAAAAGAAACGAAAAGCTCATTGTTACAGATCACCCCATTCTGTATATGTTTCCAATTCACAATCTATATTGGTATTTTGTTCCATCCATAACCTCTGTAATCAAAAGTACAGAGGGCCTCAAGGGCCTCAGGGACCTCAAGGACCTCAGGGGCCTCAAGGACCTCAGGGGCCTCAAGGGCCTCAGGGGCCTCAAGGGCCTCAGGGGCCTCAGGGGCCTCAAGGACCTCAGGGACCTCAAGGACCTCAGGGACCTCAAGGACCTCAAGGACCTCAAGGGCCTCCACTCTCAGATTTAATTCCCTCCACTAATTTATTATATTTTACTTTTTCAGATGGTCAAAAACGCCTATATACCAATAATGATGGGATAGCTCAATATGGAACCACTGAAATATTGGCACCTGAAGAAGCTTCTTATATCAATTTATTTATTAATGGTATTCTACAGCCTCATATTAATTATCAAATTCAAAAAGGAAGCTTAACTTTACTCACAGAAGAAGTACCTTCAAAAGGGGTTCCTATTATTATCCAATTTGTGTTAATTAATAAGGAAGTATAAAAAAGTTTATAAATTCTAAGATAGTCATAAAAAAAAAGAACTGACTTCCCCAGTTGGGAAATCAGCTAAAAAATAGAATACATTAGTTAGTTTACAACAAACTCAACCACAATAGGGGTAGCAGATGCAAGGGTGTCTCCATCAGGAATGGTAATAGAACTAGTAGTAACTGTTGAAGTATCACCTGTTTGAATTTGCCCGTTAATATAAAGATTATAATAAGCAGGAGCAGTTGGAAAAACTGTAGCAGCTGTTCCTCCATCAGTAGTAAAAGCTGTAGCAAGAATACTATAGGTAGCGCCAGTACCTATTCCTGCTCCTGCAGTGCTACTAAACCTTAAAGAATTCATAAAGGGCTTAACGATTGGCATTTATGATCCTCCCTTCTTAATTATTGAATTATTTATCGCTCTTCTTTTTTAAAAATTTTAAAGTGCTTCTTTACGAATACACTTTGAAATCGTTAAAGGAAATATAAAACAACGCTAATTCTCTATTTATTATTCTTCTACTTTAATTTAGAAACGGCAAAAGACCTAAATAGTAAAAAGATTCTTCACCATTTAAAATTTGGACTACCTCTATAGACTATTGACCGTGGCAAATAATAGAAATCTGACTATTAATAGATAGAGGGGATATTAACATTCTTTCTACATCCTATGCTTCGAAAGGAGAATAAGACATATGCCTATTATTAAACCTGTTTTTACAGCCACTAGTACAATTGCTGGAGATATTACAGTAGCAACAGCAACGAGTGTGGCTCCTACCCCAGCAAGATTTACAACATTTGTAACGGCCCCAATGGTTGCAGGAGGAGTCACGTCGATACCTGCTGGAAGCTTTATTGATGATGTAGGAGCAACAATCACAGCTTTGCCGGATGTAACAGCTAATTCTTACGCTAATATATATATCAATGGAGTCATGCAACCTACTAATGTCTACACTTTATCTACTACAGCATTAAACATTGATGATGCTGTAACGATTGGAGCACCTGTAATTGTAGAATTTGTTACTCACTCTGCAACTTCTACCTCAACTCCAACTAGTACGTTATCTGTCACTACCGTAATTAATACGTAAACCCATATCCAATAAGAAAACATGACAAATCTATAATATTGTCATGTTCTTTTACATATAAGACGTTAAGAATTTGAATTTCAATATAAATTATAAATAACTTTTTCGACATATAATTCTCTCAAAAAGGTGATTTTCATAAATATACTTTTTATTGTCCAAGCAATTTAAAATCCCTTTATATATATTAATAATGTAAGAAAATAAAGGAGTGATTAATATAAACTTACAAGATATCAAGGGCTCTTATCATTTGATAGCTGGTTTAGGAAGCTGGTGTGGGCCAGCACTTTATTCGGAACGTCGCAACTTGAGAAAGCATTCGTTTCCCCTCGATTGGATGCAATCTCCTTATCTCCCTGATGTAAATACATTATTAAGAAATAAGTTTCAAGGTTTTATGGAAGTAGAAAACATAGTTGAAAAAGACATACTCGCTAATTATATGGATGATAACGGATATCCTATTTTTAAACCAGGAACTTCTGAATCAATAAGAGCTCATTATGTTACAGATATTAAATATAACATTGACTCTGTCCACGACTTTCCCATGATTCCTAATCAAGACTGGTCTGCCCAATATCCACCTTATAAAATAAGATTAGATCATCGTATTCAAACATTTCTTAATCAAATCGCGCAAAGTCAACGTACGTTATTTATAAGATATGAATGGATGCCCACAAGCTACGAAGACGTAATTAACTTAAAATCAATTTTAACAGACATGACTAACGGTAACTTTAACCTTCTGTTAGTTGAGACTGTTGACGAAGAATTACATGGAGTAAAAGACATGAATTTTGGAACACCTGAAGACAAAATTTGTTGGGTTCAAGTTTCGCGAGATAATTGCACCAATACTTCTGTTTGGAATGATTTATTAAGCGGAATAACACTATTAAATTAAACGTTACTCTTTTTTCCTATAATATATAAAAGAAAAGGGACAAGTATACAAGCAAACCTCCTTAATTTTCATATTAATATAATAGAAACATATAAAGGAGGTTACACTTTGAGTTGTTCTAAAAAAAGAAAGTGCTACTGTAGTTGTCTAAATTCCAAACCTTCAAGAAAAGAAGAAAAAAATTGTAAAAAAACAAGATGTGCAGAGAAAAATTATTTTTGTTCCAATAGATATAACAATGCACTTATTGAAACTGATACAAGACAAGAGATCCTCAGTGATCAAGTTTCTGATTCAATCATTCTTGTGAAAAACTCCTGTGATGTTACTATTACTGCAACAGATACACAGACAACCATATTTCTTCAAAGCTTCATACAAATATTAACCATTTTCTTACTTTCAATAGGTCTCGATGCCAATTCGATGAGGCTGTTTTTACAAGAAGTTTCTCAGACCGCAAGGTCACTTCAATTAAATAGACAAAGAGTTATCGTTAAAAACAGTAAAGGTGTCAATGTAACAACATCCAATAACGATACAGCTGTTTTTATACAAAATTTTTTACAAGCGTTGACCTTATTACTAACTCCTTAGAAAACCATTGACCGTTTAATAACCTGTTAATAGAATTGTTGAAAATACTATGCGAACAGAGTTATGACAAGTAGTATCTTCAATATATCCTCATAAACTAACTAACAGTGTACAAGCTATTGAAAATTCTTTGCTACTACAGCCTGTACACTATTTTATTACAGAGAAAGTTATCTAAAGCCACTACATTTATAGAATGCCTATATTACAACAAAAAGCAAAACACTTTTTATAACCTCTATGTAAACGATTTTCCATAACTATAAAAGAGTTTTTCATTCATCATAAATACATATGTACGTAAAAAAGAAGCGTGTTAGCACACATTCCATATCTGGGGGCAAATAAGTAACGCTTGAAAAAAGGAATGGAGTAATTCAGTAACTTATAAATTACCTATAGGTAAACGTTTTTTCTATCCGTATTTCCCATTTCTTAATGTAGCAAGTAATTGTTCTAAATTATATTTTCTCGCAATGTGAAATAAGCTTTTCCCTGGTTCTCCTTCATGCTTCTGAAAAAGATCCAATATAATAGGTCGATTTTCTTGATGAAATTTATCTATTTTATAAAAACTTTGTTTAGTCAATTTTTCAGTTATTTTTATATACATTTGTTTATTCTGTTCTCTTATTAAAAATCGTTCTTTTGATTCTTGAGGAAAAACATCTAAAAAAATAATAATATCGGCTTTACTAAAACGTACATCATATGTATCAAGATATCCCCCATCCCTCAACAACCCAACTTGCTGTATTTAACACCTTTTCCAACCTTTTTTTAAAATATCTCTTTCTTTGCCGAATTTGCGTTATTTTTCTCATTTTAGGTTCTCTAAACCACAAATCTAAATGATGGATAGGTATATGTAATTTTTCACTTAACTGTGTAGCTAGTGTAGTTTTACCAGAACAATAATTTCCTAATATAAAAATTTTATACACAAATATCACCTCAATTCATGTATAAAATTAAATCAAGCTATTTATTACCATTTCTATACATTCAATTATGCTCGTTACGTACAAAACATCGTGAATCTTAATTCAAAAAGCTATCCAACAAATGACTTGCTGGATAGCTTTTTAACTGTTACTTATTTTCTTATAACAAATTTAATAGTAACTTGAACCGATTCTCCTTCTATACTAACTATCTGCACAACAGCTGAATCCTCTCCTATAAAGTTTACGTTAGGGATGTAAATAAACTCGCCTGTCTCCGTATTAAGTTTAAATTTACCATTCTTCGTCCCTTTGACGATTTGATATTTAAGAGGTAGGTTTTTGACTGTACAAGCATCGATTTCACCACATATTTTCTTGTTAATGGTTCCTTTTATACATTGATCAGATACCTTTATAGGACATTTACCTTTTGATTTAGTTTTGCGTGGATCTCGCAACGATTTCTTTTTAGTATTAGATTTACCAGGAACTGGTGTGGGTGCCGGCGACACTCTTCTTTCCACGATGAAAGTAAGTGCTGCTTCACTTGAAGCTCCATCCGAATTAGTAACTCTTATAATCACCGTATCGGTCCCCACAAAATTAACATTAGGGACATAAATGAACTGGCCTGTATTCTGATTAATTCTAAACTGGCCGTTTTGAGGACCTGTTATAGCTTGATAAGTTAGTGGTAAAGAATTTGGATCAATAGCAATGAGCTGACCAGTAGTAAGGGTATTAACAAATAACTTAATTACTTGCCCTACCACATTAGGAGGCTGAGGGTCTCTGCCTACTACAACTGTTACCACTACGAGTAATTCTGTTCCTAAATCATCTCGTACTAATACAGTAAAAGTGTCTGTTCCTACAAAATTAGGTGCAGGCTGGTAGACAAACCTTCCATTGGAATCAACGGTTACGCTACCACTTAAAGGAGCTGTTGCTAGTGTGTAATTTAATGGACGTTCTAGCAAATTTGTTACCTGAATATTACCAACCACTTGAACACCCTGCAAAGTAGCAAAGGTATTATTTCCTGGAGTAATTATATTATTACTTGCGGTAGAATTGACAGTAACAATTGAAAACGCTTGTTGTCCGTCACTGTTTCTTACAGATACCACAAATTGATCCTGACCAATAAACCCTAAATTTGGTGTATAACTAAACGTTCCATCTGATCGTAGTACAAGTACTCCATTTGTTGGTGGGGTAGCCACAGCAAAGGTAAGAGGTCTTCCAAGTGCATCTGTTGCGATGATTTGGCTTTCAATAATTTGACCAGTTGGTGTGGTTAAAAGTTGATTTTCAACTGTAATTGGATCATCAACTCCCTGAATCAAAACAGTAACACTAGTTGTTGCTGACTGACCAAGATTATTTGTAACAATTACTGTGAAAGAATCTATTCCAGTAAATCCGAGGTTTGGCGTGTATATAAATGAACCATCCGGATTAAAATTCACTGTTCCGTTTGCAGGTAAACTCTGAATTTGATAGGTTAATGGATTACCTAGTGCATCAACTGCCGTAACTTGACCGGTAACAGGTTGATTCGTTACTCCTTGAAGCGTAAGAGGGGTAACAACAATGCTATCTTGGTTTTCTTGAACAACTATCCGCACAATACCAATTGCAGAATCGCCTCTGTCATTTTGAATTAACACAGTAAAACTATCTACGCCAAAAAATGCTGGATTTGGTGTATAACTAAACGTTCCATCTGCATTTACCACAGCTGCTCCATTGGATGGAGATGCATTTAAAGAAAATCTAATTGGTCTCCCAAAAGGATCAGTGGCCGATATCGTCCCTGAGACAGTTACACCTTGCTGAGTCTGTACTGTGATGTCTTGTGGTGTAATAGTACTTTGAACCGGATCAATTATAATTGAAACTGAAGCAATTGCTTGATCTCCTTGATCATTTTGAACCAGAACGTCAAATTGATCAGTTCCGCTCACACCAGGAGTTGGTGTATAAACAAACGTTCCATCTGGATTTAAGATAACCGTTCCATAAGCAGGGAGAGTGTTAATGCTGTAGGTTAGTGGCCTATTTAGCTGATCTCGAACTGAAAGTGCACCATTTACACTCTGCCCTTCTACTGTTCGAACAATGGTATTACTGGCTACAATTTGATTAGCCAATTGTGTAACAGTTATTTGAACCGTAGTAGCTGCATTTAAACCCGTTTCATTTTGAACAGACACTGTAAAAGAATCCGTACCGACGAATCCTGGATTTGGTGTATACGTAAAAGTACCGTCTGGGTTTAGTATTAAAATTCCATTCACTGGTCCGCCAAGTAAGGTATAAGTTAATGCTTCTCCTTGTGGGTCAATAGCTGCAATACTTCCTGTTACAGGCTGCTGTTCGGTTGTTGATAGTGCTTGATTAGCTAAAATTGGCGCCTGTTCTATCGGCCCCTGAGTGACAACAGAAATAGTTGCAACAGCTGTATTGCCAAGAACATCGCTTACAAGTACTTTAAATTGATCTGTTCCAAAAAATCCAGAATTTGGCGTATAGATAAATGTCCCATCTGGGTTAACTATGGCAGATCCACTATTTGGATTAGACGTAAGCGTATAAAACAATTGGTTTCCACTCAAATTTGTAGCACTTACTTGCCCAGAAACTGGCGTATTGAATAAAGTCGTTATTTCACTATCTACCACTGAAATCCTGTCTCCTACTACTACTGTCACAACAGCATTAGCAATACTTTGATTTCCAGCTGAATCTATAACAACGATATCAAAGATATCTTCTCCTGTGAATCCAGAATTTGGCGTATAAACTAAAGTTCCATCTTGATTTAATACAACAGTTCCATTTGATGGCGGAATGGCTACAGCATAACTTAATGGAGAGCCTGCTGGATTCACAGTGGCAATAGACCCACTCACGGGTTGATTTGGTAAAGTAGTTAAAGTTAGCCCTTCAGCGCTAATCGGTAAATCTTGAGACTGAACTTCTACAGTAATAGTTCCAAACCCCTGGTTTCCAAGAGGATCTCTGGCAAAAACAGAGAATGAATCTGTTCCTACAAAACTTGGGTTCGGCGTGTACGTAAATGTTCCATCTGAATTAATAATGGCAGTACCATTAAGCGGTGCTAAATTTAGACCATATACTAGTGGATCTCCTTCTGGGTCAAAGGCAGGAACTTGCCCTGTTACAAACTGACCCTGTACAGTTGAGAGTGATAAATCTACGACAATCGGTGGTTGGTTCACTCGAATTACACTGATAGTTACAAGAGATTGTGCACTAGCTCCACGACTATCCCTTACCTCCACTGTGAAAGAATCCAAACCAATAAAATTAGGGTTTGGGGTATATAAAAAGGTACCATCTGGATTTACCACAGCTGTTCCATTAAAAGGAGTACCCGATAAACTAAAAGTGAGTAAATTATCGTCTGGATCTGTGGCAAAAACTTGCCCACTAATTGCTACATTTTCTATAGTCTGAAGGATAACATCACTTGTAATTGGCGAACTGTTCACGTCGATAACTGTAACATTTACAATAGACACTGCTGTGAGACCTGTTGAATCTTCTACAATAACCGTAAATAAATCTGGACCTACATAATTAGAATTAGGTGAATATATAAAACTGCCATCTATATTTACTACGGCGCTTCCATTGACTGGAGAAGTGCCTAAACGATAAGTGAGCAAATCCCCATTCGGATCGCTTCCTACTACCTGGCCAGTTACAGATTGATCTTCAGGAGTAGTAATCGAATAATTTGGGACAGTAGGTGGTTGTTCAACTGGAATAACAACAACAAATATGTTTGTGATGATAAATTCTCCTGCTGCATTGGCTATACGCACAGTAAACGTGTCGTTTCCAGTGTAATTTTCATTTGGCGTGTACGTAAACGTTCCATCACCATTGACCACTGCCACTCCATTGGTCGGTGGATCCTGTAACGCATACGCGAGCACTCCTCCATCTGGGTCAGTTGCTACAATTTGGCTAGTAACAGGTGTTTCTTCAAGGGTAACAATCGTAATCTCGTTTGGACCTACTGGTGGATCATTTACTGGTAGAATCGTAATTTTAATTATGGAAATGGCCGTGCCTCCCTGGCCATCACTTACCACCACACTAAAGCTATCTACTCCATTATAATTCTCATTTGGCGTATAGCTATAGCTGCCGTCTGGATTTACTACCACCGTCCCATTTGCTGGACCTGCCAGTAACCCGTACGTCAGTGGGTTTCCGTCTACATCCGTTGCTACCACTTGGCTATTCAAACTCGTATCTTCATTAATCACAAACGCGTAGTCTGGCACCACTGGTGCATCGTTCACTGGCGTGACTATTACTAGTACGTTCGTTACTATGAACGCACCCGACGGATCGCTTATTAGGACTGTGAACGTATCATTTCCAGTGTAATTTTCATTTGGTGTGTACGTGAACGTTCCATCTCCATTGACCACTGCCACTCCATTTGTTGGTGGGTCCTGTAACGTGTACGTCAGTACTTCTCCATCTGGATCAGTGGCTACGATTTGGTTAGTAACAGGTGTTTCTTCAGGGGTAACAATCGCAATTTCGTTTGGACCTACTGGCGGATCATTTACCGGCAGAATCGTAATCGTGATAGTGGAAATGGCCGTACCTCCCTGGCCATCACTTACCACCACACTAAAGCTATCTACTCCATTATAATTCTCATTTGGCGTATAGCTATAGCTGCCGTCTGGATTTACTACCACCGTTCCATTCACTGGACCTATGAGTAACCCGTACGTCAGTGGGTTTCCGTCTACATCTGTTGCTACCACTTGGCTATTCAAACTCGTATCTTCATTAATTACAAACGCGTAGTCTGGCACCACTGGTGCATCGTTCACTGGCGTGACTATTACTAGTACATTCGTCACTATGAACGCACCCGACGGGTCGCTTATTAGGACTGTGAACGTATCATTTCCAGTATAATTTTCATTTGGCGTGTACGTAAACGTTCCATCACCATTGACCACTGCCACTCCATTGGTCGGTGGATCCTGTAACGCATACGTTAGTACTTCCCCATCTGGATCAAACGCTGTAATTTGACTAGATACAGCTGTATCCTCATTCGTGGTCAACGTCACTACCACTGGACCTACTGGTGGATCATTTACGGGCAGAACCGTAATCGTGATGGTGGAAATGGCCGTGCCTCCCTGGCCATCACTTACCACCACACT